>NZ_JBFUIF010000015.1:0-117606 GCF_056402015.1 Allobosea sp. P4_C6
GTCTAGACAAGGAGCCGGCCCGCCACGGTGAATACGTGTATCCTCGTGGACGGGGGATTGACGGCGAGCAATGGCGCCTCCACGCGCAGCGTGAGATGCTTGGCAGCCAACCCGGCCGAGCGCATTCGTCGATGGCCAATCCGATCGTCGCCGACAACTTCAAGCTTCCGGAGGCCCAGTCGCTGACTTTTGGCTGACGGGCCATTAAGAGAGGCGAAAGCTGACGTTTGCCAGGTCGCTATGGGCCAAAGTAGCCGTTCCGTGAACCCACCACGAATGGCCAAGATTGATGCTGTGGACGGCTCACCACCACGGCGGGAGCATGGCTCCTGCTGAAGAGGACGAGAGCAATGGGTCAGGTGGTGACGATTGACCTTGATCTCGCGACGTCGGTGTTCAAGGTGCATAGAGTTGACGTCGGGGGCGACATCGCTATCCGGAGTCAGATCAGGCATGCGCAACTCCTGCAGTTTTTTTTTTGCCAAGCAGCCTGCGTGTGTCGTGGGGATAGAAGCGTGCGCCTCGTCGCATCATTGGGCGCACGAGTTGATCGCGCTCGGGGTCGTCACGATCGGGGTCAGTAGTTTCGGCCGACGCTCAAAGGCACGGCGCTTGGCGGGAGTGCCTGGTGATGGCGTGCTGATAGCGATCTTGCCCGAGTTGCGCAGAAAAGTGCCCACGCCAGTGCCCACAAGACACCAAAACGAAGGGCACTTGGCGCCACTCGCGTGAGCTAACCCTAAGATTATTTTTTTTCAGGAAGTTCCGTGGTGGGTGATGTAGGGCTCGAACCTACGACCCGCTGTTAAGCGTCAACTGCTGAGATCGCAGCCTCTGCCGCCATCTGTTGATCAGCTATCGCATCTCGGACCATCTAACCGAGCCGAGTTGGCACAATCGGAATGCTTCCCATATGCTTCCAAATCCGGCCTGTTGGGAAGCAGGCGATAGGCCAACCCGATTTAAGTACTTGAAATAAATGGCGCGCCCGAAAGGATTCGAACCTCTGACCCTCAGATTCGTAGTCTGATGCTCTATCCAGCTGAGCTACGGGCGCGTCTCAGAGCGTCAAGACGCTAGAGCGTCTGGCCTGATGGACGCCGAGATAACGGCTTCATTTCGTCTTGGCAACCCCAAAATCATCGAGGGCCCGAATTCTCCGCGACTGTGGACAGGGATGCCGTCATGCGCCGTCTCAACGCGTTTGCGCCGCGACGGCGGGCGCCTGTTGCCGGCTTCGCTTCGCGCGCTGTGCGCGGCCGCCCTTCGGCAGCTTCTCGGCGATTCCGTAAAGCCGCTCGCGCCGGTCGATCTCGCTCCAGATCTCATCCGGCTCGATCCCCATGGCGGTCCAGAGGACGATCAGGTTGTAGATGAGATCGGCGCTTTCGAGGATCGCCGCCTGTCGCTTGCCTTGCAACGCTTCAAGGCTGAGCTCGACCGCTTCCTCAGCCAGTTTCTTCGCCATCTTGGGCAGGCCGTCGGCAAAGAGTTTTGCGGTTCGCGAGCAAGCCGGGTCCCGGAATCGCGCTTCGAGGACGGCAGCGTGGAGTCTCTGCAGCGAATCGGCCATCCGACGAGCATTGGATCGCTCGATGAGAGTTTGATGACAGCCGGCAGGAGGAGGGCAAACCGGTGGCCCCATTCGCGGCTCGATCCTGCTGCGAAGGGCGGCGTGCCGAGCCGCCCCCGCCATCGATGCTGCGTCAGCGGGTGGCGCGACGGGTCGTCCGGACGACGGTCGGGGCTGTCACCGCACCTGCCGCGCCGCCGACCACGGCACCGACCGGCCCGGCCACGACGGCTCCGGTGCCGGCGCCAACTGCTGCGCCGCCGATGCGCTGCTCCGTGGTATTGCCGCAGGCGCCGAGAGCGAGGCCTGCGGCAGCGATCAAAGCCAGTGTCGAAATGCGCATGATGGGGTCCCCCCGAGGAAAGCTCAGGGGAAACGCTGCCGCGGCTACTCTGTTCCCCGGACTTTCCCGCGCTCTTTTGCGCGTGCGAGTGCGAACGCACTTGCGATCTGCGGAAAAATCCGTATACAGCCGCCATCGCATCAGTCGCACCATTGTCATGGGCGGTGAGGGCTTGGCCCCAAGTCGCAGACTGAAGGTTTTTGACCGGCGCGTCCGCAAGGGCGGGTCGATGGAGTTGAGACGATGAAGATCCGCAATTCGCTGAAGTCGCTGCGCGCGCGCCATCGCGACAACCAGCTGGTGCGCCGCAAGGGCCGCGTCTACATCATCAACAAGGTCCAGAAGCGCTTCAAGGCGCGTCAGGGCTGAGCTTCTGCGCGGCTCTCGCCGCGCGAAAGCCTGACCGGGACTTTGCAGAGCGGGGCGCCGACCGGCGCGCCCCGCTTTTTGCGTTGCGCGCTCGCCCAGGCGTGATTTGACCTGCCTGAACACGTGGCTACAGTCGACGGCATGATGCGTTTCCATCTGGCGCCTGCTTTCGCTTTCGGATTGGCCGTGGCCGCCTCTCTCGGCACGGTCGCGGCTCCCGCTCAGGAGGCCGCGCCGCCGCGGCCCGGCACGGTCGCGCCTTCCGACAAAGCCGATAATCCCGTCACGCCCTCCGCCCCTCAACGCGGCCCGGCTGCGACGCTCGAGCGGCTGTTCGAGCGATTGCATGAGGCCAAGACGCAGGAAGAGGCCGAGGGGGTCGCGCGGCTGATCCAGCGGCGTTGGGCGCGATCCGGCTCCGATACCGCCGACCTGCTGATGACCCGCGCTCAGAAGGCCTTGCAGGAGAAGCAGACGGAAATCGCGATCGAGCTGCTGGATCGCGTCATCAGCCTGCAACCGGACTGGGCCGAGGCCTGGAACCAGCGTGCCAATGCGCTCTACCTCTCCGGCGATTCAATCCGCTCGATGATCGATATCGGCGAGACGCTGAAGCGCGAGCCGCGCCATTACGGCGCGATGATGGGGCTCGGCATGATCCTGCGCCAACAGGGCGACGACAAGGGCGCCATGATCGCCTTCCGCAAGGCGCTGACGATCTATCCGGAATTCGACGCCGTGAAGAAGGCGGTCGACGCGCTCAAGACCGAGGTCGATGGTCGCGACGCCTGAGCGTCGCAACCAGCCGCGCCCTGCCCTCCCCGCTCAGGCCTTCGCCACATGCTCCTGGGCGATGAAGGCGATCCGCACCATATTGGTCGCGCCCGGCGTCCCGAACGGCACGCCGGCGACGACGATCACCCGGTCGCCGATCTTGGCGTAATGCTCGCGTACCGCGAATTTGCAGGCGCGGAAGGCCATGTCGTCGGCGTCGCTGGCGTCCTTGGTCACTATGGCGTGGACGCCCCAGACCAAAGTGAGCCGGCGCGCCGTGGCGCGGTTCGGCGTGAGCGCGATCACCGTCGAGTTCGGGCGCTCGCGCGCGATGCGGAAGGCGGTGGAGCCGGACGAGGTCCAGGCGCAGATCGCCTTGAGGTTCAGCGTCTCGGCGATCTCGTGGGCGGCCTTGGCGATGGCGTCGGCACCGGTGGCCTCCGGCTCGTTGCGCTGCGAATCGAGGATCGAACGGTAGACCGCGTCGTTTTCGACCTCCTCGGCGATGCGGTTCATCATCGTCACCGCTTCGATAGGGTACTGGCCAGCGGCGCTCTCGGCCGAGAGCATCACCGCGTCGGCCCCTTCGAAGACGGCAGTGGCGACGTCGGAGACCTCGGCGCGGGTCGGCACCGGGCTGGTGATCATGCTCTCCAGCATCTGCGTCGCGACCACGACCGGCTTGCCCTTGAGCCGGGCCATGCGGGTCAGCCGCTTCTGCGTGCCGGGGACCTTCTCCAGCGGCATTTCGACCCCGAGATCGCCGCGCGCCACCATGATGGCGTCGGAGGCGTCGATGATCTCCTCCATCCGCACGACCGCCTGCGGCTTCTCGATCTTGGCGAGCGCCAGCGCCCGGCCGCGCACGATCTTGCGCAGCTCCGCCATATCCTCGGGGCGCTGCACGAAGGAGAGCGCGATCCAGTCGACCCCGACCTCGGCCGCGACCTCGGCATCGGCGCGGTCCTTCTCGGTCATAGCCGAGACGGCGATGGTGGTGTCGGGCAGGCTGACGCCCTTGCGCGAGGACAGCCGCCCGCCGACCGTGACGCGCGTGACCGCCTCCTTGGGCGACGCCTTCTCGACGACGAGGCGCAGCTTGCCGTCGTCGAGGATCAGGGTGTGGCCGGGCTCCAGCGCGCTCAGGATCTCTGGATGCGGCAGGTGGACGCGCTTGACGTCGCCCGGCGCCGGATCGGAATCCAGCGTGAAGCGGGCGCCGTTCTCCAGCATCACGCCGCCATCGCCGCCGAACTGGCCGACGCGCAGCTTCGGGCCCTGGAGATCGGCGAGAATCCCGACCGGACGATGAAACTTGGCCTCCAGGCCGCGCAGCATCGCGATCCTTTCGGCCAGCGTCTCGCGCTGGGTATGGCTCATATTGATGCGGAAGACGTCGACGCCCGCCTCGAAAAGCTTGGCGCACATCTCCTCGCTCGAGGAAGCCGGCCCGAGGGTGGCGATGATCTTGATCCGGCGTTCGCGCTTCATTGCTTTTCCCCTGCGGTCCGAGAGCCGGTGCGGCTTCGGTCCCATCCAGGCCCCTTCAATCGTTGCAGAGCTGCCATCGGCCAGCAATCCTGCTGCCCCGACGCGGCGTCCCCTGTTTCCCTTTGGGCAGGCCCGAATGGCCCGCCTTTTATCGTTCTCGTGCTCGCACCCGCCTCGCCGCGCCGCTCATGGTCGGGGCGACGCAGCTCCGCCCGTATCGGTGAGCTGGATCGTCCAGCTCTTCTGCTCTCCGGTGTCGACCTCGAAGAAGCCGGCGCGGTCATAGCCGCGTGCCAGACAGTCCTCGATGCCGCGAATCGTGAATTCCTTGTTGCGGACACACATGACGGATTTGCCGGTCCACTCGCCGCCTTTGTCGTAGTCAACGGCGTGAACGTAATAGAAGCGCGCCGCCAGCGTGCCGCGCAGCAGGGTTTCGCAGCCGCGCGGGCTGATGTTCCACCAGCCTTCGGTGGTCCAGCCCTGCGCGTCGCGGTAGCCGATCGCGACGCCGATCCGGCTCGACGTGGTGTTGCACATGCGCAGATCGGCCTTCGCGGGCACGGCGCCTGCGATGAAGGCTGTGGCGCAGCAGGCGGCCAGAAGGCCCGTTCGCTGATTGAAGGAGAATCTCACGGCTCGATCAGGATCACGCGGCAGTCGTTGACGTTGGTCAGCGTCGGTCCCGGCTGCAGCAAATCGCCCAGCGCTTCGAAGAAGCCGGTCGAATCGTTTTCGGCGAGGGATCGGGCGGGATCAAGGCCGATCTCGGCGGCGCGCGCCAAAGTTTGGGGATCGACCAGCGCGCCTGCCGGGTCGGTCGCCTCGCCGCCGCCGCCATCCGTGCCGTCCGTGTCGCCCGCGAGTGCGACGATGCCGGGCTCGCCGGCCAGCGCGATCGCCAGCGCCAGCGCGTATTCCTGGCTCGGGCCGCCCCGGCCGGAGCCACGCAGCGTCACCGTGAGTTCGCCGCCGGAGAGGATGGCGGCCCGCCTGCCCTCGCGCTTCAGCCGGCGTGCGAGTTCGGCATGATCTGCCGCGACCTCTCGCGCCTCGCCTTCCAGATCGGGGCCGAGATCGTGCACCTCGTAGCCCTCCGCCTCGGCGACGGCGCGGGCGGCGGCCAAGGCATCGGCCGGGCGGGCGATGATGCGGAACGCGCTGTTGGCAAAGGCGGGATGGCCGGGTTTCGGCGTCTCGTTTGCGGAGTCGTCGAGCAGCGCGCGGGCGGCGGGCGGCAGATCGAGCCCATAGCGGGCGACGATGGCGCGGGCCTCGTCCATGGTGGACGGGTCCGCGACGGTCGGGCCCGAGGCGATGGCGGTGGGCTCGTCGCCCGGCACGTCCGATATGGCGAGCGTCAGCAGCTTCGCCGGGGCCGCCGCAAGCGCGAGCCGGCCGCCCTTGATGCGCGACAGGCGCTTGCGAACGATGTTCATTTCGCCTATCGGGGCGCCGGAGCGCAGCAGCGCCTTGTTGACGGCCTGCTTCTCGGCAAGCGTAAGCGAGCCGGCCGGGGCGACCCAGTTGGCCGAGCCCCCACCCGAAAGCAGGACCAGGACCAGATCGTCCTCGGTCGCGGAAGCCGCCAGCGCCAGCGCGCGTTCGGCGCTGTCGATGCTGCCCTGATCGGGCACGGGATGGCCGGCGGCGATCATCGGGATCCGGCGGGTCGGAGCGGTGTAGCCGTGGCGGGCTACGGCATGACCGAAAAGTCGCTCCTGCGGAAAACCGCCATCGAGATAATGCGCCTCGGCAAGGGCGGTCATGCTGCCGGCAGCCTTTCCGGCAGCAAGCAGGATCAGGCGGCCCGTTGCAGGGGCAGACGGGAGATGTTGCGGCAGGCATTCGGC
The DNA here is from genome assembly GCF_056402015.1 of Allobosea sp. P4_C6. Classification (NCBI taxonomy): domain Bacteria; kingdom Pseudomonadati; phylum Pseudomonadota; class Alphaproteobacteria; order Hyphomicrobiales; family Alloboseaceae; genus Allobosea; species Allobosea sp. P4_C6. The sequence goes on from NZ_JBFUIF010000015.1 coordinate 6,404, forward strand.
CGGATGGGCCCGGGAGACGGCGGCATCGTAGATCTTCCGCGCCGTCGCGCGCGGCTTCGCTGTCTCGCTCGCAGGACTGTGCACGTTGCCCATTTCCACCCAGCGTCGTCGCTGGCCGCGACGGTCCTCTTGATTCTTCCTAGATCGCGCGAAGGCCGGCGTCATCTGTCTTATCCAGATTAAGTCATACTTTTCTTCGTCAGCCCGAAGCGGGTGATTGCGGCATCACAGCTGTTGAGGGCGAGCCGTTTCCGGCTTGACGCCCAGCCCCGATCCGGGCGAACGCTGCCGGCCGAATTTTCATACCCCGGAAGGATATCAGATGGACGATCCGGTTCAGGGCGACCAGCTCAAGAGCATCGTCGAGCGCATCGAGCGGCTCGAGGAAGAGAAGAAGACGATCGCCGACGACATCAAGGAGGTCTATGCCGAGGCCAAGGGCAACGGCTACGACGTCAAGGTGCTGCGCAAGGTGGTGGCGCTGCGCAAGCGCGATCTCGAAGAGCGCAAGGAGGAAGAGGCGATCCTCGACCTCTATCTGCAGGCGGTCGGCGAGACGGTCTGACAGCATCCTGCACGGCGATTTTGCCCGGGGCATACCGATGTCGGGCAAACTGCGTAAGCATTCGCATTTCACGCCAGGCGCGATCTGGAGGACATCCCACCAGATCGCGTATTGCCATGGCAGGCAGGACTATTGACCGGTCCATTGCCTCGGCAATGTCATTCCCCAAATCATGCACGATCGATGATTGACGACCGATGATCGGCGATGGATGATCAACGCCGGGGGAGAATTCGGCATGATCGTAAAACCCGTTCTGGCGCGCGTGGCGCTGGTCGATCAGGTCACGGCCGTTCTGATGGAACGCATCCTCGATCGGGCCTATGCGCCGGGAGAGAAGCTCAATATCGATGCGCTCACCCGCGAGTTCGAGGTCAGCTCCTCGCCGATCCGCGAGGCGCTGACACGGCTCTCCGCGCTCGGCCTCGTCGCTTCGGCATCCTTCACCGGTTTCTCCGTGGCGCCCGAACCGCCGCGCGAATGGTTCGAGCAACTCCGCGATTTCCGCATACTGAACGAGGGCTGGGCCGCCAGGCAGCTCGCCCGCAGCCGCGATCCTCACGCGATCGCCCGGATGCGCGCCAGCATCGCATCGATGGAGCGCGATCCTCCGCGCGGGCAGGCGTGGGACTATGTCGGTGCCAGCCGCGCCGACGAAATCTTCCATGAGGCGATACTGGAAGGAGCCGGCAACGAGATCCTGGCCCAGGCGGTGAGAGGCCTGCATCCGCATCTGCACCACGCCCGGCTGTTCAGCCGTATTCCCCACGACATCGCGCCGATGCTCGACGAGCACCGCGCCATCCTCGGCGCGGTCCTTCGCGGCGACGAGGACGGCGCGCAGGCCGCGGTGGAGTCGCATCTGAAGACGTCATGGCATCGCTACAATGGCTGGCATGCGGACCGGCCGGAGAAACGCTGAGAGATCACCCGGGAAGGAAGCCGAGAATGGCCAAGATCGTATCCGTCGAAGTGTTGCAGGCGAACCTGAAGCCCAAGGTCAAGCGCACCGACGCCGTGCAGAGCTTCGAGCTGCAGGAGACGCCGATGGTCCGCATCACCGATGCGGATGGCGTGACCGGCACGGGCTACAGCTACACCATCGGCACCGGTGGCTCCTCGGTCTGCAAGCTGATCGACGATCATCTCGCACCCGTCCTGATCGGCCGCGAGGCCGAGGAGATCGAGGGGCTGTGGCGAGCCCTGTTCTTCCGCGTCCACGCCACGACGGTGGGCGCCATCACCTCGATCGCGCTCGCCGCGATCGACACGGCACTGTGGGACCTGCGCGCCCGGAAGACGGGCCTGCCGCTACACCGGCTCGCCGGCGGCGCCAAGAATGCGATCGAGCTCTATTACACCGAGGGCGGCTGGCTCCACATGGAGCAGTCCGAGCTGGTCGAGGAGGCGCTCAAGGCCAAGGAAAGCGGCTTCGGCGGTACCAAGGTCAAGGTCGGCCGGCCGCATGTCGCCGAGGATGTGAAGCGCCTTTCCGCTGTGCGCGACAAGGTCGGCTTCGGCTGGGAGATCATGACCGACGCCAATCAGGGCCTCTCGCTCGACGAGGCGATCCGGCGGGCGCGTCATTACGAGAAGCTCGACGTCGCTTGGTTCGAGGAGCCGATCCATGCCGACGATATCGGCGCGCATCGGCGTCTCTCGCAATCGACCACCGTGCCGATCGCCGTCGGCGAGTCGATGTATTCTCTCTCGCAGTTCAAGGACTATCTCGAAGCCGGTGCCTGCTCGATCGTGCAGGTCGATGTCGGACGCATCGGCGGCATCACGCCCTGGCTCAAGGTCGCGCATATGGCCGAGGCCTTCAACGTGCCGGTCTGCCCGCATTTCCTGATGGAGATCCATCTCGGGCTGTGCTGCGCGGTGCCCAACAGCCGCTGGCTCGAATACATCCCCCAGCTCGACCTCGTCACCTCCTCGCCGATCCGCATCGAGAACGGCAAGGCGATCCCTTCCGAGAAACCGGGTCTCGGCATCGACTGGGATTGGGAGGCGCTGGAGAAGACCATCGTCCACCGCAAGAGCCATGGCACCGCTCCTGCCTTGAAGGCCGAAGCCTGAGATGAGTGCGGTCGAGAGGCGCGCCGTCGTCATGACGCCGTAAGCCGCCGGCGCGATTATCCAGGACGCCCTCGCCTGTGAAGCCCGTTCACAGATAATGTGGCAGGAGGCGTGATTATCAAGCTGGTCGCGGTGCCTTATCTCCCGGCCATGACACGGAACTCCGCATTGGACCTGATCCGGAAGCCGGATCGCCTGACTCTTGGCCTCGAGCTGCCGCTCGACAACGACTGGTCGCCCGCCGGCGAAGCCCGCCGCACCGAGCAGGGGCGTCCGCCCGGCGTCCCCGATCTCAGCCGGCAGACGGAGCTGATCCGCTGGGCCGACGATCTCGGCTTCTCGGCCGTCTGGCTGCGCGACGTGCCGGTGTTCGACCGGGTCAATATGGGCGACGCAGGCTCGGTATACGACGTCTTCACGCTGCTCGGCTTCCTCGCCGGCCAGACGCGCGATATTGCGCTCGGAACGGCCGCCGTCGTGCTGCCGATCCGCCATCCCCTGATGACGGCCAAGGCCGCGGCTTCGGTCGACGCATTGTCCGGAGGTCGTCTGATCCTCGGCGTCGCCTCGGGCGACCGGCCGGTCGAATATCCACTGCTCGGTCTCGATTTCGAGACACGGGGCGAAGCCTTTCGCGAGGCCGTCGCCTATCTGCGCGCGGCATGGCAGCCCGGCGGGCTGCCGGTGAACGGAGAGCGGATGGCGGGGCTCGATCTGCTGCCCCGGCCCGACCAGCCGAGCATACCGCTCGTCGTCGCCGGACAGGCGCGGCAGGACGACGCCTGGCTCGCGGCCAACATGGATGGCCGCTTCGTCTATCCCGGCAGCGTCGAGCGCATGGCCGCGCAGGTCGCGCGCTGGCGGGCCGCCACCACCGGCCCGGGCGCGTTCATCAACGCCTTCCATCTCGATCTTCTGGACGATGCCGCCGCGCCGGCCGAGCCCATCCGCTTCGGCGCGCGCGTGGGTCGCAACGGGCTGATCGCGCATCTGCAGGCGCTGGTAGCCGCCGGAGTCGACCACCTCGCCCTCAACCTCAGGCAGTCGGCACGGCCGCCGGTGGAGATCATCGAAGAACTGGCGTCGGACGTCATCCCGGCGCTCGCCACCAAACCCAAGGCGCATGCCGCCTAAGCACTCAGGAGACAGACAATGGAAATCGTGAAAGCGCATGGCGCGGAGATTCCGGCGCTCGGTTTCGGCGTCTTCCGCATGTCGGACGCCGAGGTGGAGGCCGTTGTGCCCGCCGCGCTGGAAGCCGGCTTCCGCCACTTCGACACCGCCCAGATCTACGGGAACGAGGCGGCGCTAGGCCGGGCCCTTGCAAGCGCGGGAGCCCGCCGCGACGACCTGTTCCTGACCACCAAGGTCTGGGTCGAGAATTACAGCCCCGCCAAATTCGCAGCCTCGGTGGATGAGAGCCTCGGCAAGCTGAAGGTCGACCAGGTCGATCTGCTGTTGCTGCACTGGCCGGCCGAGGTCGCCATCGCCGAGCAGATCGCGATGCTGGACGCGGTGCAGAAGGCAGGCAAGACGCGCTTCGTCGGCGTCAGCAACCAGAACATCGCGCAGATGCGGGCGTCGGCAGCGCTGAGCACCACGCCGATCGTCACCAATCAGGTCGAGCTGCATCCTTATCTGGACCAAAGTCGTCTCGCCGCCGCCGCGAAGCAGGCCGGCATCGCGATCACCGCCTATTACGGCATGGCCGATGGGGCCGTGCCGCGCGACCTCGTCCTGCAGAAGATCGGCGCGCAATACGGCAAGAGCGCCGCGCAGGTCGCACTGCGCTGGCTGGTCCAGCAGGGCTTCGTCGCGCTGTCGAAGACCGCGAAGCCGGAACGTATCGCCGAGAACATCGCGATCTTCGATTTTGCGCTGTCCGATGCGGACATGACAGCAATCGCGCAACTGGCCCGACCGGACGGGCGGCTCGTCAGCCCGGCGGGCCTGGCGCCCGCCTGGGACGCGTGAAGCCGAGGCGACAATGACCGCAACCACCTGTTCGGCGACGGCCGAAGCCGCCGCCGCGCCGCATGCCCGCTGGGCGCTGCTGGCGCTCGCCGTCGGCGCCTTCGGCATCGGCACCACCGAATTCTCGCCGATGGGCCTCCTGCCCGTCATCGCCCAGGGCGTGGACGTCTCGATACCGACCGCGGGCCTGCTGATCAGCGCCTATGCGATCGGCGTGATGCTCGGCGCGCCGGTCATGACGCTCGCCTTCAGCCGTTTCGGCAAGCGCACCGCGCTGATGCTGTTGATGGGCATCTTCACCATCGGCAATCTGATGTCGGCGATGGCGCCGGGCTATTTCACCCTGCTGCTCGCCCGCCTCGTCACCAGCCTGAACCACGGCGCCTTCTTCGGGCTCGGCGCGGTGGTGGCGGCCAGCGTGGTGCCGAAGGAGAAGCAGGCGAGCGCCGTCGCGGCGATGTTCATGGGCCTGACGATCGCCAATATCGGCGGCGTGCCTGCGGCGACCTGGATCGGCCAGCAGATCGGCTGGCGCATGGCCTTCGCCGGCACGGCCGTGCTCGGGCTCGCCGCAATCGCTGCGCTATGGTTCGCGCTTCCGCGCGGTGAGGCAGGCACGCGGCCCGACCTGCGACGTGAATTGCGCGTGCTGACCCGCCCGGCCGTGCTGCTGGCGATGGCGACGACCGTGATGGGCGCGGGCGCCATGTTCACCCTCTACACCTATGTCGCGCCCGTTCTCGCGACCCTGACCGGCGCGTCCGACGGCTTCGTCACGCTCGGGCTGGTGCTGATCGGCGTCGGCTTCACCCTCGGCAATGCGCTCGGCGGGCGACTGGCCGACTGGTCGCTGGACGGCGCGACGAAGATATTCCTCGGTGCGCTCGCCGTGATCATGTTCGCCCTGCCCCTGGCCATCACCAGCCATATCGGCGCGGCCATCGGCCTGCTGGTCTGGGGCGCGGCGGCCTTCGCGATCGTGCCACCGGTGCAGATGCGCGTGATGGAGGCTGCGTCCGAGGCGCCGGGCCTCGCCTCCTCGATCAATGTCGGCGCCTTCAACCTCGGCAATGCCGTCGGCGCCGCGCTTGGCGCCGCCGTCATCAGCCTGGACCTCGGCTATGCCGCCATCCCGATCGCCGGCGGCCTGCTCGCTGCTTCCGGCCTCGCGCTGGTCTGGCTCGGGAACAGGCGTTCCGAGCCTTAGGCGGAGCGTGCCTCAGCGGTTGTTGGCGCGGCGCCATTCCGCGAAGTCGATCTTCGTCTGCTCCTCGGTCGCGGGGTAGAGCCCGAGGATCGAGCGGCCCTTCATCACCTCCTCGGCGACGAAATCCTCGAAGGCCGTCATCTCGACCGCCTCCTCGGTCACCTCGTCGGCGAGATGGGCGGGGATGACGACCACGCCCTCGCCGTCACCGAGCACGACATCGCCCGGCCAGACCGCGACATCGCCGCAGCCGATCGGCACGTTGATGTCGATAGCCTGATGCAAGGTCAGGTTGGTCGGCGCCGCCGGCCGGTTGTGATAGGCCGGGAACGGCAGCGCGGCGATCTCCGGAGAATCGCGGAAGCCACCATCGGTGACGACGCCGGCGACACCACGCTTCATCAGGCGCGAGACGAGAATGGCGCCCGCCGAGGCGGCCCGCGGGTCTTTGCGGCTGTCGATCACCATCACCGCGTCGGGAGGACAATCCTCGACCGCCTTGCGCTGCGGATGTGCCCTGTCGAGGAAGACCGAGAGCGGATTCAGGTCTTCCCGCGCCGGGATGTAGCGCAGGGTGAAGGCCTCGCCGACCATGGTGCCGGTGTTCGGGCTCAGGGGCCGCACATCCTGGATGAACTGGTTGCGGAGGCCGCGCTTGAACAGCGCGGTGCAGACCGTCGCGACCGAGACGGTGCGGAGCTTGGCGCGGGTTTCCGGCTTGAGCTTGGACATCAGTTCATTCCCGAGGAGATGCGCCGCCCGCCGGCGGCTTCGAAGACATGGATGGCGGTGGGGTCGATAGCGAGCGGAATGTGCTCGCCGACGGCAAGTTTCCTGCTTTTGCCGGTGGTCGCAACCCGTGCGGCGCCGCCGAGATCGAGGCTGACGAGCCGCTCCGGGCGGTCATTTCGATCATCGTGACCGTCGCGTCGAGCGGGCTTGCGCCCAAACCGAGATGCTCCGGCCGGATACCGGCGACGACCTTCTGCCCGGCCTCCCTAACTGAGTCAGCTCGATCTTCTGCCGGCCCTGCGCACCGCCGAGACACGTAAGCAGCACGCCGCACAAGTGATCCCGAGAGCTGAAATTCATCTCGTCTCTCCCAGCGAATTCTTCTTACCCAGCCCACTCGAACGGCTGATCCTAAGCCTGGCGACCATAAAAGCGAGTATAATTTGTAAAATAAGTTGTAAAGTAGTTTTTCAGACGATGCACCGAAGCCGGCCCTGCACTAGAATGTCGGCAACTGCGATGGGGCGAAGCGGTGACGGCAGCGAGAAAGGTGGCGGCGGGCAAGCTCGGCGACCGCGTCTACGAGTATATTCTGAGCCAGATCATGACCGGGGACTTCGCGGTGGCGGCGCGGCTGCCCGCCGAGAGCGAGCTCGCCGAGCGCCTTGCCGTTTCCCGCCCGATCGTGCGGGAGGCGCTCGGCCGCCTGCGCGACGACGGCCTGGTCGAATCGCGGCGCGGCTCCGGCTCCTATGTCCTGCGCCGGCCCGCCCCCGATGTCCGCAGCTTCGCGCCGATCAGCAGCATTGCGGACATCCAGCGCTGCTTCGTCTTCCGCATCGCGGTGGAAGGAGAGATCGCCGCGCTGGCGGCGAAGATGCGCGATGAGGACGGGCTTCTGAGATTGCGCCACGCCTTCAACGCGCTGGAGATCGTCAGCGAGCAGGGCCGGCTCGGCGTCGAGGAGGATATCGCCTTCCACCGCGCCGTCGCCGAGACCACCGGCAACCATTTCTTCGTGACCACGCTCAACGGGCTCCACGAGCAGATCGCGACCGGCATCAGCCTCAATCGCAACCTCTCGCTGATCCAGCCGCGCCCCCGCCTTCTGACGGTCCAGATCGAGCACAGGGCGATCCTGGACGCGATCGAGAGCGGCGACGAGACGGGCGCGCGCCGCTCCATGCAAACCCACCTTGAAAGCGCGCGCAGGCGCGTTTTCGAAGGAAGTTAGCCCGCTGCGCGGTCGCGCCGGTCGCATCGCCGCCGCGCGACAATGCATGGGAACGCCCGATGCGCCCATTCCTCATGGGAAGGCGGCAATAAAGAGTTGTTTCCGCACACCGAGCGCCACAACAAAACGATGCCGTTGCCGAATGGCTGGAGTAATATCCGCCCGCTCGATACAGATGAGCGCCGTTGGGAGGAGACGGCCTTGCGCTTTCTGCCCTTCGCCTCGACAGAGGCTCCCGATCGCATGAGCCGGCGCGACGTCCTCGTGCTTGCTGGCGGGGCGGCGGCATGGGCCGGCCCGGCCTACTCGCAGCAACCCGCAATGCCGCTGCTGGGGTATCTCGGCTCGGAAACCCCGGATCGCTACGCCAGTCGCCTCGTGGCCTTTCGCGCCGGGCTGGCCGAGGCCGGCTATGCCGAGGGGCGCAACGTCGTGATCGATTATCGATGGGCGGAAGGCCAGTACCAGCGCTTGCCGGCGCTGGCCAAGGATCTGGTCCAGCGCAATGCCAGCGTGATCGTCGCTCCCGGAGGCGCCGAGGTCGCGCTCGCGGCGAAATCGGCGACGGCCACGATTCCGGTCGTATTCGAGCTGGGCGGAGACCCCGTTGCCCTCGGGCTGGTGGACAGCCTGTCCCGGCCCAGCGGCAATCTCACCGGCGTATCAAGCCTGAGCGTCGAGGTGTCGCGCAAGCGGCTGGAGTTCATGGCGGAATTGCTGCCGAGCGCCAAGCTCTTCGCGGTCGCCGTGAACCCGGCAAGCCCGACCTCGAACTCGCAATTGACGAACCTTCATAATGCCGCAGGCAGCCTCGGAGTGACGCTGCATCTGCTCAAGGCCAGCACGGAACAGGAGTTTGGCGCGCTTTTCGCCGGGGCCGCTCAAGCCGGCGCAGGCGGCCTCATCTTCACGTCGGACCCTTATTTCGCTTACCGCAGCCCACAGCTCGCCGCGCTCGCGGCCGCCCACGCCGTACCGGCGATCACCCAGTCCCGAGACTTCCCCGTTGCCGGCGGATTGATGAGTTATGGCGGCGATTTCGAACAATCGCACCGTCACACCGGCGTCTATGCCGGCCGCATCCTCAAGGGCATGAAGCCGTCGGAACTGCCGGTGCAACGCGTCACCAAGGTCGAGATGTTCATCAACCTCAAGGCTGCGAACGCTCTCCGCCTGTCCATCCCGCCTTCGCTCCTGAGCAGTGCCGACTTCGTGATCGAATAACCCGGCCGTTGAGCCGCTGAGCGAGCCTACGCGATGTCCAACATGCCAGCGGCGCCGCGACTATCGCTGTTCAGGAAGTATTTTCTCGCCCTGTTCGCGGCCGTCGTCGTGCCGCTCCTGTTCGCGGGGAGTGTCGAGGCGTGGTTCGGCTATCGCGACCAGCGCACCAGCCTGAACGATATCCTCGATGCCGAGGCGCGAGCAGCGGCAGCCAAGATCCAGGACTTCATCGAGGGCATCCGCGATCAGCTCGGATGGGCCGTCCTCTTGTCTTGGTCGGATAGCGCCGACGAGAAGCGCAGGCTCGATGCGTTTCTCGTGCTTCGGCAGGTTCCGGCCATCCAGAGCCTCAGCCTTATCGACGCCGCCGGCCGGGAACGGTTGTTCCTGTCCCGCATCGGCCTGAACAGGGTCGAAAGCGGGGATGATCAATCCGGGAACCCGGCCGTTGCGGGAGCGCGCTCGCATCGCGCCTGGTTTGGGCCGGTCACGTTTCAACGCGGCTCGGAGCCTTTCATGACGATTGCGGTCGCTGGCAACCGCCCAACCGCCGGCGTGGCGGTCGCAGAGGTCAATCTCAAATTCATCTGGGACGTGATCGCGGCGATCCGCGTCGGGCGCACGGGGGAAGCCTTCGTGCTCGATCAGCCGGGCCGCCTCGTCGCCCACCCGGACATCAGCCTGGTCCTGCGCGCCGATGAGACCGCGGCGGGGCCGTTGCGGGACCTGCGGGCATCGATCCTGGCCCAACCGGGCGAGGCGATCGCCGGCCGGGATCTGACGGGAGGCAGAGTGCTCGCGGCCATGGCGCCCATCGCTGGGGTCGACTGGACCGTCGTCGTCAAGCAGCCCATCGTGGAGGCGTTCGGCCCGATCTACGCCGCTTTATGGCGCACGGTGGCCCTGCTCGTCGCCGGTGCGGGCCTCGCTGCCGTGCTGGCCTACTGGCTCACGCAACGCATGGTCGAGCCCATCGTCCTTCTGGAAGACGGGGTGACCCGGATCGGCGCGGGGCATTTCGAGCACCGGATCCACCTCGCGACGGGCGACGAGTTCGAGCGGCTGGCGACCCGTTTCAACGAGATGGCAAGCGAACTGGCGATCTCGCAGGAGCGCTCGGAGCGCATAAGCAGGCTCAAGCGCTTCCTGGCCCCGCAGGTGGCAGAACTCGTCGAACGCACCGGGGACGAGCACCTGCTCGACGGGCGGCGTCTCGAAGTGGTCGTCCTGTTCTGCGATCTGCGAGGTTTCACCGCCTTCTCGGCGCGGGCCGAACCCGAAACCGTCATCGGTATGCTCGGCGAGTACTATACCGTTCTGGAAAAGGTGGTCAGCGCCCATGGAGCCACGTTGACGAACTTCTCCGGCGACGGCGCGATGGTGCTGTTCAATGCGCCTTTCTCTTGCTCGGACCCGGCGATGCGCGCCCTGGAAATGGCGCACGACATGCAGGTCGGCGTGCACAAGCTGTTGGCCGGTCAGCGCGAGCTCGACCATCGGCTGGGGTTCGGCGTGGGTCTTGCGATGGGCCTCGCGACCGTCGGCCGGATCGGCTCGGAGGGCCGCCTCGATTACACGGCGATCGGAAATGTCGTGAACCTCGCCTCGCGCCTGTGTTCGACCGCCCGCGATTTCGAGATTCTCTGCGATCGCGCGGCGGCTGACGCGATCGGTTCCCGCTTGCCGCTCGTCGAGCTGAAAGCGCGGGTCTTGAAAGGGTTCGACCAACCTGTGCCGGTCCATTCCCTCGTCGTCACCGAAAAAGCTTAGCGTCACTCAGACGCTTGTGCGGCCCGGCTTGGACATTGCGATTTTCGCAATCCGGCGGAACTCGTCGATATCGTGAATCGTCAGGCGTTCGCGGCCGAGCGAGAGAACCCCCATCCGCTTCCAGCTCTGGAGCTGGCGGTTCACCGTCTCGCGCGTGATCCCGCTGAGCGATGCCAGCTCGTCCTGCGTGGCGTGCACCTCCGTCCCATAGTCGATCGCGAGCGTGAGGATGCGCCGCGCCAGCCGGGTCGCGGCAGGGAAGAAGGTGGTGTCCTCCATGCGCTGGAGCACGTCGCGCAACCGCGCACAAAGGAGCTCGATAAGCTGCAATGAAATTGCAGGGTCGCCCGAAAGCAGTTTCAGAAAATCCCGGCGCGGCAGGAAGAACATCTCGGTATCTTCCATTGCCACCGCATCGGCGGTTCGCGAACGCCCATCGAGAAGGGCGATTTCGCCGAAGATGTCGCCGCCTCCGAGCAGATTCACGGTCATCTGCTGCCCCAGATCATCTGTCGTGCCGATACGGATCAGACCGCGGCGGATGGCATAAAGGCCATCGCCCGGATCACCCTTCAGGAACAGGACCTCGCGTGCGGCCAGATGCTGCGGCCGACAGATCAGCGCGATGTCCTCCAGCGTCCCCGGAAGCATGCCCGCGAAGAACGGATTCACCGACAGAAGGCTCGCGATGCGATGGGATCCGTCGTTCATCTGGTGCTCCCGGTATCCGGCTTTTCGGAGCAGTCTATTCCTATGTGATCCAGCGCACGGAAGGTGAAGCGTGAACGGCACAGAACTCTGCCCCGACAGGCCGCCCAGCACCGCATTCCGCGGCCGGGTGAGAGCCGATCGAGAACGGAGCTCATCGTGTACGACGCTCTGGACCGCGCTAAAGCGCCTCTGAACCTAGCAGCTCTGGCCCCGTTACGCGACGGCGCGACGGAAGCGCCGCTCATGGTGCCGCCATCGCGCAGAGCACCGCGGCTGCTTCGCTGGCTGGTGCCAGCCTACACCCTTTGGCGAGGTGCAGCGGGCCCCGGGCCCCTCGACGAGCACACCTTGAACGATATCGGGCTGACGCGAATAGAAATGCTCTATAGCGGCCCGAAGAAATAGATCGGCGGTATCCCTTGTCCGCCGGTCCCGACCACTCAGCCGTCCGTATCGCCGGCCCGCAACGGAACGCAATCCGGACGGACAGCGACTCGTGGAAAGGCGAAGGCTCGCCTTTCCACGTCATGGTTCCCATACGGAAGCGCTTACAGGTAGACCCGACGAAGCTCTCATGCCAGCATTCGCGGAGGCTTGATCCATCCTTGTCGATCCCGGTCCGGACAGGACCGGGACCAGGTGCGAAAGCTCCAACGCAGATGCAGCGTCGTCCGGCCGCCATCCTTTCAGCCGACGTGGTCGGCTACATGCGCCTGAGCGAAGCGGCGGAAGAAGCGACGCACCAGCGGCTGATGAGTCTGCGCGCAGATCTGATCGATCCGTGTGTGCGCGAGCATGACGGGCACACCGTCAAGAACACCGGCGACGGATTTCTGGCCACGTTCGAAAGCGCGCTTCAGGCGACCCTTTGTGCCCTTTCGCTGCAGCGCGCGCTGACAGCCGCGACGGCCGACCAACCGATGTCCCTGCGGATCGCGTTTCGCATGGGAATCCATCTCGCCGACGTCATTTTCGAGAGTGGCGATATTTTCGGAGATGGCGTCAACGTCGCGGCCCGGCTGCAATCCTATGCCGAACAAGACGGAGTGATCATCTCCGAGGCAGTCTTTGATCAGCTTGACGATGCGACGAGAACGCTGGGCTCCGACATGGGCGAGATCTTCCTGCGCAATCACGAACGGCCGGTGCGCGTCTTCGCCCTTCGATCCGAGCCCGGGCCCGCTCCCAGCAGCAAGATCGGCGAAAGCCATGCCGCAATCGATGCCAGAGCTTCCATCGCGGTCCTGCCGTTTCGCATGAACGGCTCCCGATCCCACAAGGTTTCCATCGCCGACGGCGTGGTCGACTCGATCATCCAGTCGCTGTCGGGGCTCAAGGAGCTGTTCGTCATCTCACGCGGCTCGACGCTGGAATACGGCCGGCAGCGGATCGACCCGGTGGCCTTCGGGCGCAAGCTCGGCGTTCGCTACGTGATGGACGGCACCGTCTCGCTGTCCGACCGTCGCGTGCGCATCAGCACCGAGCTCATCGCCAACGAGAACGGCGCCGTGGTCAGTGCAGATCACTATGACGGCAGGGTCAACGAACTGTTCGACCTGCAGGACCGCATCGCTTTGAAGCTCGTCCGGACCGTCGCGCCCCATGTCCGCGAGCGCGAGTTGCAGCGGGCCCTGCGGCAGCATCCGCAGAACATGACCGCATACGATCTACTGCTTCAGGCCCTCGACCTGCTCTACAAGATGGATGCCGACAGCTTTGCCCGGGCGCGCGGCCTCCTCCAGCAAGCGATGACGCTCGATCCGTCCTACGCTCCCCCTTTCACCTACACCGCGCTCTGGCATGTCTTCCGCGTCGGCGAACTGGGCTCGCCCGATCCCGATGGCGATGCGCAGGCGGCGGTCGATCGGGCGCGGGCGGCAATCGAGCGCGACGGCAACGACCCGCTCGCGCTCGCGATCTACGGCCATGTCCAGGCATTCTTCCTGCGCGATACGGTCACGGCTCAGCGCTTCCTCGACCGGGCGATCGAGGCCGGGCCGAGCGTCGCGATGGCCTGGACGATGAGCAGCGCCACACGTGGCTTCGTCGGCAACGGGCCCTTGGCGGTTCTGCACGGCGAGAAAGGTCAACGCCTCGCCCCGGCCGATCCCTATCGCTTCTGGCACGAAGGCATCCTGGCCCAGGCGCACTACATTAACCGCGACTATGATCAGGCGGTTGGCTGGGCACGAAGTGCAGTTGCCCATAATCCATCAATCCGCTTTACTCTACGTACGCTTGCCGCCAGCCTGATCGCTGCGGGTCGAACGAGAGAGGCTGCAAGCGCGTCTGACCGGCTTCTTTTGGTCCAGCCCGATTTTCGACTGACGCCCTACGCGCAGCGCTGCCCGTTCGCCTCGCCTATTCTTGAGCAATGGATCACGCATTTGCGGAAGGCAGGACTGCCTGACTGAGCCGAAGCCTAACGAGTTTGCCGCAACAGCAACCGTGCGGGGTTCACGCGATGACCGGCAATACTGGCAACACCGGCAATACCGGAAACACGGGAAACACGGGAAACGCCGGCATCAGCGGCGACGACGGGAGCTGGTTCGTGCCCGACAGGGCCGATTTTCCGTTCTCGATGGAATCGACGGCGACCGGCGGCCGAATCCGCGACCTTCACAAGTCGGTTCATATCCGGCTGGATCCGACACCGGGACCGGTAAAGAAAATTCTCTTCACCAATGCCGCCGGCGGCGGAGACCCTGTGACCTTCGCGGATCGCAACTGGGCTGCCCGCTGGCTTGCCTTCCGCGTGCTGACGGATTTCACGGCAACGAACTGGAACACCACCCAGCTGAACAATACCCTCGCCGACATCCTGATCGACCTGAACACCCTGGTCGGGACCGAGACCAAGCAGGCGCTGGAGATCAAGAACCTGCTCGCCGCCGCGCGTGACGAAAGGGCATCCGCCTTGGGCGAGATTCTCGGGCAGGATGGCGAGTTCATCAGCACCTTCATGGCGGCGCTGGCAATGACACCGGCTTCGCATCCGCAGACATTCCGGGTTCTGCATATCGCCAGCCTGGTCGCTTCCTTCGGCGCCCTCTACTACAAGCAGGTCTTTCAGCGGCCACGCCCTTCCTGGGAATGCCCGGCGCTGATGCCGCCGATCCCCGTGCCCGGACACTCGGCTTACCCAAGTGGCCATGCCACCCAGGCGCTTCTCATGGCCGCCTGCATGGAACATGTGCTGACGATCGTGACGCCGGCGCTGCCGCAGGCCGACCGGACCGCCCTGACCGAGACGATCAAGGCGCTGGCGCGGCGGGTCGCTCGCAACCGCGAGATCGCCGGGCTGCATTACCCCAGCGATTCCGCGGCCGGCGCGGCACTGGCATCCGCAGCTTTCGCGAAGCTCTCGAAGCACACCGGCACCGGGCAAAGCGTGAGCCATTATGCGCTCCGGTCCTTTGGCGAGGCCGTCACGAAAGCCGCCGCCGAATGGAAAGCGGGTTGAGGAGGCGGTGATGGTCATCCGCCCGCGTGACAGGACCGTATCCCTGCATCCGAATGGTGCGATCGTGCCCTATCCGCTGCCGCCGGACCATTTCGATCCCGCGGCTGCGAACGACGAGGAACTGCGCCTGTTCGGTCTGCCCACACAAATGGCATTCAGCGGCAATCGGACGGCGGCAGCGTTTCGCCGGGCTTTCCTGCGCCACCGTCCGGGCACCCCTCCCTTGAGCTTCCTTCTCGCGGTCGAGCCCACGGCGGGGCCCCCGCCGTCAGGGATCATCGCGATTGCCGCGCCGGTCTCCTGGCCATCCCAGAAAAGCATGAACTGGTCGGGCGGATACGTCACCCCGCGCGATGGCCGCAGCTTTGCGTCCGTGATGGCGAACTGGACGGTGCCAGAAGTCTCGGCACCCACAAGCGGAAATGCCTCGGAATATCAGAGCTCCACCTGGATCGGGCTGGACGGGCAGAAGCGCTATCTCGATTCCTCGCTCCCCCAGATCGGCACTCGGCAGAAGCGCCTTACGCAGCCGGCTCCACGATCCGAATATTCGAGCTGGTTCCAGTGGTGGGCGCGGGGTCGTGATCTGCCCATTCAGGATCTCGCGCTTCCGGTCGACGCCTATGACGAGATCAGCGCCATCATCACCGTGCTCGACGAAACGACCGTGCGCTGCAATCTGAAGAACGTCAGCAAGGGCATCATCCTGCAAGCCTTCGATGCGCTTGCCCCCGCTGGCCTGCGCATCAGCGGCGCGACCGCCGAGTGGATCATGGAACGCCCGAGCCCGATGGGATCCGACGGGTGGGAGCCCTATGAGCTTCCCGCCTACACGCCCTTCGCGTTCACTGCCTGCGTGGCCGAGTCCGCCCTGCCAGGTCTCCCAGACCTGCGGGAGCACGATCTCGAAGGCGCGCGGCTGATCCGCATGTACGAGATCGCTCACACTCCGACGAGTGTCCGAACGATCTCGACCGCCCGCCGCGAGCTGGGACCGCCGCAGCGGCTGGAACTGACCTATGTTGCGCCCTGACCGGGAGATGCCCGGAAGCGGCCGACCGCAATCTAATGCATCTTCAACAGCGACCGCACTTTCGTCGCTCTTGACGAAAGCGGCCGGTTGCGGCGCTGATGACCACTTCTTTCACACGGGTTTTAACGCGTCATGCCGGGTCCTGCCGGAGGCATGGCGCAGCCGGCGTTGACGCATATCTGCCAAGCCGGAACGATAAGAGACAAAACGCGGGGCAATCGGACAAGATGGCCTGCAAGGACCATGTTTGGCGCACAGAAGGGACATCGATATGTCATTCGTCACCACCAAGGACGGGGTCGAGATCTTCTATAAGGATTGGGGTCCGAAGGACGCCCAGCCGATCATGTTCCACCATGGCTGGCCGCTGTCTTCGGATGACTGGGACGGGCAGCTCCTCTTCTTCCTGTCGAAGGGCTATCGCGTCGTCGCCAGCGACCGGCGCGGCCATGGCCGCTCGTCGCAGGTCTGGGACGGCCATGACATGGATCACTATGCCGCCGATGCCTCGGCCGTCGTCGAGCATCTCGACCTGAAGAACGCCGTCCATATCGGCCATTCGACCGGCGGCGGCCAGGTCGCCCGCTATGTCGCGAAATTCGGCGAGCCTCAGGGCCGCGTCGCAAAGGCGGTGCTGGTCAGCGCCGTGCCGCCATTGATGGTCAAGACCGAGAAGAACCCCGGCGGCCTGCCGATCGAGGTCTTCGACAGCTTTCGCAAGGCGCTCGCCGACAACCGCGCGCAGTTCTTCCTCGATGTCCCGACCGGCCCCTTCTACGGCTACAACCGTCCGGGCGCGAAGGTCGACCAGGGCGTGATCTGGAATTGGTGGCGGCAGGGCATGGCGGGCAGCGCCAAGGCCCATTACGACGGCATCAAGGCCTTCTCGGAAACCGACCAGAGCGAAGACCTGAAGGCGATCAGCGTGCCGACGCTGGTGGCCCATGGCGACGACGACCAGATCGTGCCGATCGGCGCCTCCGCGCATGAATCGATCAAGCTTCTGAAGAACGGCACGCTCAAGGTCTATCCGGGCTACCCGCACGGCATGCTCACCACCAATGCCGAGGTGCTCAACGCCGACCTGCTCGCATTCGTGAAGGGCTGACGCCACGGGAGTGGTCGGTCAGCCGGCCACTCCCCATCATGGAAGATGCGTGAGCTCCGGCGCAAACCTCAGGGCGTATCGGCCTTGGCGTCCTCATTGGCCGCCCTGCGGCTCCTGAAAAGCCGCCACAGCGACCTGCCGAGGCGCCTGGTTGTCATGTGTGCGCCCGCGGGGCGGCGCTCCAGCGTGATCTTCTGGTCGTGGTAGTCCTCGAGCCCCGGGCGATGGCCGACGCTGATCAGCGTGGCCTGAGAAAGTTCACTGTCGAACAAGCCCAGCAGCGATTCTTGGCTCTCCTCGTCGAGCGCGGAGGTCGCCTCGTCCATGACGATGATATCGGGCTTCTGGATCAGCAGGCGCGCAAAGGCGATGCGCTGGCGCTCGCCCCCGGAGAGGATACGATCCCAATCATCGTCCTCATCGAGCCGCTTGAAGAGATAGCCGAGGCCACAACGCTGCAGCGCGCCCGTGATCGTCTCCTCGTCGACCGCCTGGTCGGAAGCCGGATAGAGCAGGATCGAGCGCAGCGTGCCGCGCGGCAGATAGGGCTTCTGCGGGACGAAGGCGATCGACTGTCCTTCGGGGACGCGGATCGACCCAGAACCCCAGGGCCATAGCCCGGCCAGCGCGCGGATGAGCGTGCTCTTGCCCGAGCCGCTCTCCCCGGCGATCAGGACTTTCGCGCCCCGCTCGATGGCGACCGTCGCATCCGCGACGACGATGCGGCCATTGCTGTGGGCGAGCGACAGGTTCTCGATATGGATCGCATCGTCGTCGCTGTTTCCGAGCTCGATCCGGGAGTCGCCCTCCATGATCGTGCCGACGTCGAGGCCCTGCAGCTCCTCGACCAGCTCGTCGACACGGGTCACCGAAGCGAACCATTCGGCCAGCCTGACGAAATTGTCGACGAACCAGATCAGCGCGGCCTGGACCGCGCTGAAGGCGGCCACGACCTGCACGACCGCGCCCAGCGTCACAGCGCCTGCCAGGAATTTGGGCGCGATGAGCAGGAGCGGCACGATCGGGAACAGGGCGCCGTTGGTGTTGAGCACCAGTGCGATGATGCCTTGCTGGCGAATGATTCTGAGCCAGGCCGCGACGACGCGCCCGTAATTCTCGCCCACGGCGCTCAATTCGTCAGCGTCGCCGCGAATGAGGGCGATGCTCTCGGCGTTCTCGCGCAGCCGGGTCATCTCAGCCCGGAACTGGGCCTCCATCTCGTTCTTGTGCGACACGAGGCCGACGAGCGGCCGGCCGGTGAAATAGGCCGCCACCGATGCCACGAACGCATAGAGGACGGCGGCAACCGCCATGTAGCTCGGGATCACCACCGTGACCCCTCCGAGCGTCAGTTCTGCCGAGCCCGCGACCTGCCAGAGGATGGCTGCGAAGGTCGCCGCCGTGATGAAGGCGCTGATCAGCCCGATCGCCATTTCCACCAGCGGCTCGATCGAAAGGCGCACATCCTCCGCGATCCGGTATTCGGGCGCGGTGAGCTTCTTGGTCAGAAAACCCAGGCGGTAATAGCGCTGGTCGGCGATCCACCAGCCCGAGACGCGCCCTGTCAGGTTCTCGCGCCAGCGCGTCTGGAGCAGCATGCGGCTGACGACGAGGCCCGATACCGACAAGGCCGATGCCACGACGAGAAGCGGCAGCCAGCCCGTCGCGGACCACACGCCCGCCACGTCGCGCTTTTCGAGGGCATCGAAGAACAGGCGGTTCCAGCTGTTGATGCCGACTGCAGTCGTAATTTGCGCGGCGACGAAGGCCAGCACTGCCGCGGTTATCCCCCAGGCGCGCCACCGCGTCTCCGGATCGCTCCAGAAGCGCAGGGCGACCCGGAAGAATTGACGCATGCGCGAGCGCTGCGAGGCAAGCGGAGCATCGGCCATCAGCTCTCCCGCGGCTCGGGGTGTCTTAACGAAGGTTTCTATCGGCAAGGCGAGCGGACTGCTGTCTCAAGCCCAATGCGAAAACGGAGCGTCTTCGTCGCGGCGGAGCCGCACGCCGCCGGGAAGCTCGAATGTCTCCCGATCGATCTTCCTGACGCCGGTACCGTCGAGAAGCTCATAACGCGTAGCGCCCCTCGCATCCGGCCAGGCGGCGACGACATATCTGTTTCCGTTCGAATCCTGGCATCGCTCATGCCAGGCAGGCGCTGTGAGAGCATCCGAACGGCGCAATTCCATCGCTCTTGCAGGCATTGGCAACCTCTTCCGTTACAGGCTTCAACGGGGGAGCAGGTAGCGGAGTTCCATGCCACGACAGCGAGGTTTTCAGTCAGGGCGAGCGGCCGGAAAGGGCCGGCTATAGCATCTCAGCGCCGCGGCGCCGTTTCCAGCAGCTCGGCCATCGCCACATACCCACGAGCCCTGGCATGCTGCAGCGGCGTGATGCCCTGGCGGTCCGCGATCGTGCGATCGGCGCCAGCCGCGAGCAGAGCGCGGGCCGCCTCGACATGTCGTAGCCCGCCATCGCCGAGAACCACGGCTTCCATGAGAGCGGTCCAGCCGAGATTGTTGACATGGTCGAGCGGCGCCCCGGCTTCGATCAGCTCCCTGACGACACCATCATGGCCGAGATGGGCGGCCGCGATCAGAGCCGTGCCGTCATAGCGGCTGGTGATCAGCTTGGCCGAAGCGCCGGTTGCCAGCAGCGCCTTCACCACGGGCACGTCGTCGCGCACCGCGGCGATCGTCACCGCATCATAGCGCTGATCGTCGAGGAGTCCGGGCTTTGCGCCGATGGCGATCAGGAGACGAGCCGCCTCCCCATGCCCCTGAAAGGCCGCGACATGAAGCGGCGTTCGGCCATTGCCGTCGCGCGCATCGAGATTGTCGCCCGCCACGGCCAGCCGGCGGATGGTCGCGACATCGCCAGCCGCAGCTGCCGCATGCAGGCCGCGATAGGCGGCGAGCTCGGTAGCGCTGGGCGGCGTCTGCGCCATGGCCGGAGCCACACACACGGCGGCCGCGAAGATCAGGGCGGCCAGCAATCTTCGCGTCATCATGATGCTCCTCGAACGGCGACGCAGGCGGCCGCGATGGCGGCCACCTGCCCTGTTATGAGCCAGCCCGGTTCAGCGAAGCTTGGCCTTCACCTTCTCGATGCCGGCATTGGCGCATTCCTCGTCGAGATGACCGCCCGGCGCGCCGCCGACGCCGACCGCACCGACCACCTCGTCGCCGACCTTGACCGGTACGCCGCCGGCAAGCAGCAGGAAGCCCTCGATCGAGGCGAGATGGCGTGCGGCCGGGTTTTTCTCGGCGCCGTCGGCGATGGCGCTGGTGACGTTGCGGGCCGAGGCCGCGGTGAAGGCCTTGTCACGGCTCGCCGCGACCGTATGCGGGCCGGCACGGTCGGCGCGCAACACGGCGCGGACCACGCCGGCGCGGTCGACGACCGTGGCGGTGACGTTGAAGTTCTTGGTAGCGCAGGCCTCGACCGTCGCCTGTGCGATCTCCTGCGCGATGCCGAGCGGAATGTTGCGCTCCTGCAGGACCTGGGCGCCGGCAATGGCGGGGACAAGCGCGAGCGCCGCAGCGGCGGCAAAAAGGATCCTGGACATGGTCTCTCCGGTGCGGGGCATGGGGCGAGCTCTGAGCTCGACAGGGGCCAAGCTACCGGGCGGCGTGGCGAAAAAGGATCGGTGCGGTGCCGGAGGGGGCTCCGTAGTCCTACGCAGAAAGGGCCTGGACGAGCGTCCCTACCCGTCGAGCGCGAAGCGAACCATCTCCGCCACGGAACCGGCTCCCAGCTTCTCGGCGATGTTGGCGCGGTGGGTCTCGACCGTGCGCGGCGAGAGTTCCAGCGCGCGGGCGATCTCCTTGGTCGAAAGCCCCTCGGCGACGAGGTCGAGGATCTCGCGTTCGCGCTGGGTCAGCTTCGCGAGGCGCGCATCGCGCCCGGCACGCGCAGCCTGCGTGCGGCCGCGTTCGTCCAGCAGCGCGAAGCCGGCCTCGATCGCCTCGAGCAGGACCTGTTCGTCGATCGGCTTGGTCAGGAAATCGACTGCGCCGGCCTTGAAGGCCCGCCGGCAGGCGGCGACATCGCCGTGGCCGGTGATGATGATGGTCGGCATCTGTCCCGCCTCGGCAGCCATGCGCTCGAGCAGTTGCAGGCCGGATGTTCCGGGCATGCGGATATCCGCGACGAGGCAACCGTCATGACGCGGGTTCGGCCGCTCCAGGAAGGCCTGGACACTGGCGAAGGGCTTCGCCGCAAAACCCATCGTGCGCAGCAGGAGCGCGAGAGCATCCCGGACATCGACATCGTCATCGATCAGGTAGACCGTGCGGGCAGCGGGCTTCATTCGGCCGCGATCCCCTGCCCGGCGGCAAGAGCCGGGAAACGCACCGTGAAGACGGCGCCACGGCCGGGATCGCTCCGCGCGGCGATGCGTCCGCCCGCCGCCTCGACCAGGCGCTCGCAGAGCGGCAGCCCCAGCCCCATGCCGCTGCTCTTGGTCGTGAAGAACGGCTCGAACAGCCGCGCCAAATCGGCCTCGGCGATACCCGGGCCGCTATCGCTGACGGAGATCTCGACCTCGCCGCCGGAAACACGCGTCGCAAGGACGACTTCCCGCTTCGCGCCAGGGCTGTTCTCGATGGCCTCGGCGGCGTTGCGGACGAGGTTGTGCACCACCTGCTCGATCGAGACGCGGTCGACCCGCGCCAAAGGCACCGAGGCACTCAGCTCAAGCGTGAGCGTGATCCCGCGTTCCTGCAGATCACGCTGCGTCAGCTCGACGACATTGCGCACGATCCGGTTGAGATCGTTCGGCTGGGGCTGCGGGTCGCGGCGCGTGACATAGGCCCGCAGGCGCTCGAGGATGTCGCCGGCACGCCGGGCGTGCCGCACATTCGCATCGAGAACGCCGGTCAACTCCTCGGATGTCGCCAGTCCCGAACGCGCCAGGCGCAAGCCCGCCTGGCTCTGGCTCAGGATGGCGGTCAGCGGCTGAGTGATCTCATGGGCGATGCCGGACGCCATCTCGCCGACGGTATTCACCCGCATGGCATGGGCCAGTCGCGCCTCCTGCTGATGCAGGCGCATCGCTTCGCGCGCCCGCTGGCCGGCACGCCGTTCACGCAGCATCGCGAGCAACAGGAACACGGCCAGCCAGGACGCCAGCGGCCAGCCGATCAGCAAGCCCGGCGGCAGGATCTCGGCGATCTTCGGTTGCCGCGCCCATGTCAGGACCAGCGGCTGGGACCGGCTGCTCAGGGCCTTCTCGAAGGCGAATTTCGGGATCGGAATCTTTTGCGGCACCAGCAGTCCCTGCTCGACGATCGCCGTGCCGGACGCATCGCGCAAGGTGAGGAAGGCGTCACCGGGCAATCCGCCCTCCGGCTCGGTCAGGAGCCGGGCGTCGATAACGAGCACCAGCGCGCGCGGCCCTGATCCGCTGTCCGGAACGCGCTTGACCAAGGCGTAGAACGGCGTGCCCGCGGCACTGGCGAGCGTCGCCGCCTGACCCGGCACCAGTTCGCCGATTCGTGCAGACAGCGCAGACAGGTCGAAATCCCCGAGACTTCCCGGCGCTCGACCGGTCGAGACATCCGGAGAGATTCCCGGCCCGATCAATTCGACCGCCACGATGCGGGGATAGAAGCGCTGCATCGCCTCGATGACGGCCCGGAAGGTGCCGGACTCCGCCGTCGAGCTCGCCAGCACCGCCGCGAGGCTCGTCAAATGCGCGTCATGCTGTTCGACTCGCTGCGAGATGACGCGGTGCAGCGTCGTCCCTTCCCGCTGGACGGCCTCGCGCGCCCGCATGATCTCGACGCCGGCTCCCACCCCCAGGCCGGCGAGCGCGAGGGGAACCCACAGCATCAGGAATGGGACAAGTCGGGGCTTCAAGGGGTGCGATCCGGTTCGAGCCCAGCCTATCGCGCCCGGTCGGCGGCGTCACTGCATCACGCGCCCGTCATCTCGGTGGCGAGCGGCGGCTGGCGTCGAGAGCGCGGAAAGGCCCTTGCCGCGGCAATCCCGCCTCAATAGGCTCGCTTATGACGCGCCGACGACAGGCGTGCACAAGGGGAAAGCCTATGCCAAAGATGTTCTGCAAGCTGGCCGCGCTCGGTCTCGCCGCGGCCGCTTTTTCAGTGTTTGCCGCTCCGGCCTCGGCGCAGGCGACGCTCGATGCCGTCAAGAAGCGCGGCAAGGTTCTCTGCGGCGTTTCCCCGACTTCGGCGGGCTTCTCCTACGCCGACGACAAGGGCGTCCGTCAGGGCTTCGATAGCGACGTCTGCCGCGCCGTCTCCTCCGCCGTCTTCGGCGCGCCGGACAAGGTCGAGTTCGTTCCGCTCAACACCAATATCCGCTTCCAGGGCCTGCAATCCGGCGAAGTCGACCTGCTGTCGCGCCAGACGACGATGACCTTCTCGCGCGACACCTCGCTCGGGCTCGATTTCGCGCCGATCGTCTTCTACGACGGCCAGGGCCTGATGGTTTCGACCAAGCTCGGCGTGAAGAGCGCCGGAGAGCTGTCTCAGGCGGCGATCTGCCTGCTGCCGGGCACGACGACGCTGCAGAACCTCGAGGACTACTTCAAGCCGCGGAACATCAAATACGAGGCGGTCGTCTTCGAGGACAACAACGAGTGGCGCAACGCCTTCTTCTCCGGCCGCTGCGACGTCATCACCTCGGACCGCTCCGACCTCGCCTCGGTGCGGGCCGTGGCCAATGACCCCAAGCAGTTCGTCATCCTGCCGGAGACGATCTCGAAGGAGCCGCTCGCCCCCGTCGTCCGCCAGAACGACAGCAACTGGCGCGACATCGTCTCCTGGACCGTCAACGCCCTGATCGCGGCCGAGGAGTACGGCGTCAACAAGGGCAATATCGACGAGCAGCTGAAGAGCAAGGACCCCGAGGTCCAGCGCCTGCTCGGCGTCACCGGCGATCTCGGCAAGATGCTCAACCTTGACGTCAAATGGGCCTACAACGCGATCAAGCAGAACGGCAATTACGGCGAGATCTTCGAGCGCAGCCTGGGCGAGAAGACCGCGCTTGGTCTCAGCCGCGGCCCGAACCAGCTCTGGAACAAGGGCGGTCTGATCTACTCGCCGCCTTTCCGGTGATCCCGGCCGACGTGCGTTCCCTCGATTGACCTGAAACCACCGGCCGCGCCATGCGGCCGGTGCGTCTCCAGCACGGAACAGCCCGATGGCCTCATCAACCTCCAGCCCGGTGCGGCTGCTCTACGATGTGCGCGTGCGCGCCATCCTCTATCAGGTCGTGGCGGTCGCCCTCGTCGTCGGCGTCGGCTTCTATCTGTTCGGCACCGTCTCGCGGAAGCTCGCGGACCAGAACATCGCGACCGGCTTCGACTATCTGTCGCGGCCGGCCGGCTTCGTCATCAGCCAATCCTTCATCCGCTACGAATCCAGCGACACCTATGCCCGCGCCCTGCTCGTCGGGCTGCTCAACACCGTCTGGGTCTCGATCTTCGCCGTGATGCTGTCGAGCGTGCTCGGCCTGATCGTCGGCATCGCGCGATTGTCGCGCAATCCGCTGCTGTCCTTCCTCGCCCTGATCTATGTCGAGGCCCTGCGCAACGTTCCGCTGCTGCTCTATCTCTTCCTCTGGTACGCGCTCATCGTCGCGGTCTTCCCGCCGGTGCGGGAAGCCTGGCAGATCCTGCCCGACGTCTTTCTCAGCAATGGCGGCCTGATCGTTCCCTCTCTGCAATGGTCGTCCGCGCATAGCGGCGTGCTGGCATCGGCGGTCCTCGGCATCGTGCTGGCCTTCGTCGTCGCCTCCGCCTTGCGGCGACGGCGGGTCGCCTCCGGTCAAGCCCGCCCGGCCTGGCCCTTCGTCATGCTCGCGCTGCTCGGGCCGCCGCTCCTCGCCATCCTGCTGCTGCAACCCGATCTCGTGGTGAACTGGCCGGAGAGGGGCCGCTTCCGCATCACCGGCGGCGTGCAGGTCACGCCGGAATTCACGGCGCTTCTGGTCGGGCTAGGACTGTCCGCCTCGGCCGGCGTCGCCGAGATCGTCCGGGCCGGCATCCTCTCGGTCGGGCGCGGACAATGGGAAGCCGCGCGCGCCGTCGGATTGCACGATCGCCAGACGATGCGCCTCGTCGTGCTGCCGCAGGCGTTGCGCGTGATCGTGCCGCCGCTGACTAGCTCCTATCTCTCGACCTTCAAGAACTCATCGCTCGCCATCGCGATCGGCTACCCCGATCTGGTGATGGTCTCGAACACCACCATGAACCAGACCGGGCAGGCCATC
The DNA here is from genome assembly GCF_056402015.1 of Allobosea sp. P4_C6. Taxonomy (NCBI): domain Bacteria; kingdom Pseudomonadati; phylum Pseudomonadota; class Alphaproteobacteria; order Hyphomicrobiales; family Alloboseaceae; genus Allobosea; species Allobosea sp. P4_C6. The sequence goes on from NZ_JBFUIF010000015.1 coordinate 31,745, forward strand.
GAGGGCATCGCCATCTTCATGCTGGTCTATCTCGGCATGTCGATCACGATCTCGCTCTTCATGAACTGGTACAACGCCCGCGTCGCGTTGGTGGAGCGCTGAGATGGCCGATCTGACCAACACGGCGATGCTCGGCATCGAGCGGCCGGACCGTCCTTCGCAGGGGCGCCGGTGGCTCTCGGGGCTGAAGCCCTATGTCGGCTCGCCGCTCAACGCCGTCATCACCTTCGCCTGCCTGTGGCTGATCTATCGGCTGGTCACCGGCGTCTGGGACTGGCTCGTCACCCGCGCGGTCTTGGAAGGAGGGCCGCAGGCCTGCAAGGCCGGCAACGGCGCATGCTGGCCCTTCCTGGCAGCCAAGCTGCGCTTCATGATCTTCGGCTTCTATCCCTATGAGGAGCATTGGCGGCCGGCCCTGGCGCTGGTCCTGTTCCTCGCCGTGATGATCGTGTCGATGATCCCGCGCTTCTGGTCGAGAAACCTGCTCTGGCTCTGGCTCGCGGTCGTGCTCGGCTGCGGCGTCCTGATGTATGGCGGCGTCTTCGGCCTGCCGATCGTCACCACCACAAGCTGGGGCGGCCTGCCGCTCTCCTTCATGCTCTCCTCGGTCGGCCTCGCCTTCGGCTTCGTGCTCGGCGTCCTGCTGGCGCTGGCGCGCAGCTCGAAGCTGCCGGCGATCCAGGTCATCGCCGTCATCTTCATCGAGATGGTGCGCGGCGTGCCGCTGGTCTCGATCCTGTTCATGGCCTCGGTGATGCTGCCGCTGTTCATGCCGGACGGCGTGACCATCGACAAATTGCTGCGGGCGCAGGTCGCGATCATCATCTTCGCCGGCGCCTATATCGCCGAGACGGTCCGCGGCGGGCTGCAGGCGGTGCCGAAGGGCCAGCACGAGGCCGCCGCCTCGCTCGGCCTCGGCTACTGGCTGTCGATGCGCAAGATCGTGCTGCCGCAGGCGCTGAAGATCGTCATCCCGCCGCTGGTCAACATCTTCATCGGCTTCTTCCAGGACACGACGCTGGTCACCATCATCGGCCTGCTCGACTTCCTGGATACGGTGCGCGCCTCGCTGCGCGACCCGAACTGGCAGGGCATCGCCGTGATGGAAGGCTATGTCTTCGCCGCGCTCGTCTATGCCCTGTTCAGCTACAGCATGGGCTCCTATAGCCGCTTCATCGAGCGGCGCCTCAAGACGGACCACAGCCATGGCCGGAGCGGCTGACGCGGTCGATACCGCGCTCCAGCCCTGATTTCGCACGAAAGCGGCCTGCTGCCCTGCAGCCGCGCAATGTTCCAGCAAGCCGTGAAGCCGACCACTCCGGGTGATTCACCATGGAGATCGGATGATGCGTCCCAGCTCAGGCCAGTCCGCGGCGCTCGCCGGCCGCGCGCTGCATGCCTATATCGACCTCGTGCAGCGAACCACCCGGTTCAAGCCGGAGATCCCCGGCGCCCGCCCCTGGGAGCGCAGCCGCGAGCCCTTCATCGCGCTGACCTGGCACGGCCAGCAGATGCTGAGCCTCGCCGCGCTGCAGGGGGCCTCGCAGGTAGCCGTCCTGGCCTCCCTGCATTTCGACGGCGCGGTCGTCGCCTCGGTCGTCGAACGGGCAGGTTTCCGGACCATCCGCGGCTCGGGGACGCAGAGCCGCCCCAAGATCCAGCTCAAGCGCGCCGTTCCCGCCTTCTTCGAGATGCGCGATGCTCTGCGCGATGGAACCAGCGTCATGCTGACGGCCGATGTTCCCAAGGTCTCGCGCATCGCCGGCAAGGGGGCGGTGCAGCTCGCCCGCGCCTCCGGCAGGCCGATCTATCTCTTCGCCGCCGTCACCAGCGCCCGCTTCGATCTAGACAACTGGGATCGGGCCAGCATCGCCCTGCCTTTCGGGCGCGGCTGCGTCCTGTGGTCGGAGCCGCTCTACGTCCGCAAGGGCGCTGACGATCGCGAGGTCGGGCTGATCGCGATGGACATCTCGGCGCGCCTCGACGATCTCCATGCCACCGCCTACCGGTCCCTCGAGCGGGGGCGCTAGACGTGCTTCTCTCCTGGCATCTCAGGGGCGTCCAGATGGCGGACAATCGGCCGGGTTGCCGCAGATGTTGCCTGGCGGGCGCAACACCTCCGGCTCGCCTGCCGGCTCGATGCGAATGCGGCTGAGATCGCCCGAGAAGCGCAGGCCGAGGCCCGACGAGATGAGGACGATCCTGGCACGGGGAGAGGCGAGGATCGTCGCATTGGCACCAGCCAGGAAATGAGCGCTGCCGCCGAGGCTGGCATAGACGCCGAACACGTCCTCGCGCCGGTCGAGCCCGTAGACCAGCATGATCACCCGGCCGTAATCGGCGCCGAGCCCGATGCCGACCGACAGGGCCGACCAGATCACCGGCTCGGGCGCCCCTTCCGGGAAGCGCAGCTCGCCGCTGCCATGCCGGCCGCCAAGGACGAAGGAACCGCTCAGCTCGCCACCGACGATATAGGCGTTTGGCTCGCCGAACAGCGCCAGCGAGCGCTCGATCGGCAGGCTCACGGTCTTCGACGCCGTGTCGAAGACGCCCTCGACCATTCTCAGAATCTCGTTCCGCGAGGCCGTCGGCAGCTGGCCCGGCCTGATCTGCTCTTTCGTGACCGGCCCGCCTTGCGCAAAGGCGGATGGGAAGACGGGTGCAAAGGCCAGGAGCGCGGTCAGCGCGAAGACCGCACCGCTCCATTTCGCCAGGGCACGCAACACGGACATCAGGCCGGCAGATCCAGGAAAGAGTTGAACGGCAACGGTGATACGGTCCATGCAGGGCGAAGCAGGGCGGCAAGCCCCGTCAGACAAGCCATACCCGCACAGAGGCTCCGTGACGACCCGCAACGCTGAATCCGTGACCACGCGGCCCGGAGGGTTGCGGTGACCTCGCTTTCGCGCGCCCTCACCATCCGGCTGAGCCTGCTGGGCATCGTCCTGTTCGCGGCTTTCATCGCTGCCGTTCTGGCCTTCACCTTCATCACCGAGGATCCCGGCGTCCTGCGCAACGATGTCACCTCGCGGGTCATCCAGCAAAGCGTTCGCCAGCCGGCAGGCAGCGGGCTGCATGTCGAGAAGACGACGGGGCTGGTGCAGATCGAACGCGCCAGCCCCAAGCTCTGGTATCTCGTCTCCGACGGACGATCCGTCGTCGAGTATGCGCTAGAGTTGCGGCCGGGGCTGCCCATCGACATCCGGCTGGACGGCCCGACCATCGCCGCGCAGATGCGGGTGGGCGGCGACAACGCGCTGGCCTTCGACGTCATCGAGAAGGACGGCACCCRCATCATCGTCGCGACAGGCGGCGGGCAACCCGGCTGGGACCTGATCCTCGGCTACTTCCTGCGCGCCATCGCCGGCTCCGCGCTGGCGATCTCGGTGGTGTTCGGGATCATGATCGCCGCTGCGATCGCCATGTCCGTCTCCTATATCAGCGCGCGGCTGCGCAGCGCCGCCGAGGCCGCCGCGCGCATCGATCCCCGCGCGCCCCGTGGGTTGCTGCCGACGGAGGAGACTCCCGTCGAGCTGATGCCCTTGACCACCGCGCTCAACTCCGCGCTCGACCAGATTGCCGGAAACATGGAGGTGCAGCAGCGCTTCATGAACAATGTCGCGCATGAGCTGCGCACCCCGCTCACCGTGATGCGCAGCCGGGTGGACGCGTTGGCCGACGAGCCGGCGCGCCTTGCGCTGACGACGGATCTGAGCCGGCTGACCACCATCGTCTCGTCGATGCTCCAGCTCGCCCGCCTGCACGCCACCGATCTGCCCTTCGAGCCCCTGCAGCTCAACGCGCTCGCCCGAGCCGTGCTGGCGGACCTCGCTCCGCTGATCCTCAGCCATGGCGTCGACGTCGCACTGGAGGAGGAGGGCGAACACCATGTCATGATCGACGCCAACGAGGCGACGGTGCGTGCCGCGCTGGCCAATCTCGTCGACAACGCCCTGCGTCACTCGCAGGCCAAATCGACCATCCTGGTCCGGGTCCTCGACGGGGCCGTTCTGGAGGTCACCGATGACGGCATCGGCATCGCCGCCGTCAAGCGCGCGCAGGCGATGGAGCCGTTCAACCGGATGTCGCCGCATTCGATCGGCGCCGGCCTCGGCCTCACCATCGTGCGCGACATCATGGCAGCCCATGGCGGAACCATCGCCATTCTCGGCAACGAAGCCGGCGGCACCACGGTGCGCCTGATCTTTTCCGCTGACGGCGCGAACGGCGCGTGAGGGCGGTCAGGGAGCGGGCGCGCAGGTCTTCAGCATGTAGCCGATGCCGCGCAGCGAGGTGATCTCGACCTGGGCGCCGGCATCCCTGAGCTTGCGGCGCAATCGCGAGATCTGTGCTTCCAGCGTATTGGATTCGATCAGGTCGTCGAAGCCATAGACCGCCTCGATCAGCACGTCGCGGGTGACGACGCGGCCGACGCGCTGCACCAGCGCTTCCAGGATCAGCGTCTCGCGCCGGCGCAGGTCGAGCGGCTCCGTCCCGACGCAGGCGTTTCGCCCCCCCAGATCGATCGAGAGATTGCCGGCCGCGATGACCAGCGAGCGCTTCGGCTGGCGCCGGCGCGCGATGACGCGCAGGCGAGCCAGCAATTCGCCCGGCTCGAACGGCTTCACCAGATAGTCGTCGGCGCCGCCATTGAGGCCTTCGATGACATCCGTCTTGGCGTCGCGCGCCGTCAGGATCAGGAAGGCCGGCCGCGTCTCTTCCGCGCTGAGGGCCTTGACGATCGACAGGCCGTCGCCGTCCGGCAACCGCCGGTCGACGATGGCGATGTCGAAGGGTGCCGTCCGCAACGCCGACAGCGCGGCATCGATCGTGGTCGTGCGGTCCACGATCAGCCCGGCATTCGTGAGGAGCAGGGACAGGAAAGCCATCAGCTCCGGCTCGTCCTCGACGATCAATGCGCGCATGTCTGTCCTGTCGGAGTGCAGGGATGGAACGTGATGCCGGACAAGGGGCGGTAGTCCAGACACCGCGCTCCATCCCTACCTCGAAACGGCCAAAAGGCCGTAAGTCAGGGCCGGCTCGGCAAAGCCGGCCACGATCGCGAGATCAGAAGCGGTAGTTCAGACCCGCCTTGACGAGGTGCTCGGTGACGCCGATCCGGGTCCGGTTGGCGCCGAACTGGAAGTTCTGCTTGCCCAGGGAGACGTAATTGTACTCGAGCTTGGCGGTCAGATTGTTGGTGATGCCGTATTCGGCGCCGGCACCGACCACATAGCCCAGCTTGCTCTTCGTCTTCGAGAGCAGGCCGTCGCTCGCCTTCATGTTGCCATAGGCCAGACCGCCCGTGCCGTAGACCAGCACGCGGTCGAAGGCGACGCCGGCGCGCGCCTTCAGGGTGCTCACATAGCGCATGTCGGCGCTGGTGCCGGCGCCTCGCCGCTTGGAGCTGCTGCTGAGGCCGTTCATCGACATGTCGCCTTCCATGCCGAAGACCATGTTGCCGAGCTGCATGTTGTAGCCGAGCTGGCCGCCGAGCAGCACTTCGTTGCGGCTCTTCTTGGCGGCGCCGTCGAAGCGGTCGAACGCCGCGCCGGAGTGGATACCGGCATAGATGCCGTTCCAGTTATAGGTGCGCGGCGCGGTATAGGCCGGCCACTCCTGCGCGCGCGGCAGGGGGCGATCCGCCGCCGCTGCGGGCACCGCGAACAGGGCCAGCAGGCCAAGGCCCGTCATCGGGCGGGTGCGAGACATCAACAACTCCTTGCAGCGGCTGTCATTGCCGCCGACACATCTGCCTGCATCCCTTCCCCGTGGATCGGAGCGGGTCGGCATGCGCAGATTGCGAGCGAAGATTACGGCAGTGTTGCCTACCGAAGAGGCAGGCATCCCGTATCGGGCCGGCGTCAGGCCGCCTGCCGCGGAGCTGCAGCGGGGAAGATGCCCCGGCCGATGTTCCGCGCCTTGTCGAGCAGGACTCCGGGCGAGGTTCCGTCCGGAGGAAGCAGCAGTTCCGACGTGACGACCGTCGCGCCGCAATAGCCGAAGATGCCGTGGTCGATCTCGTCCGTGTGTCGAGCGTCAGAGCACGGGTTCGGCCTGCTTCCCGAGTTCCTCCACCGGAGGAATGCGGCCGCCTTCGAACCAGTAGGCCGCCGCCGCGCGCGACATCGCAGCGCCGTCATGGCCGATCCCGCCGACCGTGATCAGCTGCCAGTTGCAGGGCACACCGAGGCGCGCCGCTTCGGCTCGGGCGAAGTCGAGCATGAAATGGGCGCGGCCATAGCGATGCGGGCCCTGCGCCAGTGCCTCCGCCTGCGCCGGCAGGTTGGGATCGTCGGTGACGATGTCGCGGTCCCCGGCAAAAATGATCATCGGATAGGCGAGCCAGCGGGTGAGCATGTCACGATCGAGATGGAGCCCGCCGAGCCCTTCCGGGAAGCGACGCTCGAGCACCGGCAGCGTGTACCAACCCGGATTGGAGGCCATCGCGGCGGCGAAGAGTTCGCCGCCTTCCGTCGCCAGCATGCGATGCACGAACTGGCCGCCGGCCGAATGCCCGAAGATGCGGATGACCGGGCTTTCGATCACGCCGCCGGCGCGCAGCGCGTCGAGCACGCGTTCCGGCACCGAATAGAGCCACTGCTCGCGCGGGGCGATCGCGCCGTCCTCGGACACCATCAGGCCGTTATTATAGCCCTCGGCCTTGGGGAAGTGCTCGTCGGGAAAGGTCGGCGCCACGATCAGCAGGCCGTGCTTCTCGGCCGCATCGATCCAGAAATCGCGGTAATCGTCGCCGTTGCGCAGCATGCCGTGCTGCACGACAATGACGGGATCGTTCGGCTGGTGGCGCGCCGGGCGGTAGAAGTTGACGGCGAGCGGCCGGTCAGGATGACGGCTGTCGACGAAGGGCAGCGTGCTGCGCCCGACCGGCGGGTTGAGTGTCGTCGTGGTCATGCGGCCTCCGGAGCCGTGTGCAGGTGGCAGGCGGCGCTGCGGCCGGGCGCGATTTCGGCCAGGACAGGCCGCACCTCGCGGCAGACGGGCATCGCCTGCTCGCAGCGCGGGTGGAAAGGGCAGCCCGGCGGCGGCGCCAGCGGCGACGGCAATTCGCCCTTGAGCGGCTGGAAGGCGCGCTTGCGCCGTGCCGCCGAGGGAATCGCCGCGATCAGTGCCGCGCTATAGGGGTGCGCGGGCTTTGCGAACACCTCGTTCGCCGCTCCGATCTCGACGATGCGGCCGAGATACATGATGGCGACCCGGTCGCTGATATGTCTGACGAGGCCGAGATCGTGGCTGACGAACAGATAGGTCAGGCCATGGCGCTCGCGCACATCCATGAACAGGTTGATGACCTGCGCCTGGATCGAGACGTCGAGCGCCGAGACCGGTTCGTCGCAGACCAGGAAATCCGGCTTCACGGCAAGGGCGCGCGCAATGCCGATGCGCTGGCGCTGCCCGCCCGAGAACTGGTGCGGATAGCGCTCGCGATAGGCGAGATCGAGCCCGACCTCGCTCAGCGCCTGATCAACCGCCGCATCGATCTCGGCCTTGGGCAGGAGCTTGTGGACGCTCAGCGCCTCGCCGACGATGCGGCTGACCTTCATGCGCGGATCGAGCGAGGCATAGGGGTCCTGGAAGATCATCTGGACCTTGAGCAGGAAATCCAGCCGCTCCTTTCCCCTGAGCCCTGCTACCGGCCGCTGCTCGTAGACGACCTCGCCCGCGCTCGGCTTCAGGATGCCGGTGACGACGCGCGCGAGCGTCGACTTGCCGCAACCGGACTCGCCGACGAGGCCAAGCACCTCGCCGCGCTTGACGCTGAGATCGATGCCGTCGACGGCGCGCAGCACCGGCGGCGCCTTGCCCCGCCCTGTCGCCATCAGGATGCGCTCCGCCAGCGTCGGGCTGCGGCGGAAATGCTTGGTGATGCCCTTGAGTTCGATGACCGGAGCGCTCATGCCGCTTCTCCGAACGGAACCGGGTTGTGGCAGCGGAACCGGTGCTCGCCCTCCCCCGTCGCTATCGGATCCACATCGGCACAGATCGGCTGGACACGAGGGCAGCGCGGCCGGAACGGACAACCGCTCGGACGCCCATCGATCCGCGGCGCGACGCCGTCGATCTGGTTCAGGCGCTCGCCCGGCGCGACATTGGCGGCGGAGGAATTCAGCAGCCCGAGCGTATAGGGGTGGCGCGGCGCATCCAGCACCTCGTCGACCGGGCCGATCTCGACGACGCGGCCGGCATACATCACCGCCACCCGGTCGGCGAGCTCGGCCACCACGGCGAGGTCATGGGTGATCCAGAGCACGGCCGTGCCGGTCTCGCGGGCGAGCTTCTGCACCTCGAACAGGATCTGGCTCTGAATGGTGACGTCGAGCGCCGTCGTCGGCTCGTCGGCGATGATCAGGTCGGGCTTGTTGAGCAGCGCCGTGGCGATGGCGACGCGCTGGCGCATGCCGCCGGAGAATTCGTGCGGGAACTGCTTGAGCCGCGCCTCGGGCGAGGAGATTCCGACGCGCGACAGCGCTTTGGCAGCCTCGGCCAGCGCCTCCTCCCGGCCACAGTCGCGATGCTCCAGGATCGCCTCGCTCATCTGCTCGCCGATGCTGAGCACCGGGTTCAGCGTCATCAGCGGATCCTGGAAGATCATGGCGATGCGGTCGCCGCGCAGGTCGCGCAGGCGCTCTTCGGTCGCGCCGCGCAGATCCTCGCCGTCGAAGCTGATAGTCCCGGCGACGATCTCGCCGGGCGGATCGATCAATCGCACCAACGAGAAGCCGGTCACCGACTTGCCGGAACCGGATTCGCCGACCAGCCCGAGCACCTCGCCCCGTGCGACGCTGAGATCGACGCCGTCGACGGCGGGCCAGGCGCCATCGAGCGCATGGAAGACGGTCCTGAGACCGCGGACTTCGAGCAGGGCTTCGGTCATGAGCGCACGTTGAAACTGCGGCGCAGCCGGTCGCCGACGAGGTTGAGCGAGACGATCAGCAGCACCAGCGCGATGCCGGGGAAGACCGCGATCCAGTATTCGCCCGAGAGCAGGAACTCGAAGCCGTTGGCGATGAGCAGGCCGAGCGAGGGCTGCGTCACCGGCACGCCGACGCCGAGGAAGGAGAGCGTGGCCTCAAGCGTGATCGCGCTGGCGACGCTGATCGAGGCGACGACCAGCACCGAGCCGACCGAGTTCGGCAGCAGATGCGCGATCATGATGTGCCGGGTCGGCAGGCCGAAATTCAGCGCCGCCTCGATATATTCCTTGCGCCGCTCGACCAGGGCGGAGGCGCGCATCAGCCGGGCATATTGCGCCCACTGCACCAGCACGATGGCGAGGATGACCTTGTCGACGCCGCGTCCGATCGAGGCGAGCAGCACGAGCGCGATCAGGATCGAGGGGAAGCCGAGCATGAAATCGACGACGCGCATGATGATGGCGTCGACGGCACCGCCGAACTGCGCCGCCAGAAGCCCGGCCGAAATGCCGATGAAGAGCGCGCCGAGCGTCGCTGAAAGGCCGACCATCAGGCTGGTGCGCAGGCCGTAGAGGATCGCACTCAGCATGTCGCGCCCCTGCGAATCCGTGCCGAGCCAATAGATCGTGCCGGTCATGCCGGCCTCGCCCGGCGGCAGGCGGTTGTCCATCACGCTAAGCGAGGCGAGGTCGTGGGGGTTCTGCGGCGCGATGACCGGCGCCAGCAGCGCGAGCAGCACCATGATGCCGAGCAGGATCGCAGCACCGCGCGTCGTCGGCCGGCTGCGGATGCGGCGCAACACCTTCTGGCGCAGCGGCGTGTCGGCATAGGCCGGAACGGCCGGCACTTTCGTCTCGGCGCTCATGCCATCTCTCCCGTCAGCTTCACCCGCGGATCGAGCGCGGCGTAGAGGATGTCGACGAGGAAATTCACGGTGACGAAGAGCAGCGTCGCCAGCAGGACATAGGCGACGACCACCGGCCGGTCGAGCTGGTAGACCGAGTCGATCAGCAGCTTGCCCATGCCCGGCCAGGCGAAGACCGTCTCGGTAATGGTCGAGAAGGCGACGAGGCTGCCGAACTCGATGCCGACCACGGTAACGACCGGGATCAGGATGTTGCGCAGCACGTGCCGGCCGACGATGCGACGCGGCCGCACGCCCTTGGCGCGGGCGTATTTCACGTAGTCCTGCGTCATGGTTTCGGTCGTGCCCGCCGCGACAAGCCGGATCATCAGCGCCATGTTGGGGATGGCGAGGTTCAGCGCCGGCAATGCCAGATGCTTGAGGCCGTCCAGCGTCAGCAGGCTGGTGCGGATGCCGAGCACCGAGACCGTCTCGCCGCGCCCGGCCGTCGGCAGCCAGCCGAGCACCACGGCGAAGAGCAGGATCAGCATCATGCCCTTCCAGAAGCTCGGCAGCGAATAGCCCAGCACCGTGCCGCCCATGATGATGCGCGAGGGCCGGCTCTCCGGATCGAGCCCGGCATAGAGCCCGAGCGGCACGCCGGTGAAGATCGCCAGCGTCATCGCCAGAAGCACGAGCTCGAAGGTCGCCGGCAGCCGGGCGAGGATCAGCTCGATCGCCGGCACGCCATGCACGAAGGAGCGGCCGAGATCGCCCTTCAGGGCATTGCCCATGAACACGAAATATTGCTGCCAGACCGGCAGGTCGAGGCCGAGGCGCCGGATCAGCGCCTCGCGCTCGGCCGCGCTGACCGATGGCGAGACCAGGAGCTCGATGGGATCGCCGATGCCGTAGACGGCGAAGAAGACCACGACCGAAACCGCGAGCAGCACGAGCACGCTCTGGATCAGCCGCTGCAGGACATAGGCGGTCATGAGGCTGGGCCGGCTCCGCTACGCATTCCGCATGGGCCGCCCCGACAGGGCGGCCCATCGTTTCGGGGGATTACTTGGCGACCGGCTTCACCGACATCGCCAGCATGTACTGATCGGCGCGGCCGGTGACGGCGAGATCGGATTTGAAGGCCCAGATGCCGCTCTCGAAGTGCAGCGGGATGAAGGCGTTGTCGGCGACGACGAGCTTGCCGGCTTCCTGCAGAAGCGCCGCGCGCTTGGCGTCGTCGAGGGTGGTGATCGCCTCGCGGATCAGCTTGTCGAACTGGTCGTTCTTGTAGCCGCCATAGTTCGAGCCGCCGATGGTCTTGGTCTCGTTCGGGGTCGGCGGCCACTGGCGCAGGAAGGAGGCCGCCTCGCCGGTGCCGGAGCCCCAGCCGCCGAGCGCGACGCTAAATTCCTTCTTGGCGCGGCGCGGGAAATAGATCGCCCGCGTCATCGCATCGACCTCGGTCTTGATGCCGATCTGGGTCAGGTACTGCGCGACGGCCTGAGTGATCTGGCTGTCGTTGATGTAGCGGTCGTTGGTCGTCGACAGGGTGAGCTGGAAGCCCTTGGCATAGCCGGCCTCGGCCAGCAGCTTCTTGGCCGCAGTCGGATCATAGGCGAGCTTCGGCGGGTTGGCCTGCGTGCCGAACATGCCGGTCGGCAGGTACTGATAGGCCGGCTCGGCCGCGCCATCCATGATGCGCTTGACGATGGCGTCGCGATCGATGGCGAGCGACATCGCCTGGCGCACGCGCGGGTCCTTCAACGGGTTCTTGCCGTCGTCGGACTTGACGAAGGGGCTCTGGTCGCGGGCGACGTCGAGCTGGAAATAGACCACGCGCGTCGAGGGGGTGATGACATGGCCGAAGCGCTTGTCGCCCTTGATCCGGCCGAGATCGCGCGCCGCCGGGTTCTCGATCACGTCGTAATCGCCGGCGAGCAGGCCGGCGAGGCGCGGGCCGGCATTGCTGACCGGCAGCAGGCGCACGGTCGCCCAGGGTTCGGCCTTGCCCCAATAGCTCGCGTTGCGCTCCAGCTCGATCGCCGATCCCCGCACATAGGACTTCAGCTTGTAGGGACCGGTGCCGATGGCGAGCGTGCCGTCATTGAAGCCGTTGACCGTCGGCCAAGGTCCGGTGACACCGCAATTCTTGGCGATATCGTAGCTGATCGGGCCATGCTCGACGATCGATGCCGAGAGGATGCTGAGCGCCGAGAGCAGGTTAGGCAGCAGCGGCTCGGGATTGGTGGTGTTGATCACCAGCGTCTGCGGATCGGGCGTCTCGACTGACGCGAAGTTGCCGGTGACGTCGGCGAAGGAATCCGAGACCTTGGTCTCGTTCTTCAGCGTGCGGCAGAAGGTGAAGACCACGTCCTCGGCGGTGAAGGGCTTGCCGTTCGAGAACTTCACGCCCTCGCGCAGCTTGAACGTCCAGCGGTTCTTGCCGTCGTTCTCCCAGGAGGCCGCAAGGCTGGGGTGCAGCTTCTGCTGCTCGTCCTGGCTGACGAGCGAATCGAAGATATGCTGCGCCAAAGCGTTGTTCGGCGTGAGATCGTGATAATGCGGATCGACGGCCGTCGGCTCGGAGGCCAGCGCGATGCGCAGGGTTTGCGCCGAAACCGCACTCGCGGGCAGGCAGAGGGCGGCGAGGGCCGCGGCGAACAGGGAATGACGCATGGTGGTATCCGCTCCCGAGCTGGACGCTTTTGACAGCTTTATTTTCGTCTAGTAGCAAACATGAAAATATTTGAACGTCAATCGGGTGGCGACATATGTCCCAAGGCCTGAAGCCGACGACGGACCTTTCCAACCGGATCGCGCGGATCTATCCGTCGCTGAGCAACGGCCATCGCCGCGCCGCAGATTTCGTTCTGCAGCATCCGCTCGACGTCGCGACCATGACGATCGAAGGGCTGGCAGAAGGAAGCGGGACGTCCAACGCCACGGTGACGCGTTTCGTCCGGACGCTCGGCTATGGCGGATATGGCGAGTTCCGCAGCGCGCTTTCGGCGGCGCTGAAATTCGCGCACGACCCTGTCGACAACTTTGCCGGAGCGCGCTCGGCGGCAGGCTCGACCTTCGCGACCTTCGCAGCGGCCCTCGCAGATCAGGCGGGCAATCTCCAGGCGGCGCGCGACGGGCTGACCGAACCGGCCGTGACGCGGGCGGTCGAACTCTTGCTGAAGGCGCCCCGCGTCTTCATCGCAGCCTCGGGCGCGAGCCACCACGTCGCGTCCTTCCTCGAGGATGGGCTGGCGCTCTATCTCGACGCCGACGTGATCTTCGCGTCATCGCGCACCGGGCCGGAGCGCGCCATCCGCCACATGATGACGGCACGTCCGGACGATCTCGTCGTGGCGATCTCGGTGCCGCGCTATTCCCGCGCGACGCTCGATCTCGCCAGCTTCGCCAAGAAACGCGGCGCCGCGCTGCTGGTGCTGACGGACAGCCCGACCTCTCCGCTCGCGCCGATCGCCGATGTCACGCTGTTCGCGCCCGCGCGCAGCCGGCTGCTGCCGAACTCGCCCACGGCGGTGTTCGCGCTGGCAGACGCCCTGATCGCAGCCGTCGCGCGTGAACGGCCGGACGCGGTCGAAGCATTGAAGGAGCTGAGCGAAAGCCTGCTCTGGACGTTCCACCAATAGGCGGGCGCAGTTGCCCGCGATTTCGCGTCAGCCCGTCTCGGGCGGACCGAGATCGGATTCCAGCATCTGGCGCCAGCTCGCGTGCAGGACCGAAGGGTCCTCGCGATCGACGCCATAGGTGTTGAGCACATGCTGGAGCTCGTTCATGCGGGCGATCAGCCCCGGCCCCTGACGCAAACCGACCAGGATCATCAGGACCTCGATCGCGATGAGCTGGACGACATAGGCATCGGTGCCGACCAGCATGGTCGCGTCATGCGGCACATCCATCGGAATGACGATATGGCCGAGTTCGGCCAGCGGCGTGCGCGCCTGGGTCAGGACGATCACGGTCGCACCGCGCGCACGGCCGACCTCGACGGCGCGCAGCAGGGCCGGCATGCGGCCGACGAAGGAGATCGCGACCAGGACATCGGCCGAGGTCAGCGTCGCCGCGGCCACGAGCTGGAAATGCGCATCGGAGAACGCATTCGCCGTCAGGCCGAGGCGGAACAGCCGCGCCTGCAGGTCCTGCGCCAGGAAATGCGAAGTCGCGCCGGTGCCGAGGCAGTCGACACGGCGCGCCTGCTTGATCGCCGCCGCGGCGCGGTCCAGCTCGGCCGGGTCGAGCCGGCGCTGCCAGTCGGCGATGACGGTCGTCATGCTGCCGGTGACGTTGCGCACCACATCGGCAGCCGTCTCTCCGACATGCACCGAGCGATGCAGGAAAGGCGCACCCAGCGCCAGCGCTCCGGCGAGCTTCAGCTTCAGGTCCCGCAGCCCCTCGCAGCCGACCGCACGGGCGAAGCGCACGATCGTCGGCGCGCTGACCCCGGCCCGCGCGGCGATGTCCTCGACATTCGCCTTCACCGCCCATTCCGGGTCGCCGATGAACAGCAGCCCGACGCGCTTCTGGCTTTCGGACATGCCCTCGAGCCCGGCGCGGATGGTGCTCAGGATATCGGAAGCCCCGACGGAATCGTCCGGCCCGCTCGGCCTTAACGTCATCGCAGAGGGCTCGAATTCATTCGTCATGCGCGGGAGCTTCGCTGGCGCCGCGCTTGCGATCCGGTTTCGCCCCGATCCGCATCGGCCGCGAGAAACTTCCACAGGCCAGGGCAGAAAAGGGGGCGAAAGCGGCCATCACAGTGCCTTTCTGAGCCGCGGATCGAGCATGTCGCGCAACCCGTCGCCGAGGATCTGCAACGACAATGCCACGAGCACGATCGCAAAGCCCGGAAAAGCGACGAGCCAGAAGGCATCATCAGCATATTGTTGACCAGAGGCGATCATCGTGCCCCAGGTCGGCGTCTCCGGCGGCACGCCGGCGCCGAGGAAGGAAAGACCCGCTTCCGCCAGCACCGCATAGGCGAAGATGAAGGTTGCCTGGACCAGCACCGGCGAGGCGATGTTCGGCAGCAGATGCACCGCGAGGATGCGTGGGGTCGAGACGCCGATCGAGCGGGCCGCCTCGACGAAGGGCAGCTCGCGGACGACCAGCGTCGAGGCCCGGATCACCCGCACGACGCGCGGCGTGTAGACGATCGACAATGCGAGGATCACATTGCCGGCAGACGCGCCCAGCACCGCGACGAGAAAGATCGCGAGCAGGATGTCGGGCAGCGCCATCAGCGCGTCGACCAGGCGCATGATCGCGGCGTCGAGCCGCTTGAAATAGCCGGCGATCAATCCGAGCGCCGATCCGACGCCGACCGAGATGACCACCACGGCGAAGCCGATGCCCAGCGAGGCGCGCGCGCCCCAGATGATCCGCGAGAAGATGTCGCGGCCGAGCTCGTCGGTGCCGAACCAGTTGACCTCGCCCGGCGGACGCAGCCGCCGCACCACCCGCATCGCACCGGGATCGAAGGGCGAAACCCAGGGCGCGAGCACGGCCAGCGCGAACGCGACCAGGAGGATGATCGTCGCGATCAGGACCAGCTTGCGGCGGAACAGGCTGCGGAAGAAGGCGAAAAAGGGCGAGTTCATCGGCGCGGCCTCAGTAACGGACACGCGGATCGACGAGCGTGTAGATCACGTCGATGACGAGGTTGATCAGCACGTAGATCGCGGCGACCGCGAGCAGTGCCCCCTGGATCACCGGGTAGTCGCGCCGCAGCACGGCGGAGACGACGAGATTGCCGATCCCGGGCAGCCCGAACACGGTCTCGGTGACGATCGCGCCGCCGATCAGCAGCGCCAGCGTCAGGCCGAGCACGGTGATCACCGGAACGAGAATGTTGCGGAAGGCATGCCCCAGCAGCACGCGCCGCTCGGACAAGCCCTTCGCCCGCGCCGTGCGCAGGAAGTCGGCATCGAGGATATCGAGCATGCTCGCGCGGGTGAAGCGCGTGATCAGGGCGGAATTGACGACGCCCAGCACGGCGGCCGGCAGCAGGAGATGCCGCAGCCGCTCGGCGAAGCCGGCCTCCGGCGCGCCATAGCCGGCGACCGGGAACCAGCCGAGCTTGACCGCGAAGAGCTGGATGAAGATCAGCCCGAGCCAGAAGCTCGGAATATTCGCCGCCAGCATCGCAAGGCCGCTGACGGCCTGATCGACCGCGCGACCGCGCCAGACCGCCGAGGCGATGCCGGCGGGAATGCCGATCGCCGCCGCGATGGCGAGCGAGAACATGGCGAGGAAGAAGGTCGGCTCGGCGCGCTCGAAGAGCGCTTGCGTCACCGGCCGCTGCAGGAAGATCGACTGGCCGAGATTGCCGCTCGCGACCTCCTTCAGCCAGAGGAAGAACTGCAGCAGCAGCGGCTTGTCGAGGCCATAGGCGGCGCGCAGCCGCGCGATGTCATCGGCCGTGGCCTGATCGCCCAGCATCAAGGCGGCCGGATCGCCCGGCGCCAGCCGCGTCAGGAAGAACACCAGCGCGGCGACGATGAGGAGCACGAGCAGCAGGCCGGTGAACCGGCGCCCGATATGCGCGAGCATCGGATACGCTCCGTTTGCAGGAAGCAGGCGTGTCGGGGAGTGAGTTCCGGCGCAGTGTGTGCCGCGCCGGTCTCTCTCTAGTGCGGGTGATGCCGAGAGCCGGTTACTTGGCCAGGCTGACGTTCCAGAAGGACGGCCAGGGCATGGCGGCGAAGTCGTTCATCTTGGCCGAGGCGCCGGAAAGCGCGCCGAAATTGCCGGCACGGATATAGGGCACCTCGTCATAGACGACCTGCTGGACCTTGCCCCAGAGCGCGCCGCGCTTGGCCGGGTCGGGCTCCGCGTTGAAGGCGGCAAGCGCCGCATCCTTCGCCGGGCTCGACCACCAGCCGGGGGCGCCTTCGCCCAGCTGCGGCGGCGACAGCATCGGCTCGGGCAGGAAGGCCGAGTGCGTGATGTAGATGTCCCAAAGCGCCGCGTCGCCGCGACGCTGGATCAGTGTCGCCCAATCGACGACGTCGAGCTGCACCTTGAAGCCCGCCGCCTTCATCTGCTCGGCCATCACCAGCGCCATGCGGTGATGGAAGTCGTACTGCTTGGAATTGAGGATGCGGATCGGCGTGCCGTCATACTTCGCCTCGGCCAGCAGCTTCTTGGCGCCGGCGACGTCGGCCTTGCTGTACTTGTCCTTGCCCGCTTCCGAGAAGAAGGGCGAACCCTTGGGGAAGTGCTCGGCGGCGGTTGCGAAGAACTTCGGCTCGCCGAAGCCGGCCATCAGCACCTCTTCGAGATCGAGCGCCATCTGGAAGGCCTGACGGACCTTCAGATCGGCCATCGGCCCCTGCTTGGTGTTGGTCGGGAAATAGGGGAAGCCGAAGGGCATGGTCAGCACAGCGCGCGCTGCGCTGGCGGCAGACAGCTTCTTGAAGCTCTCGACCGGGAGCTGGTCGGAGAACTGATACTGGCCGGCGATCACGCCTTCGAGGCGGGTATTGGCGTTGGGCACCGGGATGAAGCGCAGCTCGTCGATCTTCGCTTCGCGCTTCCCGGCATAGCCGGAGGCCGGCTCGCTGCGCGAGGCATAGCCCTCGTGCTTGACCAGCACGACGAACTGGTCGGGCTTGCGCTCGCGGAACTTGTAGGGGCCAGTGCCGACGAATTCGGTCAGCGGGTTGGCGATCGATTCCTTCGCCATGATCGCGGCGAAGCCCGACGGCAGCGCCAGATGCGCCAGCAGCGCCGGCTCGACCTTGTTCAGGACGATCTCGACCGTCGTCGGCCCCTTCGCCGTCAGGCTGGCGAGGCTCTTCGCCAGCCCCTTGCCGCGCGGCGTCATGTCGAACCAGCGCTTCAGCGAGGCGACGACGTCCTCGGCATCGAGGTCGCGGCCGTTATGGAGCTTCACGCCCTTGCGCAGCTCGATCGTATAGGTCTTGCCGTCGGCCGAGACCGTGGGCAGCGCCGCGGCCAGCATGGGCTGCGTCGCCCAGTTGGCGTCGAAGGTGAACAGCGGCTCGTAGACATGCTGCATGATCGTGCCGACGAGGTCGGCGGTCGATGCCATCGGATCGAGCGACTGCGGCTCGCCGACCATGGCGAGGTTCGCACTCGATGCGCCCTGGGCCCAGCCTGCAACCGGAGCCAGCATGGTCGAGGCCGCGAGACCGGCCGCAAGCCCACCGAGGCCACGCCGCGTCAGGGCAGCGCGAGAGAAGGAATTGGTCTGCATGGTCACTCCCCAGATGAAACCGCTCTTAGCGGCGTTATGAAATTTTATTACGGATTATTTAGCCCAGCCAATTCGACGTGGCAACCTCGTGGTCGCAGCAGCCGCGCAGAATTGGCTTTAAACCAGAGAGGATCGCGTATGTGGTGCGATGCGGCCAGCGAAGAGCATGTAATTTAATTGCAAATCTGTCGCCGATCGAAAAGATATCGGCGCCCCGGCTGGGATGAATTGCCAGTTCTGTCGCTGGTCAGGCCGTGTCGATGCGGGCAGCCGCGAAGCGCTCGCGCAGCCAGGCCGCAGCCGGCCCACAGGGGCGCTGTTTGTGCCAGACCATCTCCAGCGCCACCGGAAGATCGAAATTATCGAACTGCAGGTCGGGCGTGACGAGATCGGCCGCCACCGGCGAATGCTCGATGACGTAGCTGGAGACGAAGGCCCAGCCGATGCCCTGCTTCACCAGTTGCAGGATGACCCAATGGCTTTCGACCCACCAGACCTCGGCCGCGACACGCAGGCGCTGCTTCTCCGGGCCGTCGCCGCGTGCCGCGACGAGGATCTGCCGATGTCGCTTGAGCTCTTCCCAGTCGACGCGGGTGCCGGCGAGCGGATGCCCCTTGCCGCAGACGAGCTTGATCGGCACCCAGCCGACGGTCTGGAAGCCGAGTTCCGGCGGCAGCACCTCCTGGCGCCACATCACCCCGATATCGGCCTGCCCCGCCAGAACGAGCTGGCTGACATCCTCCATCAGCGGGAACAGCAGCTCCAGCTCGACATGCGGGAACTGCCGCGCGAAATCCGCAAAGAGCGTACCCAGCAGATGTTCGGGATAAAGCTCGTCGATGGCGACGACGAGCCGCGTCTCGACATGGGCCTCGAAACCGCTGGCGACGCCGACCAGATGTTCGCGCCGGTCGAGGATCACCCTGGCTTCCCGCAACAGGCGCTCGCCCGCAGCCGTCAGCACAGGGATGCGGCCCGCCCGGCTGAACAATGCGATTCCGAGATCATCCTCGAGATTGGCGACCTGCGTGCTGACCGCGGATTGCGCCTTGCGCAGAACCCGGCCGGCCGCGGAGAACGAACCATGTTCGGCCGCCGTGACGAAGGCTTCCAGCTGCTCGAAGGAAACACCCATCTATCTGATATCCAGATATCATCTAACTTGAGATACGTAGATTTGGAGATAGAAGACACGCCGTCAACAAGAACGGCAGGTTGTTTCATATGTCGATGCGCTCCTTTCCCGACCGGGTTCGCCATGCGCTCCTGTTCGAAGCGATCGGGCTGGCACTGGTGATTCCGGGCGGGGCTCAGCTTTTCGGCCTCCCCGCCACGCATATGGGCGTGATCGGCGTCGGCTCGGCGACGGTCGCGACGATCTGGAACTTCGTCTTCAATCTCGGCTTCGACCACGCCATGCACCACCTCGTCGGGCATACCCGCAAGAATGTCGCGACGCGCGTCCTGCATGTGCTGCTGTTCGAGGGCGGCCTGCTCCTGCTGCTCTTGCCGCCGATCGCCTGGTATCTCGGCATGAGCCTGTGGCAGACCTTCGTGATGGACCTCGCCATCGTCGTCTTCTACGTGGTCTACGCTTTCCTGTTCAATCTGGCCTATGACCGCGCCTTCCCGATCCCGTCACCGGCGCGGATGGCAGTCGCCTGAGCGCCCCCGGCAGCGAGCCCGTTTTTCTTCGAAGGCAGGGCTACCCATGCATCCCACCCATGGACATTCGCGGGCGATCGTATTCTGATCGGCGCCGGAAACTTTTGGCCCGTCCGCCGCGACGGCCGGGCCATCGAAGCGAATGCCGCGGCGCCAAGCCGCGCCTATGGAGGATCGATGACGCACAAGATCTATGACAGCCCTTCGGCTGCATTGGAGGGGCTGCTTTTTGACGGGATGACGATCATGTCGGGCGGCTTCGGGCTGTCGGGCAACCCCGAGAGCCTGATTCCGCAGATTCGCGATTCCGGGGTGAAGAACCTGACGGTGATCTCGAACAATGCCGGCGCCGACGGCTTCGGCCTGTGGATGCTGCTGCAGACCCGGCAGGTCAAGAAGATGATCGCGTCCTATGTCGGCGAGAACAAGCTCTTCGAGCAGCAATATCTCGCCGGCGAGCTCGAGCTCGAGCTCAATCCGCAGGGCACGCTGGCCGAGCGCATCCGCGCCGGTGGCGCCGGCATCCCGGCCTTCTACACCAAGACCGGCGTCGGCACGGTGGTCGCCGAGGGCAAGCCGGTCGAGGAGTTCGATGGCCAGCTCTATGTCCGCGAGACCTGGCTCCGTGCCGACCTCGCCATCGTCAAGGCCTGGAAGGCCGACACCGCCGGCAATCTCGTCTACCGGCGCACCGCCCGCAACTTCAACCCGAACATGGCGACGGCCGGCAAGGTGACGGTCGTCGAGGTCGAGGAGATCGTGTCGGTCGGTTCGCTCGATCCCGAGGCGATCCACACCCCCGGCATTTATGTCGACCGCATCATCAAGAGCACGATCAACGAGAAGAAGATCGAGAAGCTGACCGAGCGCAAGAGGGAGGCGGCATAATGGCCTGGACCCGCGAAGAGGTGGCCGCCCGCGCCGCCAAGGAGCTGAAGGACGGCTTCTACGTGAATCTCGGCATCGGCATCCCCACGCTGGTGGCGAACTACATTCCCGATGGCGTCGACGTGACGCTGCAGTCGGAGAACGGCCTGCTCGGCATCGGCCCCTTCCCCTATGAGGGCGAGGCCGATCCCGACCTGATCAATGCCGGCAAGCAGACGATCACGGCGCTGCCGAGCTCCAGCTTCTTCTCCTCGGCCGACAGCTTCGCGATGATCCGCGGCGGCCATATCGACCTGACCATCCTCGGCGCCATGGAAGTGGCTGCCAATGGCGACATCGCCAACTGGACCATTCCCGGCAAGATGGTGAAGGGCATGGGCGGGGCGATGGATCTCGTCGCCGGCGTCAAGAAGGTCATCGTCGTGATGGATCACGCCAACAAGGCGGGCGAATCCAAGGTGCTGGAGCGCTGCTCGCTGCCGCTGACCGGTGCCGGCGTTGTCGATCTCATCATCACCGATCTCTGCGTCATGAGCTGTGACAAGGCCAATGGCGGCGGGCTGACGCTGATCGAGCTCGCGCCGGGCGTCGACCTCGCCGAGGTCAAGGCCAAGACGGGCGCTCCCTTCGCCGTCGCGCCGTCGCTCGCCAAGGCCGCGTGACCGGGCTCCTCCGCAGCAGGCCGGCGACAACCAAAGCGATGCTGGCCGTGTTCTCGGACACGGCCACATTGCGTCATGCGTTGGCCTTCGAGGCTGAGCTTGCGCGCGCCGAAGCCGCCGAAGGGCTGATCGGCCCGGCACAGGTCGAGGCGATCGCAAGGCTTTGCGCGGACATCGCGATCGACCCCGCCGAGCTCGCCGATGAGGCGGCGCTCGCCGGCACGCTCGCGATCCCGCTGGTGGCGCGGCTGCGCGCCGCCCTGCCGGATGCGGCAGCAGCCAAGGCCCTGCACAAGGGCGCAACCAGCCAGGACGTCGCGGATACCGTCCTCGCCTGCCAGATCCGTGCCGCAAGCGAACTGCTCGACGGCGATCTCGACCGCGTCGCGACGGCGCTCGCCGCGCTGGCGCAACGCCACGCAACAACCCCGGCCATCGGCCGCACCCTGCTGCAGGACGCGCTGCCGATCGGCTTCGGCCTGCGCATCGCGCATTGGCAGGCTGGTGTCAGTGAGGCCGCCGCCCGCCTGCGCGGCGAAGTCGCGACCGGAGCGACACTGCAATTCGGCGGTGCCGCAGGAAGCCGCGCCGGCCTCGATGGCAAGGGCGCCGCTGTGGCCGCGCGCCTCGCCGCTGCGCTTGGCCTGCCCGATGCGGCACCCTGGCACGCCCGTCGCGGTGGCGTCGCCGGCATCGCGACTGCCCTTGCCGTCACCATCGGCGCGCTCGGCAAGATGGCGCGCGACGTCTCGCTTCTGGCGCAGAATGGTGTCGGCGAGGCGCGCGAGCCGGCGGTCACGGGACGCGGCGGCTCTTCCGCGATGGCGCACAAACGCAATCCCACAGGCTGCCAGGTCGCACTTTCGGCCGCCATGCGCGCGCCCGGCCTGATCGCCGGCATCCTCGCCGGCCTTCCCGCCGAACAGGAACGCGGGCTCGGCGGCTGGCAGGCCGAAGGACCGGCCCTGGCCGAGCTTTTCCTGCTGGCGGCGGGCGCAGCCGAAGCCATGGCGACGGTCGCGGAAGGCCTGGAGATCGACGAAGCCGCCATCGCCCGCAATCTCGCGGCAGCGGAGGTCGGCACCGATATCGGCGAGAGCGAAATGCTTGTCGCAGCTCTGCTCGTGCCGCGCACCTGAAGGACGATTCCATGCCTTTCGCAGTCAGCAACGGCGCCCGCATCTATTGGAAACTCGAAGGTGCCGACGACAAGCCGGCGCTCGTGCTGCTGAATTCGATCGGCACCGACCTCTCGCTCTGGGATGCGGCGATGCCCGCCTTGCTCGCGGCCTTCCGCGTGCTGCGGCTCGACACGCGTGGCCATGGCGCATCCGACGCCCCTGACGGCGACTACACGCTCGCCCAGCTCGCCGGCGATGCCGTGGCCGCAATGGACGCCGCCGGCCTCGACAAGGCCGCGATTGCCGGTGTCTCGCTCGGCGGCATGATCGCGATGGAGCTGGCGTTGACCCGGCCGGAACGCGTCTCGGCGCTGGCGCTGATCTGCACCTCGGCGACCATGGACCGGGCGGCATGGCAGGACCGCATCAACAAGGTCCGCACTGGGGGCACGGCGGCGATCGCCGACCTCGCCATGCAGCGCTTCCTCTCGCCAGCCTTCACGGCAGGCCAGCCCGCCATTGCCGAAAGCGTCAGGCGCAGCCTCGTCGGAATGGCGCGCGAAGGCTATGCGGGCGCCGGCGCCGCGATCCGCGACATGGACCTGATCGGCCGTCTCAGCCACCTCGCCTGTCCGACGCTGATCGTCGTCGGCGAGCGCGACGTCTCGACGCCCTTCGCCGGCCATGGCGAGAACCTCGTCGCCGCCATTCCCGCTGCGCAACTAGCGCGGCTCGATTGCGGCCACCTCGCCCCGCTCGAAGCCCCCGCCGCTCTGGCCGGCGCGTTGCGCGGCTTCCTGTCGCCTGGCCCCGATGTCGCGGATGCCGCCGATGCCCTGTTCGAGGCCGGGCTGAAGAACCGCCGCCGCGTGCTCGGCGACGCGTGGGTCGACCGGTCGCTCGCCGGCCGCACGCCCTTCAACGCCGAATTCCAGGCGATGATCACCCGCATCGCCTGGCAGGAGATCTGGAGCCGGCCGGGCCTCGACGACCGCACGCGGCGCCTGCTGGTCATCGCCATC
Organism: Allobosea sp. P4_C6; assembly: GCF_056402015.1. Classification (NCBI taxonomy): domain Bacteria; kingdom Pseudomonadati; phylum Pseudomonadota; class Alphaproteobacteria; order Hyphomicrobiales; family Alloboseaceae; genus Allobosea; species Allobosea sp. P4_C6. Next base: position 55,119 of record NZ_JBFUIF010000015.1, read on the forward strand.
ACCGCGAGCCTCGGCCGCTGGGAGGAGTTCCGCCTCCATGTCCGCGCCGGGCTAACGCGCGGCGGCTTCACGCAGGACGACCTCAAGGAAGTGCTGATGCAGACGGCGATCTATGCCGGCGTCCCAGCCGGGAACACCGCCTTCGCCGAAGCCGCGGCGGTGATGAAGGGGATTGAGGCCGCGGGCTGACGGCCTCAGAGGCTGTCTGGCCGCTCAGGTCTTCGCCCGGTAGTCCGAGGGCGACACGCCCGCGCGCTTGGCGAAGAAGCGCGAGAAATAGGCCGGATCGGCGAAGCCCAGCCGGAAAGAAATCTGCGAGATCGTCATCGCGGTGTAGACCAGATCGCGCCGTGCCTCGATCATCAGCCTGTCCTGGATCACGCGCGCGGCGGAATGGCCGAGCAATTCCCGGCAGCTGCGCGACAGATGCGGCGCCGATGCGCCCAGCGCGCGCGCATAATCGGTGAGCGTGTCATGCTGCTGGAAGCGCGTCTCGACCCGCTCGACGAAGCGGCGCACGAGGCCGGCGCGCGCGTCCCTCGCCGGCTCTGCGCCAGCCTTGACGCCGCGCATTGCGCGCACGAACCAGGATGCAATGAGATCGGCATAGGCGCCGAGCGCGAACTCGCGCACCGGCAGGTTCGCGGAGAATTCGCTCATCGCCAGCCGCATGAGAGCCAGCAGCCCGACGAACTCCGCACCATCCGCCGGCACATGCAGCACCGCCGCGGCGCCGAGCAGGGCTCCCGCTTCCGGCTCACTGCCGAACAGGCGCTTCAGCGACGTCGCGGCCGCGCTGGCGACGAAGCCATCGGTCCCGTCGAGGAACGCGAATTCGTGGATGGTCGAGGGCGGCAACAACAGCACCGATCCTGGCGACAGATGATGGTCGCGGCCATCGACGCGTGTCCGGCCGCCCCCTTGCGCCACGAGGAAGAACTGGAACAGGTCGTGATGCAGATGCGGCTGGATCGTCCAGCCATGCAGCGAGCTGCGCGCCATGATCGGCTCGATGTGCAGCGCATCGGGGAAGCGGTCGCTCAGGCGCTCGCCATAGAGCCAATAAGCGGGGACGGTTCTGCCGGGCATCCAAGGCCTCAGGATCGATTAGTCCAAGACACTGCGCGAATCCTCCATTCCGTCAACTGGCTTTAATAGCTTAGCTGTGCCTTGCGGATCGAACGGTGCAAATCGGCGCTTCGCGGGAGGTCAATAACAATGCGAACGCAGGTCGCCATCATCGGCGCCGGCCCTGCCGGCCTGCTGCTCGGACAGCTTCTGTCGCGTGCCGGTATCGACAATGTCATCCTCGAGCGGCGCAGCGTCGACTACGTGCTGTCGCGCATCCGTGCCGGCGTGCTCGAACAGGGCATGGTCGATCTCCTGCACGAGGCCGGCGTCGGCGAGCGGCTCGATCAGGAGGGCCTGGTTCATGACGGCTTTTCGCTCGCATTCGGCGGCGCGCTCCATCGCATCGATCTGAAACAGCTGAGCGGGGGCAGGACGGTCACCGTCTACGGCCAGACCGAGGTGACGCGCGACCTCGTCGAAGCCCGGCAGGCGCTCGGCCATCCGACGATCTACGAGGCCGAGGATGTCGCCTTGCACGACATCGATACCGCTTCGCCGCGCGTGACCTTCCGGGCGAACGGGCAGGCCCAGGAATTGCGCTGCGATTTCATCGCCGGCTGCGACGGCTATCACGGGGTTTCGCGCGCCTCCGTCCCGCCGGCCGCGCTGCAGGGCTTCGAGCGAATCTATCCCTTCGGCTGGCTCGGCCTGCTGGTCGACCGTCCGCCGGCGGCGCATGAGCTGGTATATGCCAACCACGAGCGGGGCTTCGCCCTGTGCTCGATGCGCTCGGCCGAGCGCAGCCGCTACTACATCCAGGTCCCGTTGGAGGAGCGCGTCGAGAACTGGTCGGACGAGGCCTTCTTCGACGAGCTGCGCCGGCGCCTGCCGGCCGAGGTGGCCGATACGGTGACCGCCGGCCCTTCGCTCGAAAAGAGCATCGCCCCCCTGCGAAGCTTCGTCGCCGAGCCGATGCGCCACGGCCCGCTGTTCCTGGCCGGCGATGCCGCCCATATCGTGCCGCCGACCGGGGCTAAGGGCCTCAATCTGGCCGCGAGCGACGTGCGCTATCTCTTCGACGCCCTGCGCGAGCACTATCGCGACGGTTCGGATGCCGGTCTCGCAGCCTATTCGGCTCGAGCTCTCGCCCGCGTCTGGAAGGCGGAACGTTTCTCCTGGTGGATGACGAACCTGTTGCACCGCTTCCCCGAGCGTGACGGCTTCGACCAGCGCATCCAGCAGGCGGAGTTCGATTATCTGATTCACTCGCGCGCGGCTGCCACCGCCGTCGCCGAGAACTATGCCGGCCTGCCCTATTGAGAGCCTTGCGGCAGGGCGGAAAATTGCGTTGGTGATAACAAGAGGCCCGGCGCCATGGCGGCAACCGGCCCGAACAGCTAGAGCATCGATCCGCGCAAAGCGCTTGCGGGATCGCCAGCAGCATTGGGAGGAGACGTAGATGAGCAAGGGATTGTTGGGCAGGCTGCTGCCCGCGGGCGCGCTGGCTGTCGCGGCAGCGCTGACGCTGAGCGCCGCATCGGCCGATACCATCAAGGTCGGCATCATCGGGCCGTTTTCCGGCCCCTTCGCCCTGCAGGGTAAGAATTTCCAGGCCGGTGCCGAGGCCTGGCTGGCGCAGAACGGCAAGTCCGTCGCCGGCCACGACATCGAGCTGGTCTATCGCGACCTGCCGACGGCCAACCCGCAGCAGGCCCGCGCCTTGGCGCAGGAGCTGATCGTCCGTGACAAGGTGCAGTATCTCGGCGGCGTCTATTTCACGCCGGATGCGATGGCGATCACGCCGCTACTGAAGCAGGGCAACGTCCCGCTGGTGATCTTCAACGCCGCGACCTCGGCGATCATGACCTCCTCGCCGCTGGTGGTGCGGACCTCCTTCACCACGGCGCAGACCGCGACCCCGATCGGCAAGGCCGCCGTCGAGCGCGGCATCAAGAAATTCGTCTCGGTCGTCACCGATTACGGCCCGGGCGTCGATGCCGAAGGCGCCTTCAAGAAGGCGATCGAGGCGGCGGGCGGCGAAGTCGCCGAATCGATCCGCATGCCCCTCAACACCACCGAATTCAGCCCGATCATGCAGCGCATCCGCGATGCCGGCGCGCAGGGCGTCTTCGCCTTCCTGCCCTCTGGCCCGCCGACGCTCGGCTTCGTCAAGGCCTTCAGCGACACCGGCCTGAAGCAGGCGGGCGTCAAGCTCTTCGCCACCGGCGACCTGACACAGGAATCCGATCTGCCGGCTCTGGGCGAAGCCGCTTCCGGCATGGTGACCTCCTTCCACTATGCCGTCTCGCACGACTCGGAGATCAACAAGCGCTTCGTCGCCGCCGCCGACAAGGCGATCGGCGCGCCCGATCTGCTCTCCTTCCCGGCCGTCGGAGCCTATGACGGCCTGTTCGTGATCTCCAAGATGATCGCGGCGACCGGTGGCAAGCAGGATGCCGAGAAGGCGGTCGAGGCGGTGAAGGGCCTCGCCTGGGAAAGCCCGCGCGGGCCGGTCAAGATCGACCCCGAGACCCGCCACGTCACGCAGACCATCTATCTGCGCGAGGTCGCCAAGGATGCGCAGGGCCGCTGGATCAACCGGGAGATCGCCAGCTTCCCGGACCAGAAGGACCCTGGCCTAGCGAAGTGAGCACGTCATTCTCGCTTGAACCGCGCCGTCATTCTCGGTCTTGACCCGAGAATCCCCGCCCGGAAGAGGCTCTGGCGCCTCTTCTTCATGAGATGCTCGGGTCAAGCCCGAGCATGACGGCGGCTTTCCCCGCCATGCGCCGCGCCAGGCAGCAACGAGGCCCGCAGATGCAGACCGCGCTTAGCATCGCCATGGACGCTTTCGCCTATGGCATGGCGCTGTTCATCATCTGCATCGGCCTGTCGCTGACGATGGGGCTGATGCGGGTGGTCAATCTCGCGCATGGCGCCTTCGCCATGATCGGCGGCTATATCGCCTCCTATGCGGCGCGCGATCTCGGCCTCGGCTACGGCTTCGCCATCATCCTCGCCATGGTCGGCACGGTGCTGATCGCCGTGCCGCTGGAACGCCTGCTCTATCGCCGCATCTATGATCGGAGCGAGCTCTCGCAGGTGCTGATGACGATCGGCATCACCTTCTGCGTCATTGGCATCACCAACTATTTCTTCGGCCCGACGCTGAAGACGATCCCCCTACCGGCGGACCTCGCCCGGCCGATCGATCTCGGCTTCCGCAGCATCGCCGGCCATCGGCTCTTCGTCATCGTGAGTGGCCTCGTCGTCGCCGGAGGGTTGTGGTTCCTGATCGAACGCACCGGCTTCGGCATCCATCTGCGCGCTGCCGTCGAGAATGCGCCCATGGCGCGCGCGCTCGGCGTTCGCACCGAGATCATCTATGCCGCGAGCTTCGCGCTGGCGATCGGGCTCGCGGCCTTCGGCGGCGTGGTCGGCGCCGAATTCCTGCCGATCGAGCCCTATTACGCCCTGCGCTACATGGTGACCTTCCTCGTCGTCGTCTCGGTCGGCGGCGCGGGCTCGATCCCCGGCGCGCTCGCCGCCTGCCTGCTGCTGGGCGCAATCGACGTCACCGGCCGCTATCTCGTGCCGGAATTCGGCAATTTCTTCTTCTATCTCGCGGTGATCCTGGTGGTCTGCGCCTTCCCGCGCGGCCTGATGGGGCGGGCGCAGTAGAATGACGGATGTCCTGCCCCCACGCACTGCCGCGTCCCGAACCCATTCGCTCAGCCGCGACCTCCTCGGCCTCGGCCTGATCGCGCTGGTCGGCCTCGGCGGCTATGTACTCTTCCCCGACAATCTCGCCTTCCTGACCCGCGTCATCTCGGTGGCGCTGCTGGTGCTCTCGCTCGACCTGATCATCGGCTATTGCGGCATCGCCTCGCTCGGACAGGGCGCGCTCTATGGCGCGGGCGCCTACGCCGCCGGCATCGCCTGCGTCCACGGCATCACCGAGCCCTTTCTGCTCGTCCTGATCGGCGCCGCCGCGGGCGCCGTCATGGGCTTGCTCATGGGCACCGTGATGCTGCGCGCCCACGGCCTGCCGCAACTCGTGCTCTCGATCGCCATCGTCCAACTCCTGCACGAGGCCGCCAACAAGGCCTCGTCGCTCACCGGCGGCAGCGACGGCCTCTCCGGCATGGTGCCCGCCCCGCTCTTCGGCATCTTCGAATTCGATCTCTGGGGCCGCAGCGCCTATTTCTTCGGGCTCGCGCTGCTGCTCGTCGTATTCGCGGCGCTGCGCTTCATCGTGCATTCGCCCTTCGGCATGGTCTGCCGCGGCCTCAAGGAAGACCCGCTGCGCATCAGCGCGCTCGGCATCTTCGCCTTCCCCGTGCTGCTCAAGATGTTCGTGATTTCCGGCGCGGTCGCCGGTATGGGCGGCGCGCTCGCGGCGATCGCGACCCAGGTCGTCGGCCTCGACAGCGTGAGCTTCGAGATTTCGGCCAACGCTCTCGTCATGCTGGTGCTGGGCGGCATCGGCAGCCTCTACGGAGCGCTGATCGGCACGGTAATCTTCATGGCGCTCGAACATATCGTCTCCGCCATCAACCCCTTCCACTGGATGACGCTGGTCGGCGCCGTCCTGATCGCCATCGTGCTGTTCGCCCCGCGCGGGCTTTCGGGATCGCTGGACGAGCTGGCTCGGCTGCTGACGCGCCGACGCTGGGGGGCAGGCCGATGACCGCCCTGTTCGAGGTTTCGCATCTCTCGAAGCAATTCGGCGGGCTCAAGGTCAATCACGACCTTTCCCTCGCGATGGCCGCGGGCGAGCGGCTGGCGCTGATCGGCCCGAACGGGGCCGGCAAGACCACCTTCGTCAACCTCGTCACCGGTCGCATCCCGCCAAGTGCCGGCAGCGTCCGTCTCGCGGGGGAGGACATCACCGCGCTCGGCGCCGTCAAGCGGGTCAGGCGCGGGCTCGTCCGCACCTTCCAGGTCACGCGCCTCTTCCCGGACATGACGCCCGAAGAGCACGTCGTCATGACCATCCTGCAGCGGCTCGGCCGCGCGACCCGCATCTTCGCACGCTTCCATGGCGATTCCGAAGCGCGTGACGAGGCCGCCGACATTCTCGCGACGCTCGGGCTCACCGAGGTCTCCGGCCGCAAGGTCGCGACCATCGCCTATGGCCAGCAGCGCCTGCTCGAAATCGCCATCGCGCTGGCGCAGCGCCCGAAGGTGCTGCTGCTCGACGAGCCGGCGGCCGGCGTGCCCTCCGCCGACACACCACGCATCGAGGAGGCGCTGGCCCGCCTGCCGCCCTCGCTCGCCGTGCTGATGATCGAGCACGACATGGACCTCGTCTTCCGCTTCGCGAAGCGGGTCGTGGTGCTGGCGGCGGGCGAGCTCATCTTCCAGGGCCTGCCGGCCGATGTCGCCAGGGACCCCAAGGTCCGTGAAGCCTATCTCGGGAACTACGCGCATGCCGGCAGCCACGCTTGACGTCCGCGCCCTGAGCGCCGGCTACGGCCAGACCCATGTGCTGGAGGATGTCTCGTTCTCCGTGCCTGCGGGCGGGCGCCTGTCCATCCTCGGCCGCAATGGCATGGGCAAGACCACGCTGATGGCGAGCCTGATGGGGCTGACGCGCCGCTATGCCGGCAGCATCAGCCTCGGCGGCGCCGATATCACCGCGTTCGGCACCGCCGCCCGCGCCCATAGCGGCATCGGCCTCGTCCCGCAGACCCGCGAAATCTTCAAGGGCCTGACGGTGGAGGAGAACCTCTTCGCCGGGCTCAAAGGTCGCCCGCGCAGCGCGATCGAGGAGGCCTATTCGCTGTTTCCGCGCCTGCAGGAACGCCGCCGCAATCTCGGCTCCCAACTCTCGGGCGGCGAGCAGCAGATGCTGGCGACGGCGCGCACCATCCTTGGCCAGCCCTCGGTGCTGCTGCTCGACGAGCCGCTGGAGGGGCTGGCCCCGGTGATCTGCGACATGCTGATGGAGGCCTTCACCCGGCTCGCCGGCAGCGGCGCGATGACGATCCTCTTCGTCGAGCAGCGCCTGGAGAGCGCCCTCCACTTTGCCGAAGATATCATTGTCCTCGAACGCGGACGGATCGTCTGGTCGGGCAAGCCGGCCGCGCTACGCGCCGATGCCGAGGTGCTCGAACGCTATGTCGGCGTCGGCGGGCTGCACTGAGCCGCTGAAGCCTCACACCACCAGATCGCGCTCCGGCACCGGCTCGCCGCGCGAAACGCGCGCCATGTTGTCGAACATCCGCTTCACGGTCGGCGCGAAATTATCGGCGGCCATCGCGGCGAGATGCGGCGTCACCACGAGATTATCGAGCGTCAGGAGCTCGCTGTCGGCCGGCAGCGGCTCGATCGAGAACACGTCCATCGCCGCGCCGGCAATCTCCCGCGCCCGCAGCGCCGCGACGAGATCGGCCTCGTTGACCACGCCGCCACGCGCGACATTGACCAGCACCGCCGTCTTCTTCATCGCCTTGAACGCTGCCGCATCGATCAGATTGGTCGTCTCCGGCGTCAGCGGGCAATGCAGCGAGACCATGTCGGACTGCGCCAGAATGTCCGGCAGCGATGCATGCCGGACGCCGAGCGCCGCTTCCGCCTCAGCGTCGAGCGGCTGGCGCTTGCTGTAGAGGATCGTGCAGCCGAAGCCCTTGAGCAGCTTCGCCAGATTCTGGCCGATCGCGCCGAAGCCGACGATGCCGACCGTCTTGCCCGAGAGCATGAAGGGATCGCCCGGCAGCTTGCCGGTCGCCCAATGCCCCTGCTTCAGCTCGGCATGACCATAGCCGATGAAGCGCAGCGCCGAGAGCGCCAACCCCAGCGCGAACTCGGCCACCGGCACGGAATTGGAACCGGTGGTGCGCGCCACGGTGATGCCGAGATCCTTTGCAGCGGCAATGTCGATATTGTCGTAGCCGACGCCCCATTTATGCAGCAGCTTCAGCTTCCTCGCTGCGCCCAGCACCTCCCGCGAGACGCCGACCTGGCCCGAGATCGCGTAATCGGCCTCAGCGATGATCTGCTTCATATGGTCGTCGCCGCGCGCCGTGCCGTGGGTGAACACGAAGCCGGGCGGGAGCAGCGCCCGCATGCGCTCGGCGCGCTCGGGGCTGGTCATGTCGAGGAGGACGATGGTCTCGGGCATTGAATTTTCCGGGAATACGGTCAGATGGTGAAGCGTGCGCCGGCACGGGCAAGCCCGCCCGAGATGGCAACCGGCGTGCCATCGGCGCGCCAGCAGGCGGCCCCGGTCAGCGTGCCATCCGCATTGAAGGCGATGGCGTTCATGCCGCCTGCGACGCGCGGCGAGCGCACGACGCGATGGCCGCGTGCCGCGAGTTCCTGTGCCACCGCCTCGGGGATGGCTTCCTCGAGTTCGAGCACGCCGCCCTCGGTCCAGACGCGCGGCGCCTCGACCGCCTCCTGCAAGGTCATGCGATGGTCGATCAGGTTGACGATCGCCTGCAATGCGGAGGGAAAGATGCGCAGCGCCCCCGGCAGGCCGAGCGCGAAGGCGAGCCTGCCCTCCTTCAGTGCCATCATCGGCGCCATCGAGGTGAAAACCCGCTTGCCCGGCGCGATCGAAAGCGCCCGACCGGGATGCGGATCGAAGTTGAACATGTAGTTGTTGGCGATCATCCCGGTGCCGGGAATCTGGACGCAGGCGCCGAACAGCCCGTTGATCGTCTGCGTCGCGCTGACGACGTTGCCCTGTGCATCGGCCACGGTGACATGGGTCGTATCGGCGGATTCGCCGCCTGACAGTCCGGCCGTCCAGCTTTTCGCCTCGCCCATCGCGATCAGGGCGCGGCGCTCGTTCGCATAGGCCTTGTCGATCAGCTTGTTGACCGGGACTTTGACGAAGGCCGGATCGGCGGTTGCTACGGCCCGGTCGGCGAAGGCGATCTTCAGCGCCTCGGCCAGCAGATGCACCGCGTCAGTCGAACCGAAGCCGAGGGCGCCGATATCGTAGCCTTCGAGGATGTTGAGCATCTGCGTGATGTGCACGCCGGAGGAAGAAGGCGGCGGGGGGCCGACGATCTCGTAGCCGCGATAGGAGCCGCGAATGGGCTCGCGCAATTCGATGCGGTAATTGGCAAGATCAGCCTGATCGATCAGCCCGGCATTCGCCGCCATGTAGTCTGTCAGCGCCCGGCCGAGCCGCCCGCCATAGAGCGCCTGCGGCCCTTCTGCCGCGATCAGCCTCAGGCTCGCGGCATAGTCTGACTGGACCAGCCTTGCGCCGGGCTGGAGCGGCTGGCCGCCCGGCAGCAGCATCGCCGCAAGCCCCGGATCGCGGGCGAGATCGCCCGCATTGTCGGTGATGCAGTTCGAGAGATAGGGCGTGACGACGAAGCCGCGCTCCGCCAGCCCGATGGCCGGCTGCAGCACCTCGGCCAGCGGCAGCGTGCCGAAACGCGCCAACACCTCGCACCAGCCCTTCAGCGCGCCGGGTACGGCGACCGCCTTCGCGCCGACCACATTCTCCCGGTCGCGCGTATCGCGCTGCTTGCCGATCTCGTCTGAGAGGCAATCGTACATGTCCGCCGTCGCATGGCCCGGCGCTGTCGAGAGATTGTCGATCACGACATGGCGGCCATCGACGAGGCGGATATGGCTCAGGCCGCCGCCGAGGATGCCGACCATCATCGGTTCCACCACCGTCAACGCGAACAGCGAGGCGACCGCGGCGTCGATCGCATTGCCACCGGCTAGCAGCATCTGCGCGCCCGCCGCCGAGGCGAGCGGATGATTGGTGACGACCATCCCGCGCGAGCCGGTGGCCGGCTTCTTCTCGCAGGTGAAAGAGGCGATGCGGGGCGGCGGAGCGGAAACGTTCATGGGCGGCACATCAACGCTTTTGCGGCCCGACGTCGAGCCTCTTCTTCGGCATGCGCGCCATGTTCGGACCACTCACCCACAATTGGCGGCCCTGTGCCGGCAACGCTTGACAAGGCAGGGGCCGAGGCCCCACCTAAACCCTGTTCCCAGGGGGGCCTCGCTAGGAGGCTGAGATTCCGCCCGCGGGGCTTTCGAGCTCGGCAACGCGGTGACCCTCCGAACCTGATCCGGATCATACCGGCGTAGGGATGCGGGACAGGCGGCCATCGAGGCCCCGATTCCAGCTGCGCATGTGGTCCTCATCGCGATCGATTCCGTCCGGGCAAGCCGGCGGGTCGGGCAGGAGCGGGCTTAAGATGACGCAAGCCGAGATCATCGACGCGCTGTTGGCGTTCATCGCGCTCCCCGATGCGTCGGATGCCGAATTCGAGGCGATGGCGCTGAAGGTCTTCGCGTATCAGTTCCGCAACAACGAGCCCTACAAGCGCTTCTGCCTGCAGCGCGGCCGCACGCCGCTCTCCGTCAGGCGCTGGCGCGACATCCCGGCCGTGCCGATCACGGCCTTCAAGGATCTGACGCTGAGCTGCAGCCCGCCGGAAGCGGCCGAGCGCGTTTTCATGACCAGCGGCACGACGCAAGGGATACGCGGCCGCAGCTACCACCCGACGCTCGCCGTCTGGAGCCGCTCGATGCTGGTGAACTTCCGTGAGCGTTTCATGCGCGGCCGCGAGCGCATCCGCATGGGCATCCTCTTCCCCGACGAAGCCGCCCTGCCGAACTCCTCGCTCGCCTGCTATCTCTCGCTCGCCCGTCGCGAATGCGGCACGTCGGATTCCGAGGTGTTCATCGGCTCGTCGGGTCTCGACCTCGACGGCCTTTTGTCGGCGCTGGAGCAAGCGGCGAAGAGCGGCGAGCCCTATGCCCTGCTCGGCGCGAGCTATTCCTTCGCTCCCGTGCTGGACGCGCTCGCGGCGACCGGCCGGCGCTTCGCCCTGCCCGAAGGCAGCCTCATCCTCGACACCGGCGGCTTCAAGGGCCAGTCGCGCGAGCTGGGACTCGACGAGTTCTACGACGGTCTTAGCCTCGCCTTGGGCGTGCCCCGCTCGTCCTGCATCAACATGTACGGCATGACCGAGTTGAGCTCGCAGCTCTACGACGACGGCAATGCGATCTGCCCGTCGGTGAAATCCGGCCCGCACTGGATCCGCAGCCGCGTCGTCGATCCGCTGACCGGCACCGACCTGCCCGAGGGCGAGCGCGGCGTGATCGTCCATCACGACCTCGCGCATTTCAACTGCGTCTCGGCGATCCTGACCGAGGACGCCGGCGAGATCGTCCCGGGTGGATTCAGGCTGCTCGGCCGGGTCGATGGCGAGGCCTCCAAGGGTTGCTCGGTCGCGGTCGCCGAATTCCTGGCCGCAGCGCGAGGCTGATACGGTGATCGAATATGYGGGCCATCTGCCGGGCCTGAATCGCGAGGCGCTGCGCTGGCGCGAAGTCAGCTATAGCGCCTGGGGCGAGAGCGCGACCATCGCGCTGCCGGAGCTGGACGAGGCTCAGGCGGCTGCTCTCTGCGACCATGTGCGCAGCAATGCCCGCGCCCGGCTGAAGCGGATGGACACCGCGCGCATCGTCGCAGCGATCGACGCCGCCATTGCCCGCCTGCTCGACCGCGAGCATCCGCTGCGGCGCAAGGCCGAGCACCTTCTGCCGATCATCACCGGCTACGACCGCGAGACGGTGCGTCTCGGCCTCACGAGTTATCTGAAGACCTTCCGGCGCCCGCAGCTCCTGCGCTTCCTGGCCGAGGATTTCGCCAATCCCGCCATGCTGGACGGCTTCCAGCCGACGCCCAAGGGCGGCTACCTGCGCGCTCACGGCCCGGAGCTGCTGCTGCATGTCTGGGCCGGCAACGTGCCGGCGCTCTCGCTCTGGAGCCTGATCTGCGGGCTTCTGGTCAAGGCCGGCACGATCGGCAAACTCGCCTCGGCCGAGCCGCTGACGGCGGGCTGGTTTGCGGGCCTGATCGCCGAGATCGACCCCGAACTCGGCGAATGCCTCGCCATCACCTGGTGGAAGGGTGGCGAAGCGCCTGCCGAACCAATTTTCCTGCGCGCGGCCGACACCGTCATGGCCTATGGCGGCAACGATACGCTCACGGCGCTGCGCGCCAAGCTGCCGATCACCACGCGCTTCCTGCCGCATGGCCACAAGATCGGCTTCGGCGTCGTCGCGCGCGAAGCGCTCGACAGCCGCAGGGCACCCGCGCTGGCCCGCCTCGCCGCTCATGACGCCGCCCGCTACGAGCAGCAGGGCTGCTATTCCCCACAGATGCTTTTCGTCGAGCGCGGCGGGCGGGTTTCGCCAGCCGAATTCGCGCGCCATGTCGCGCAGGAACTGGCCGCCCTCGCCCATCGCCACCCCCGTCGCACGCTTTCGCCGGCCGAATCCGCCTCCATCACGGCCTGGCGCAGCGCGCAGGAGATGGGCGCACTGAAAGGCGCCGCAGAACTCCTTGGCGAGCCCACAGATTCGTGGAGCGTCGCCCATGTCGAGACGCCCGAGGACCTGAGTCCGACAGGCCTCAACCGCACGCTCAAACTGGTTTCGGTCGACAGCCTCGACGAGATCCCGGCCCTCGTCGCGCCCTATCGCAACTTCCTGCAGACGGCCGGGATAGCGGCGGCGCCGGAGAGGTTGTTCCAGCTCGCGGAGCAGTTTGCTGAGGTCGGCGTCACCCGCATCGCCCCGTTCGGCCGCATGGCGGCCCCGGAGGCCGGCTGGCACCATGACGGGCGCTTCAGCCTGCTCGACTTGGTCACCCTGACCGAGATCGAGCACGGCGCTGAAGCCGCGGCAGAAGGGTTCGCGCCCTATGTCGACTGACCCCACCACCCCCGGCTTCGTCGCGATCGAGCGGGTCGCCTTCCGTTATGACGCGGGCGGCCCGGCCATCGTCGACGGCGTCGACTGGATCATCCCGCGCGGCGAGATCCATTGCCTGCTCGGCCGCAGCGGCTGCGGCAAGACCACGTTGCTCAAGCTCGCCGCCGGCTTGCTCGTGCCGAGCGAGGGCGCCATCCGCATTGGCGGCGAGGCGCTGCATGGCCCGAGCCTCCGCGCCGGCTTCGTCTTCCAGGCCCCGACCCTGCTCGACTGGCTGAGCACTCTCGACAATGTCCTGCTGCCGATCTCGCTGAAGCGCCGCCCCATCGTCGCCGATAAGGATGCTGCGTTCGACCTGCTTGAGCGTGTCGGCCTCGCAGATTTCTCTAGCCGCCGCCCCACCGAACTCTCCGGGGGCCAGCAGAGCCGCGTCGCCGTCGCCCGCGCGCTGATCGGCGAACCGGATTTGCTGCTGCTCGACGAGCCCTTCGCGGCACTCGATGCCCTGACCCGCGAGGAATTGCAGGATGATCTGCTGCGGCTCTGCGCGCTCCACGGCACGACGGCGCTCTTCGTCACCCATGATATCGCCGAGGCCGTCTATCTCGCCGACAAGGTCGCGGTGATGGCGGCGGGCCGCCTCACCCATGCGCGCCGAATCGAGCTGCCGCGCCCGCGCCATCGCGACATGCGCTATGCACCCACGTTCACGGCGGCTTGCCGCGAACTGCGCGACGCCATGGATGGCGAAACCGGGGCTATCGCAAGCCGGAGGCCGGCCGCATGACCGCGCGCCTCCCCTCCCTCTTGCTGCTTCTCGCCCTGCTCGCCGGCTGGGAAGCCTGGTGCCGGCTCGGCGGCCTCTCCGCCCTCGTCCTGCCACCACCCTCGGCCGTGCTGGCGACACTGTGGAGCGAGATCGCCACCGGCCGGCTCTGGCCGCATCTCGCCGTCACGGCCACGGAGATGGCGCTGGGACTCGGCATCGGCACCATCGTCGGCCTCGGCGTCGGCATCCTGCTCGCGGAAGTCCCCATGCTCGGGCGCCTGCTGCACCCCTATGTGCTGGCGAGCCAGCTCGTGCCCAAGCTCGCGCTCGGTCCGCTCTTCATCATCTGGTTCGGCTTCGGCATGACGCCAACCGTCGTCATCACCGCGCTGATCTGCTTCTTCCCGCTGATGGAGAACACGCTGACCGGGTTGACCGAGGTCGATCCGGCCCGGCGCGAACTCTTCCGCATGCTCCGCGCCAGCCGCTTGCAGACCCTGCTGCGCCTGAAGCTGCCGGCGGCGCTACCCGTCATCATGGCGGGCCTGCGCGTCGCAGTCGTGCTCGCGCTGGTCGGCGCGGTGGTCGGCGAGTTCATCGGCGGGCGCGTCGGGCTGGGCGCCTCGATCATCGCCGCCCAGAGCGTGATGGATTCGAGCCTGATCTTCGCGCTCTTCGTCGTGATCACCGCACTCGGAATGCTGCTCTACGAGGCCGTGCGCGTGCTGGAGCGCCGCGTCCTGCATCGCTTCTCGAAAGGTTAGACCATGGCCATCTTCCCTGCTCTTGCTCGTATTCTCAGAACAGGGCTCGTCATCCCGGCCGCAGCGAAGCGGAGCGCCGGGATCCATCGCAGGGCTCCGCGCTCTACGATGGATCCCGGATCTGCGCGGCTTCGCCGCTTGTCCGGGATGACGGCGAGCGTAGCGGCAGCGGTCGCGCTCTTGCTGTCCGCTTGGACTTCGCCTCAGGCCCAACCCTTGGAGAAATTCACCATCGCCGGCTGGAGCCAGCCGATCAGCGAGATCACCAACCTGCTCGCCGAGCCGGACAAGGGCTTCTTCAAGGCCAAGGGCATCGCGCTCGACTATGTGCCCGGCAATGGCGGCGGAGCGGCGATTCAGAACATGCTGAGCGGCCAGGCAGACATCGCCTTCACCGACCCCGCCTCGCTCTATCTCGCGCTCGACAAGGGCGAGAAGCTGGTCGCGATCTACAACATCTATCCGCAGAACGTCTTCAACGTCGTCGCGCCGAAGGCGAGCGGCATCCGCTCGGCAGCCGATCTCAAGGGCAAGCGCATCGGCGTCTACAGCCTCGCCAGCGGCACCTATCAGAACCTCCTCGTACTGCTGCATCAGGTCGGGCTCGGCGAGAAGGACGTGACAGTCCAGGTCGCCGGCTTGCTCAACTTCGCGCCGCTGATGCAGGGGCAGCTCGACGCCACCGCCGCGACTGATACCGGTCTGCTCGTCGCCCGCGCCAAGGGGCTGGGCGAGGTCGACGTGATCGAGGTCCGCGACCAGCTCAACCTGCCGAGCGATCTCTTTGTCGTGACGCAGGCGACCTATGAAGCGAAGAAGCCGCTACTGAAGCGATTCCTCGCCGCCTATCGCGACTCGGCCGCCTGGATGATCGCCAAGCCCGAGGAGGCTGCGCGCCTCGCCCTCACCCGCGCCATCAACGGCCGAGATGAGGCGGTCAATCTCGAGATCATCAAGCTGCGCAACCTCTCCAGCGTCTCCCCGACGACCGAGCGCGAAGGCCTCGGCCGCTTCGATCTCGAAGCCCTGCAAAAGGGCGCCGACACCTTCCGCAGCCTCGGGCTGATCGCCCGCCCGCTCGACATGAAGGAGATCGTGAAGAGCGATCTCATCCCGCAGAAGGACGGCATGCCGTGAAATTCCGCGACCGCGCCATCCTCGTCACCGGCGCCAGCCGCGGCATCGGGGCCGCGATCGCGAAGGCCTTCGCCGCCGAGGGCGGCATCGTCATCGTCAATTACCTCCGCAACGACGAGGCCGCCGCAGCTGTCGCAGCGGAATGCCGCGCGCTCGGCGGCGAGGCGCTCGCCATCGCGGCCGACGTGACCTCTCCCGAGGCGGTCGTGGCAATGGCCGAGCGCATCTCGGAGGAGGTCGGCCGGCTCGATGTCGTCGTCAACAATGCCTTTGCACCGTATCGCTTCGACCCCGACAATCGCGCCCGCTTCTGGGAGACGCCCTGGGAGGCATACGGCCAGCAATTCGACGGCGCGGTGAAGGCCGCCTACACGGTCTGCCGGGCGATGCTGCCCTTGCTCCAGCGCCGCAGCGGCGCCAGCATCGTCAACATCGCGAGCGACCTCGTGGCGCGCCCGAGCATCCCCTATCACGACTACACCACCGCCAAGGCCGCGCTGATCGGCTTCAGCCGCAATCTGGCTGTTGATCTCGGCCCGCTCGGCATCCGGGTGAACTGCGTCGCTCCCGGTCTGGTCTACCCAACCGATGCGAGCGCTTCGACCAAGGAAGAGGTCCGCGAAATTCTGATAGCGCAGACGCCGCTGCGCCGCATCGCGACGCCGGCGGATGTGGCGGGCCCCGTGCTCTTCCTCGCCAGCGACTGGAGCGGCTTCGTCACCGGCCAGACGCTGCATGTCGATGGCGGGCTGGTGATGAGCTGATTCGCAGCGCCGCTAGCTGGGAACCACACCGTCATTCCGAGGCTTCGCGTCAGCGAAGAGCCCGGAACCCCCATGACCACGACATCGCGGGGGGAATCGAAGCGGCAGCCGCCACCCTTGTCCAGCCGCGACGGTGTTCATGGGTTCCGGGCTCATGCCTGCGGCATGCCCCGGAATGACGGCCTCGTTCAAGGCGATCCCGGCGCCGACGCTGCCGGCGGCGTGCCATGCGTATGGAAGCTCTCGATCGTCTTGAGCCCCCAGGCCTGGCCCTTCTTCCGTTCGGTCTCGGTCCAGGTCACGGTCTGCCAGTCCGGATCAAGGATCAGGCGCGCGCCGGCATTGGCGATCTCGACGCGGTTGCCGGCGGGCTCGTAGACATAGAGGAAGAAGGTCTGCTGCACCGCATGCTTGTGCGGGCCGGTCTCGATGAAGACGCCGTTCTCCAGGAAGAGATCGGCCGCCTCCAGGATGTGCTCGCGCTGGTCCACCGCATAGGTGACATGGTGGAAGCGCCCCTGCGCCGGCGTGTGGTCGCGCGTATAGGCGATGTCGTAGCTCTTGTTGTTGACGGTGAACCAGCAGCCGCCGACCTCGCCCGAATCCAGCACGATCTGCTCGGTGACGCGGCTGCCCAGCGCCTTCGGCATGAAGTCGCGGATCACCGCGACATCCTGCGCGAGCAGGTTGAGATGGTCGAGCCGGCGCACCGCGCAACCGCGGCCATGGTTGCGCTGCGCCTGGTTCTTCAGCGCCGGCCGCTCCGCTTCGGGAGCGACATACTTGTTCGTCTCGAAATAGATCTCGAAGACGTGGTTGTCGGGATCGCGGAAGCGATAGGCGCGGCCATGGCCGAGATCGCCCTCGCTCCAGCCGATGCCGGCCCCCATCGCCTCGATCGCGGCGACGCGGCGCAGGAGCGCTGCCTCGCTCGAGGCGCGGTAACCGATATGACCGACCCCGGTGTTATTTGAAGCGGTGAGCTTCAGCGTGTGGAACTCGTAATCGTCCCAGGCGCGCAGATAGACGGAATCGCCCTCCCGCCCACTCTCCGTCAATCCGAAGATGTTGACGAAGAAATCGAGGCTGGCCTCGGGCTTGTTGGTGAAGAGCTCGACATGGCCGAGATGAGCGACGTCGAAACAGGGCTCGCTGCTCATCCCCAGACTTCCCTGGCGGTTTCGAGGATGCGCGAGAGCTTGGCCCATTGCTCGTCCTCGGCCAGCACATTGCCTTCCTCGGTCGAGGCGAAGCCGCATTGCGGCGACAGGCAGAGCTGTTCCAGCGGGGCGAAATTCGCGGCTTCCTCGATGCGGCGCTTGAGATTGTCCTTGCTCTCGACCGAACCGAACTTTGAGGTCACGAGGCCGAGCACGACGTGCTTGTCGCCCTTGGGCAGGAAGCGCAGCGGCTCGAAGCCGCCGGAGCGGTCGTCGTCCCATTCCATGAAATAGCCGTCGACATCGATCTGGTTGAAGACGAGATCGGCCACCGGCTCGTAGCCGCCCGAGGCGATGAAGGTCGATTTGAAATTGCCGCGGCAGGTATGGGTGGTGATCTGCATGTCGGCAGGCTTGGCCTTCAGTGCGGCGTTAAGCACGTCGCGATAGATGAAGATGAGCTTGTCCGGGTCGTCGCCGCGCTCTGCCAGCATCTTGCGCTGCTCGGGATCGCAGAAATAGGACAGGCTGGTGTCGTCGAGCTGCAGATAGCGGCAGCCGGCATCGTAGAAGGCCTTGATCGCCTTGGCGTAGGCCTTGCCCAGATCGTCGTAGTAATCCTCCATCTTGAGATAGGCGCTCGGGTCGACCGCTTTCCGTCCGCCGCGGTAGTGCAGCATCGACGGGCTCGGAATGGTCATCTTCGGCACGCGGCTGGTGACCGACGCCAGGAACTTGAAATGCTGGAGATGCGGATGGTCGGCCGGGAAATCCAGCTTGCCGGTCACGCGGATGCCATGCCCCTTGGTGGCGACGCCCTTGAACTGAATCCCTGCGTCGGTCTCGTAGGTCGTGACGCCGTCCAAGCCGTCGAGGAAGTCGAAATGCCAGAAGGCGCGGCGATACTCGCCGTCGGTCACCGCCTGCAGGCCGATCTCCTCCTGCTTCTTGACGAGCTTCCTGATCTCCTCGTCCTCGATCGTGGTGAGCTCCGGATGGCTCATCTCGCCGGCGGCGACCTTGGCGCGGGCTTCCTTGACGGGCGCGCTACGCAGCAGGCTGCCCACCATATCGCCCCGGAACGGCGGCTTCTGTCTCTGGGTCATGTCTTGTCCTCCCGGTTCTTGATGGTCAGGCCGCGGCGGCGAGGCCGAGGTGATGTTCGAGCCGCTGCGGCTCGGCGATGAGCGTAGCACTGCGTTCCGCCAGGACCACGCGGCCGCGTTCGAGGACGATGGCGTCGTCCGTCAGCTCGAGGATCTTGCGCGCATGTTGCTCGATCACGATGGCGGAGAGCCCTTCGTCGCGGAACAGCGCCTTCAACGCCCGCAGCAGTTCCTCGACGATGATCGGCGCCAGCCCCTCGGTCGGCTCGTCGAGCAGCAATAGCTTAGGGTTGAGCATCAGCGCCCGGCCGATCGCCAGCATCTGCTGCTCGCCGCCGGAAAGCTGGTTGCCGAGATTGGCTTTGCGCTCGGCGAGGCGTGGAAACATCCGGAAGACGCGGGCGGTATCCCATGGCCCCGGACGCGCGACGGCGGTCAGGTTTTCCAGCACGGTCAGCGACTTGAAGATGTTGCGCTCCTGCGGCACCCAGCCGATGCCGGCCTGCGCTCGCTGTTCGGGCGAGACGCTGGTGAGATCACGCCCGGCGAGCACGATCCGCCCGCCACGCCGGCGCGTGACGCCGATGATGCTGTTGACCAGCGTCGTCTTGCCGACGCCGTTGCGGCCGAGCAGCGCAAGCGAATGCCCCTCCGCCAGCGTGAGGTCGATGTCGAACAGCACCTGCGCCTCGCCATAACCGGCGCACAGCTTCTCGATCTGCAGGAGTTCAGACATGGGCGCCCTCGCCGAGATAGGCGGCACGCACGGCCGGATCATGCGCCATCTCGTCCGGAGTTCCCTCCGCCAGAACCCGGCCATTGACCAGCACGGTGATCCGCGTCGCGAAGCGGAAGACGAGGTCCATGTCGTGCTCGATCAGCAGCACGGAGACGTCGTCGGGCAATTCGGCGACCGTCTGCATCAATTCGCGGCGCTCGGCTTCCGGCACGCCGGCCGCCGGCTCGTCGAGCAGCAGAACCGACGGCCTCGCGGCAAAGGAGGCGGCGATCTCGATCTGGCGCTGCTTGCCATAGGGCAGCGTCGCGATGCGGCTATCCATGATGTCGTCGAGCCTGAAGCGGGTCAGGATCTCGGCGGTCTCAGCCACGAGATCGGGATCGCGATCCAGCGCGCGGAAAGGATGCGTGCCCCGGCCGAGCCGCTCGGAGGTGACCAGCGCGATCATCTCCAGCGGCGTCATCGTAGCGAAGAGCTGGTTGATCTGGAAGGTGCGGGCGAGCCCGCGCTTCACCCGCGCCTCGCGCGGCAGCTTCGTGATGTCCTCGCCCATCAGTTCGACACGGCCCGATGTCGGCCGCAGCACGCCGGTGAGCTGGTTGACGAAGGTGGTCTTGCCGGCGCCGTTCGGCCCGATCAGCGCGTGGCGCGCGCCGCGCTCGAGAGTGAAGTCGACATGATCCGTGGCGGTGATGCCGCCGAAGCTCTTGTAGAGGTCGAAAGTCTGGAGCGCGATCGTCATTGCGCCCCTCCCCGCCCGAACCGGGCGAAGCGTCCGGCGATCTTCTTGATCGCCCCATGGATCATCTCGCGCCCGCCGAGCACGAACAGCACCAGGAAGAGCCCGATCCAGAACATCCAGTATTGCGGGGTGAAGCTCGCGATCACGTCCTGCAGCAGCTTGAAGGCGATCGCGCCGACCAGCCCGCCATAGAGATAGCCGGCGCCACCGATGATCAGCACGAGCATCAGATCGGCCGAGCGGTGGAAGTCGAGCACGTCGAGCGAGACGAACTGCGTGGTCTGGGCGAGCAGCGCGCCCGCCGCCCCGGCATAGGCCGCCGCGAGCGCGTAGGCCGCGGCGAGGCGCCGGCCGTTCGGCACGCCCGAGGCCGAGGCGCGCAGCGGGTTGTCCCGCACCGCGCGCAGGCTCAAGCCGAAGGGCGAATGCATCACCCGCCGCGCGATCAGGAACAGCAGGAAAAGCACCGAGAGCGAATAGAGATACGCCGTGCGGCCGAAGATATCGAAGCCGAACAGCCCGAGCACCGGCGCCATCATGATGCCCTGCAGGCCGTCCGCGCCGCCGGTCAGAGAGCCGAAGGAGTTCGCCAGCTCGTAGAGGATGAGCGCGACGCCGAGCGTGATCATCAGCCGGGTGAGATCGGTGCCGCGCAGCACGAGCGGGCTGGTGACGAGGCCGAGCAGCCCCGCCGCACCCATGCCGACGGCAAGCCCGGCCAGCGGATCGGCTGTGACGTATTTGGCAGTGAGCCCTGCCGCATAGGCGCCCATGCCGAGGAAGGCCGCGTGCCCCAGCGAAACGATGCCGGCATAGCCGAGGATCAGGTCCAGCGAGAGGGCGAACAGCGCGAGGATCGCGATCTCGTTGAGCAGCAGCAGATTGCGCGGGAACAGCAGGAAAGCCGCGAAGGCCAGCACCCAGAAGGCGATCTCCGCCGGATGCCAGCGCCGCGAGGCGTACAGAGCCTGCCGGACGCGCGTCTCGAACGTGCCGGCGCTCATGCCCGCGCCCTCGCGAAGAGCCCGTGCGGCCGGGTGATCAGCAGCACCACCATCAGCGCGTAGATGATGAAGGCGCCGACATGCGGCACGAGGTACTTGCCGACCACATCGGCGACGCCGAGCAGCATGGCGGCGAAGAACGGCCCGGTGATGCTCGAGGTGCCGCCGACCGTCACCACGATCAGGAAATAGATCATGAACTTCAGCGGAAAGCTGGGATCGAGCCCCATCAGCTCGATGCCAAGCGCGCCACCCAATCCGGCGAGCCCCGATCCCAGCGCAAAGGTCAGCGCGAACAGCCGGTTCACGGGAATGCCCAAGCCGCGCGCCACGCGGGCGTCATCCACCGCGGCCCGCAACCGACTGCCGAAGCGGGTGCGAGTGAAGCCCCATTGCAGCGAGAACGCCAGCAGACCGCAGACCGCGATCACGAAGAGCCGGTAGCGGCCGATGCCGATGCCGGCGATCTCGAAGCGCCCCTGCAGCCAGCCCGGCAGCCGAATGAACTGCTGGGTCGAGCCCATCAGCCAGTCGGTGCCTGCCACCGCCATGAAGACCAGCCCGATCGAGAACATCACCTGGTCGAGATGGCTTTTGGCGTACATGGGCCGGTAGATCAGCCGCTCCAGCACGATCCCGACCAGCGCCGCCGCGAGGAAGGCGAGCGGCAGGCTCGCCAGGAACGGCAGGCCGAGCCGCTGCATCGCCAGCACGGCGACATAGCCGCCGAGCATCGCGAAGGCGCCATGAGCGAGGTTGACGAAGTTCATCAACCCCATCGTCACGGACAACCCGCAACCGAGGACGAAGAGCACCATCCCATAGGCGATGCCGTCGAACAGGATGGTCAGCATGCGCTTCGATCCGGGCTGGCTGTCTGGCCCGTCACTTGCGGGCCTTCACCGGGTCCTTGACGTCCTTGATCGTCGCGAACTCGACATTGTGCAGCTCGGAGCCCACCTTCTGCGTCTTGCGGACGTAGATGTTCTGGATGATGTCGCGCGTGTCGGGGTCGATCTTGATCGGCCCGCGCGGGCTTTCCCAGGCCGCGCCCTTCATCGCCGCGATCAGCTTCTCGCCATCGGAATCGCCCTTGGTCGCCTTGAGCGCCTCCGCGATGAGCCGCATGCCGTCATAGCCGCCGACCGCCATGAAATTCGGCCGCATGCCGGGATTGGCCTTCTGGAAAGCCTCGACGAAGGCCTTGTTGGCGGGGCTGTCATGGGCGACCGAGTAGTGATGCGTGGTGATCGCGCCGACAGCGACATCGCCGATGCCTTCGAGGATGTCGTCATCGACGACGTCGCCGGGGCCGATCAGCTTGACGCCGGCCTTGTCCAGCCCGCGCTCGACGAACTGCTTCATGAACTGCGCGCCGGTCCCCGAGGGCACGAAGACGAAGAGCGCATCCGGCTTGGCTTCCGAGACGCGCTGCAGGAAGGGCGCGAAATCGGGGTTGCGCAGCGGCACGCGCACGCTCTCGACCGTGCCGCCCGCCGCCTTGAACTTCGCCGCGAAGGAGGTCTCGGCGTCGATGCCCGGCCCGTAATCGGTCACGACCGTGAAGACCTTCTTGATGCCGTTGGCCGCGGCCCAGTCGGCCATCGGCTCGGAGGCCTGCGGCAGGGTGAAGGATGTCCGCACGATGAAGGGCGAGGCTTCGGTGATCGACGCGGTCGCCGCGGCCATGACGACCTCCGGCACTTTCGCCTGCGTCGCGATCTGTGCCGTCGCCATGGCGAGCGGCGTCAGCCCGAAGCCGGCGAGAACCGCGACCTTGTCGTTGACGACCAGTTCCTGCGCCAGGCGGCGCGTCGCATCGGCATTGCCGGCGTCGTCCTTGAGGATCACCTCGAGCTTTCGCCCGCCATGAACCGCGCCCTCCTTGGCGAGGAAGAGCTTCACCGCCGCGTCGATCTGCCGGCCGGTCGAGGCGAAGGGCCCGGTCATCGGCAGGATCAAGCCGATTTTCACTGCCTCCTGCGCCAGCGCCGCGCCGCCGGCCGTGGCCGCCAGCGTGAAGCCGAGAATTCCACCCAGAACTGTCCTGCGATGCGTCATGTCGTTCCTCCCGAGATGCTTGTGGTCCCCTTGGCGGGGCTTTGCTTCTGTTTATTCGTCTTCGTCGTCGCGATAGACGAGGCCAGCCTTGGCGAGGCCTTCGCGCATAGCGTACATGTCCAGCCCGAGTTCGCCAGAGGCGAGGCGCCTGCGCTTCTCCTCCTCCGCTGCCTCGCGCTTGCGGCCGGCGGCGGCCACGGCCTCGGCATCGCGGCGCGGCACCACGACCACGCCATCGTCGTCCGCGACGATCACGTCGCCGGGATGGACCAACGCCCCCGCGCAGACCACCGGCACGTTGACCGAACCCAGCGTCGCCTTGACCGTGCCCTTGGCCGAGATCGCTCGCGACCAGACCGGAAAGCCCATCTCGGTCAGCACGCGCACGTCGCGCACGCCGGCATCGATGACGAGGCCGACACCGCCGCGCGCCTTCAGCGAGGTGGCGAGCAAATCGCCGAACATGCCGTCGGTGTTGTCGGTGGTGCAGGCGACGACGAGCACGTCGCCCGGCTGCACCTGCTCGATCGCGACATGGATCATCCAGTTGTCGCCGGGCTGTGCGAGCACCGTCACCGCCCCGCCGGCGATCTGCGCGCCGGCATAGATCGGCCGCATATAGGGCTTCATCAGCCCGCTCCGGCCCATCGCCTCATGCGTGGTCGAGACGCCGAGTTCTCCGAGATCGGCCATTGCGGCGGCAGGCGCGCGCTTCTTCGTGCGGATGACGACGGGGGTCATGCCAGCGCCTCCAGCGCTTCCGGGAAGAGCCGCTGATAGGCCTCGCCATAGGTCATCGCCTTGCCGGAGTTCCGGCCGCCCTGCATGCCGCGATTGAGCGCGACGCGGGTGTAGTATTCCCAGAGATGCTTCTGCGCGGCGAGGATCTCGAAGGCCTTGCGCTTGGTTTCCCAGACCTCGTCGATGTTGAGGATGACGTTCGGCTTGAAATTGCACTGCTCGGGCTGGTGCGGCTCGAACAGGAAGATCGGCGGGGCGGCATAGGCGCGCTCCGGATCGGGCTTGTGGCCGGCGGCCTGCGCGATGATGCGCGCCTCCTGCGCGAAGCGGGCCGCCTCGGGATGGTCGAAATTGTAGGGGTCTTCAAGCGCATGGGTCAGCACGAAGCTCGGATTGAGTTCGTGGAAGATGTCGATGGCGCGGTCCAGCATCTCGGGCGTGGTCCGCAGCGGATAGTCCCCGGCATCCATGAACTCGATCTCGGCGCCGAGCATAGCAGCTGCAGCTTCAGCCTCCTCGCGGCGCTGTGCCTTGACATCCTCCATCCTGACGCCGGCCTTCTTCCAGGCGAACTGGCTCTCGCCGCGCTCGCCATAGGACAGGCAGAGGATCTTCACGCGCATCCCGCGCTTCGCATGCAGCGCGATAGCGCCGCCGGCCCGCCAGACGAAATCGCCCGGATGCGCCGTGATCACCAGACCCGTCTTCTGCGTGTTGGCCATCGCCAGTCAGTCCTCTCGTCTCATTCGGCCGCGTGACGGGCGCTGCCCGCATGCGCCGCCATGACGCTCGCCGGCACGAAGGCGCGGCCTTCCATCAGGATGCGCGCAGTGCGCAGCAATCCGGCCCGCTCGATCGCCGGCCGCTCCGACGTCCCGCCGACCGTCAGCGTCACCGTGAATTCGCCCGTCGGATGCTCGACCGAGAGCGAGCGCTCACGGCCTTCAGGCATCACCACGACGGAAGCCGCGGGCGAGCCCGGCAAGGCGGCGGCAGTCGCCACCGTCACCGCCGCGAAGACGCCGATCGAGGCGTGGCATTCATGCGGGATGAAGCTGCGCGTGCAGATCGAACCGCCGGCAGCCGGCGGCGCGACGAGCGCGATCTTCGGCACGACCTTCTTCGCGACCTCGCCGAGATTCATCAGTGGCCCTGCGGCGATCCTGATGCGCTCGATCCGTGCTTTCAGCTCTATGTCCTTGTCCAGCTGCTCGCGCGGCTCATAGCCGCTGCACCCGACATCGACCGCCCGCATCACGATCACCGGCATGCCGTTGTCGATCAGCGTGCACGGCACGCCATCGATCTCATCGACCACGTTGCCGGTCGGCAGCAGCGCGCCGCAAACCGAGCCCTCGGCATCGAGGAAGCTGATATCGATCGGCGCCGAGGTGCCCGGCACGCCATCGATGCGCGCACTGCCCTCGGTGCTCGCCTCGCCATCCGGCGTGTCCATCGTCAGATCGGCGATGGTGCCGGTGTTGATCGTGCGGACGCGGATGGTCGTGCGCGCGCCGCTCGCCTTCACCAGGCCGCGCGCCAGCGCGAAGGGCCCGATCCCGGCGAGGATGTTGCCGCAATTCGGCGTCGTATCGACTTGCGCCGTCTCGATGCCGACCTGCGCGAACAGGAAATCGATGTCGCAGCCCGGCTCGTCAGATTTCGAAACGATCGCCACCTTGCTCGTCAGAGGATGAGCCCCGCCGAGCCCGTCGACCTGCCGCTTGTCGGGCGAGCCCATCACCGCGAGCAGGAAGACATCGCGCGCGGCCACATCGGCCGGCAGGTCGTCGCGCAGGAAATAGGCCCCCTTCGAGGTGCCACCGCGGATCAACATGCAGGGAACGGCGATCTGGCTCATCGCCTCACTCCGATGCCTTGATGCCGGCGCGCGTGATCACGTCGCGCCACAGCGCCAGCTCCGAAGCGATCAACTTGCCGAAGCCATCCGGCGACTCGGGCCGAGCGATCGCACCGTCGCGGGCCAGGGCAGCGGCGAAATCGGGCTGGCCGAGCAGCGCATTGATCTCGCGGTTGAGCCGATCGACGATCGCACGCGGCGTCTTGGCGGGCGCCACCACGCCGTACCACTGCACCGCCTCGAAATCCGGCAGACCGCTCTCGGCCAGCGTCGGCAACTCAGGCGCGAAGCCGACGCGCTCGCGGCTGGCGACGCCGAGCACCCTGAGCTGTCCGCCCTCGGACAGCGGCAGCACGGCCGGGCCGCCGGTCAGCGTGAACTGCACATTGCCGGCGACGAGGTCGTTTACCGAAGGCGCCGTGCCGCGATAGGGCACGTGCACGGCCTCGATACCGGCGCGATAGGTCAGATAGGCCGTTGCGATATGGGCCGCGCTGCCCTGCCCGCCCGAGCTGTAGTTCAGCTTGCCGGGATTTGCCTTGGCGTAGGCCACGAACTCACCGAGCGTCTTGGCCGGCAGCTTCGGATTGATCGCCAGGATGTTCGGCACCATCGCGACAAGCGCGACCGGCTGGAAATCCTTGACCGGGTCATAGGGCACATTGGGATATAGCGCGGGCGCGAAGGCGAGCGTCCCGATATGCCCCATCATCAGCGTATGGCCATCGGGCTCGGACTTCGCGACTTGGCCCGCCGCCGTCATGCCGCCGGCCCCCGGCCGGTTCTCGATAACGAAGCCCTTGCCCGGGATCGCGCGTTCCAGCTTGGCGGCGATCAAGCGCGCCAGCACGTCGGTGCTGCCGCCGGGGGTGAAGGGCACGACGAGGCGGATGATCTGGCTCGGCCATTCGGCCCGGGCTTGCGTCGGTGCCAAGCCGGAGAGCCCGGCCGTGCCGAGGCCGGCAAGAACGGAGCGGCGATCGGGCTGCATCAGGCGCCTCCCTTGCGGCGTGCCCCGCGCTGCTGCGCATCGGCGACGGCACTGGCGAGGCCGGGCGCCAGCCCGGCAGCCGCGAGCATCTCCGCCGCCTCGCGCATCTCGGCCGCACGGCGCACGCCATGGGTCGCGACGCGTTCGCGCATGTCGGATGCGAGCGCATGGAAATCGATCGAGGGGAAGGTGGCGTGCAGGCTCGCGAAGACCGGGTCCTTGACGTCCCATGCCTCGCAGGAGGCGGCGCAATCGACCATCAACGCCTCCAGCCCCTTGATGACGATGCTGCGGCAGAGCTTCATCGCCGATGCGCGGCCAAAGACTTCCGAAACCGGCGTCAGGCTCATGCCTAACCCGTTGAGCGCCTCGGCCGCCGCCTGCGCCTTCGGACCGCCGGCGAGGATCGGCACCTTGAGGCCGGGCTTCAACACTGGCGCCATCACGGCCGCCTCGACATAATCGGCGCCGCTGGCTTCCACCGCCTTGGCGGCGCGCTGCTTGGTCGAGGGTGCCGCCGAATTCACGTCGACGAAGATCTGGCCGGGCCTGAGCCAGCGCGCGGCCTCGGCAGCCACCGCCTCCGCACGATCGGCTGTCACCGCCGAGAAGACGAAGGACGCGCGCGCGCCGGCTTCCGCCGGTGACGCACCGCAGGTCACGCCGATCTGGCTCGCCGCATCCTCCAGCCGCCGTCCCGCCCCGCTGCCGAAAAGCAGATCATAGGCGCGGATTCCGGCAGCGCCATGGGCCAGCAGGCCGCGCGAAAAGCTCTGCCCGACCTCGCCAAATCCGATGAATGCGATCGTCGCCGGTGTCGAACCAGCCATCGTCGCCACTCCCTGCGCGTTTCTTCCCGCAGCAAGGGTGGAACAGGCTCATTGCTTCATCAAATGATAAGAATGCAGCGATTGATTAATTTCATTCATCTCATCGCGGCGAGACCGATCGCTTCAGCGCCTGGCTCAACAGCGAGAGAAGATCGCGCGCCGCCGGGCGCAGCGGCACGGTCTTTCGTGTGATGATGCCGAGCGTGCGCGTCACCGCCGGCGCGCGCAGCTGCACGGCGACGAGTTCGCCGTCATCGACAGCGTCGAGCGCGAACTGCGGCACGATCGCATAGCCGATGCGGGAGCGCACGAGACTGACGGCGGTGACGACCCGCTGCACCTCGTAGCGCCAGGTCAGGCTCTCGCGCCGCGCCCCCAGCGCATCGTCGATCAGGATGCGATTGCCGGTCTCGGCGCTGATGCGCACCAACGGCTCGCCCTGCAGCTGGGCCCAGGTCAGAGACGACGCCTGTGCCAGCGGCATGCTGCGATGGCTGACCAGCACGAAAGGCTCCTTCACGACCGGCTTCAGCTCCAGATCCCAGCGATTCGCCGCGACGATGGTGACACCGAACTCCGCCTCGCCGGACTGGACCTTGTCGGCGATCTCCGAAGCCGAATTGTCGTGGATCCTCACCCCAATGCCGGGATGGCGCTTCGCGAAGGCTGCAATCACCGGCGGCATGCAATGGACGGCGACCGTCGGCAGGCAGCCGACGGAGACCTGCTCGTCGCCCTCGCGGACATCGACCCTGACCTCGTCGAGCGCGGATCCGAGATCCTCGAAGATGCGGCGCGCCCGCGGAAGCAACGTCGTGCCGGCGGCGGTCAGCGAGACCTGACGCGTGGTGCGCAGGAACAGCGGCGTGCCCAGCGATTCCTCGAGCTTGCGGATGCGGTGGCTGAGAGCGGTCTGCGACAGGTTCAGATGCGACGCCGCGGCGCGGAAGCTGCCGCGCTCCGCGATGCTGATGAAGGCCTGAAGCCCGAGAACATCCACGCGCATTGGATTGTCTGACCCCTGCATGGCGACCGCTGACGGAAAAGCGATCCCCACCGGTACCAGCAAGCTCCCGGCTTACAAACACCTCGCTTTTCTAATCGCCGAGCTGCCGGATCCAGCCGATCTGCCGGTCGATGCAGCGCTCACGCTCGTAACCGGCGACGACCGTCTCACGTGCGGCCCGCCTTAGAGACCGCGTCGACAAGGGATGGGACAGCGCCTGCTCGATGCGCTGCGCCAGCAATCGCTCGTTGTGAAACGGCGTGAGCAACCCGTTGACCCCGTCACGAATCACCTCCTTCACCGGGTCGGTGTCCGATCCGACGACGAGGCAGCCGCAGGCCATCGCCTCGAGCAACGACCATGACAGCACGAAGGGAACGGTGAGATAGACATGGGCTGCCGAAACCTGGAACAGCCGGATCAGGCTCTCATAAGGCAGCCAGGGAATATGGATGACCCGATCGGCCAGGCCGGTTTCCGCGCACATCGCATCGCGCCAGCTCGACCCGTCGCTGCGTGGGCGCCCATAGCCCGAGCCATCGCCGCCGACCGCCACGAATATCAGGTCCGGATAGCGCTCGGCCAGGATCGCGGCGGCGCGCATGAACTGGGGATAGCCGCGATAGGGATCGAGATCGCGCGCCACGAAGGTGACGACCGGCGCACCCGATGAGAGCACGCGGCCATCGGGAAGCGCGAAGGAAGCCTGCGCATCGGGCCGGCAGAACGCCGTGTCGACCCCGTCATGGCAGACCGCGATGCGCTTGCGATAAGCCGCCGGATATTGCTGCCGCTGCCACTGCGTCGGAGCATAGGCCGCGTCGAGCGCATCGAGAGCGAGAAGCTGAGCAGCGTTGCGCATGCGGACGCGGTGGCGCTCCTCTGCCGGAATCGGCTCGGCCGTACCGAAATCCAGATCCGACCCGACGCTGCGATAATAATATTCGCAATAGCCGATCAGCGCCGCATTCGGCAGCGCGTCGCGGGCGAACAGCATCCCGCCCCAGCCGATATGTCCGAGGACGACATCGGGCGGATCGCTGTGTTTCAGGCGTTCCATCAACCCTGCAACCGCCTCGCCCGTCCGCAGATGATATTCGGTGGCGGCGAGCGCGGCATGCCGCGTCGACGTCTCCTCCACCGAATAGACGAGCTGGCTGACGCCCGGCTGCTCCTGCGCCGGGCGTTCCGTGATCAGCGTGACCTCGTCACCCTGGGCGACGAGGCTCGCGATCAGAGCAGCGAATTGACCAGATCCTGCGCGATGAACGAATAGGACATGCATGATGCGAGCAGGACCCCGCCATAACGGAGTGCGTCGTTCCACCACTGCTCGAGCTGGCGCAGGGTTTCATGGGTGGTGTTGAGATCGGTGTCGCGATTGCTTTCGAGGCGCTGGCCGACCTGGCTGGCTTCGTCGAGCAGACGTAGCCGCTCGCACAGCATCTGCCCCTTCAGGGAGAGAGATATCCGCGCCTGCCGGCGATCCCGCGGCGAGGCGCCACGGTCGAGATAGCCGCTTTCGACCAGCTGCTTGAGATTGTAGGACGCATTGGACCCCCCATAATGTCCGCGGTCCAGCAGATCGCGGACCGCGATCTCGCCCTGCCCGATCGTCATCAGGACCATCACCTGTGATGGCGAGATGTCGTCGATGCCGAGCTTGGTCAGCTCGAGGCGCAGATAATCCAGAAAGCGCCGGCTGACGCGTTCGACGACCCGCGCCAGGTCGAACGGGGAAATTCTGCGGTCGGGCCCCTCGTCGAGGTCGTCCGAACCGTTGGCCTGATGGTGGCCGTTCAAGGATCTGCCTAGGAATTGCTCGCCGCCATGCAATTTGAAGTGCATCCCTTACTCCGCCTGATCGAAAATTGAACAATCCACCCGTTTTGATCCCCTTCGCTCCTTAGAGCCTATAGGCAAAGCACATGCCACATACATTGGCTAACAATTAAGATTGCATCAATCCAGATATGACCGGAAACTAATTCGAAATTCAAAGTTTTGCATAGTTTTGCCCCATTTGCTTTCTTCCGACTCAATGGATTAGCGTTCTAATCTGTCATAATCTTGACACTCGTTCCGTATCACGTTTGCCTTGCTGATAGCGGGCATGCTTGCGGCGGCCGCTGTGTCGCTTCCCCGCGCCAAATTCTCACTCCTGGAGACATGCATGAAGGCGGTGAAGCCAGCGTCCGACGTTCTGATACGGAGTCTCCAGCGGTCCTTCGTCGGCGGCCTCGGCTATGCGGCGTTCCTCAGCCTCTGCGTGAATCTGCTGCTGCTGACCGTGCCGCTCTTCATGATGCAGGTTCAGGATCGGGTGATCGTCAGCCATAGCTACGACACGCTCACGATGCTGCTCGTCATCGCAGTCGGGGCGCTCGCCCTCTATGGAACGGTCGAGTTCATCCGCTCCCTGACTTTCCAGACGATGGCGAGCATTTTTGCACGCCGGCTCAATCTGCCGGCATTGCAGGCAGCCGTGAGCTCATCGCTGGAGCAGGGCTCCGGCCAGGCGACCCAGGCGATTCGCGACCTCAACGATATCCGCTTCTTCATCGCCAGTTCCGCGATCGCGACCCCGCTGGAGGCGGCCTGGTCGCCGGTCTTCCTCGCCGTCCT
Source organism: Allobosea sp. P4_C6 (assembly GCF_056402015.1). Taxonomy (NCBI): domain Bacteria; kingdom Pseudomonadati; phylum Pseudomonadota; class Alphaproteobacteria; order Hyphomicrobiales; family Alloboseaceae; genus Allobosea; species Allobosea sp. P4_C6. Next base: position 86,199 of record NZ_JBFUIF010000015.1, read on the forward strand.
GTTCGCGCTCCACCCGGTCTACGGGCTGGTCGGCGTGGCCTCGCTGATCATCCTGCTCCTGCTCGGCGTGATGTCGGACATGCTGACCCGCAGGGTGCTCAAGGAGGCGAACGAGGCCGGCGTCGCCAGCATCAACGAAGTCGGCGCCAGCCTGCGCCATGCCGAGACGATCGAGGCCATGGGCATGCTGCCCGCTTTGTCCCGGCGCTGGCGCGCCCAGCAGCTGGCGATGATCGAGCAGCTCGACATGGGCACGCGCCGCGGCAAGTTCATCGCTGCGTTGACCCGCTCCTCACGCATGACGATGCAGCTGGCCGTCTATGCGACAGGCGCGGTGCTGATCATCCGCAACGAAGTCACCGCGGGCACGCTGATGGCCGCCAGCATCCTGCTCGGCAGGTTGCTCGCGCCGTTTGATTCGATGATCACGGACTGGCGGCAATGGGTCCTGGCCGCCGCCGCCTGGAAGCGCGTACGCGAACTCGTTCTCTCGCGCACCTCGCAGCGCCAGACGGTGCCGACCCCGGCCTGCCAGGGCGATCTCGTGGTCGACCGCGTCGTCTTCGCGCCGTCGGGCTCGGAGCAGACGGTGATCAAGAGCGTCTCCTTCTCGCTCGAGCCGGGCGAGGTGCTCGGCATCGTCGGCCCGTCCGGCGCCGGAAAATCGACGCTGGCGCGGCTGCTCGTCGGCGTCCTCAAGCCCAATGTCGGCGGCGTCTATCTCGACGGCCACAACACCTTCCTGTGGGAGCGCGGCTCCTTCGGCGCCATGGTCGGCTATCTCCCGCAATCGGTCTCGCTGCTGAACGGCACGATCGCCGAGAACATCGCCCGCATGCGCGAGCCCGATCCCCACGCCATTCTGGAGGCCGCCCGCATCGCCGGGGTGCACGAGCTGATCGGCCGGCTGCCGCTCGGCTACGACACCAATGTCGCGGACAGCGATTTCAACCTCTCGGGCGGCCAACGTCAGCGGATCGGCCTGGCGCGGGCGCTCTACGGCTCGCCGCGCCTCATCGTGCTCGACGAGCCCAACGCCAATCTCGATGCCGAGGGCGAACAGAGCCTGATCCGCGCCATCGCCGCCGCACGCGAGAGCGGCGCGATCGTCGTGCTGATCGCCCATCGTCCCTCGGTGATGCAGGTCGTCGACAAGCTCCTCGTGCTGCGCGAAGGCCGGGTGCAGCAATTCGGCCCGCGCGCCGCCATCGCCGGCATGATCACGCCCGGTGGCCGCGTCGAGATGGAGCCCACCGCCAACGCGCCGTCCGCACCGACCCCGATTCGCGAGGTGAAGGCATGACCGGACGTTCCCTGATCAAGCGCCCCGAGCATGCGCTCGTGGCGCAGGCGGAGCCGGAGACAGAGGACGAGCGCGTCCCGAGCCTGCGCAGCCTCGTGCTGGCAGGCGTCACGGCGATCGGCGTCGGCTTCGGCGGCTTCGGCGCCTGGGCAGTGACCGCGCAGCTCGACAATGCCGCCGTCGCGACGGGAATCGTCGCGGTCGACAGCAAGCGCAAGACCGTCAGCCATCTCGAGGGCGGCATTCTCAAGACCCTGCTGAAAGCCGAGGGCGAGCGGGTCGCCAGGGACGAGCCGCTGCTGCGGCTGGAGGATGCCCGCGCCCGCGCCGAGCTGCAGCAATTGCAGGCCAAGCGCATCGGCCTGGACGTCAAGCTCGCCCGGCTGCGGGCCGAGCAGACGGAGGCGAACGAGGTCGCCTTTCCAGAGGACATCGAGCGGATGGTGACGCCGATCGCGCGCGAGGTGCTGCGGGCCGAGCGCGGATTGTTCAAGTCGCGCGCCCAGGTCCACAACGGCAAGGTTCACATCCAGCAGCGCGTCATCGAGCAGCACCAGGCCGAGGCCGAGGCGCTGAAGGCGCAGATCGACGCGACCAACCACCAGCGCTCGCTGATCGACGACGAGGTCCGCACGGTCGGCGAGCTCTATGAGAAGCGCTACGCCAAGCGCAGCCAGCTCGTCGAGCTGCAGACCAAGCAGAGCGAGCTTTCCGGCCGGGCCGGCGAATTCGCCGCGCGCAAGGCCAAGGCCGAGCAGGCCGTGGCCGGCGCCAATCTGGAGATCCTGTCGATCAGCCTGGAACGCCAGAACGATATCGCCAAGGAGATCCAGGAAGCGCAGCTGATGCTGTCGGAAGTCACCGAGCGCATCGTCCAGGCCGAGGACGTGCTCCGCCGGCTGATCGTGACCGCGCCGCAGGAAGGCATCGTCGCGAATATCCGGATGCGGACGGCCGGCAGCGTGATTGCGGCCGGCGAGGCGATCCTCGACATCGTGCCGGAGAACGAGCCCCTGATCGTCGAGGCCAAGGTCGATCCGCGCGACATCGATGCGGTTCGCGTCGGCTCCGGCACGCGCGTTCGCCTGACCGCCTTCAACTCGCGCCTGCTGCCGCCGCTGCAGGCCAAGGTGACCTATGTCGCCCCCGACCAGCTCGTCGACGAGAAGACCGGCGTGCCCTATTTCGTGGTGCGCGCCGAGATCGATCCCGAGAGCCTGCGCGCCTACAAGGTCCCGCTCCATGCCGGGATGACCGCGGAGGTCATGATCGTCAACGGCGCACGCCGGGCGGTGGACTATCTGATCTCGCCCTTCACCGACAGCTTCAATCGTGCTTTCCGCGAGGACTGACCGGGCGCGGCGCGGCATCGACCGCGGCGGCATCTCGTACGCTCGACTTCATATTTCAATTTTGGAAGTATATTCACGCAATCATCGAAAGAATAATCTTTATAAAATAAAGGCTAAACTGTGCTGCATCGCAAAATCGTCACAATAAAAGCCTTGCTGCATCGCACTCATTGAGTAATTCTTAGATCGTCGAGCGACAGCATGACTATGCGGAGCTGTCGGAACCGTTCCTGAACTTCCATTTTCGGCGGCTTCGCCGCCAAGGGGTTCGGGTTCACCAGATCGCCTAGGAGGTGCCGGATGGCGACGATCGAAGGAAGTGCATTCGACGACTTTTTGATTGGAAGTCGATTCAGCGACGTGATCCTCGCCGGAGCGGGTGATGACATCGTCAAGGGCGGGGATCAGGTCGATTCGCTCTTCGGCGAAGAGGGCAACGATCTGCTCTACGGCGACGGCGGCAACGATGCCCTGTTCGGCGGCGAGGGTGACGATATCCTCTTCGGCGGGCTCGGCGACGATGTCCTGTCGGGCGACGCAGGGAACGATTCCCTGTTCGGCGGAGAGGGCAACGACGTGCTCACCGGCGGCGCCGGTGACGACATCCTGCGCGGTAACGCCGGCGACGACGTCCTGATCGGCGGCGAAGGCGACGACATCCTGCAGGGCGGTCCGGGTGACGACATCCTGCAGGGCGGCATCGGCAACGATGTCCTCCAGGGCGGCGATGGCGCCGACGTCCTCTACGGCGGTGCCGGCGACGACATCCTGCAGGGCGGCGCGGGCGACGACCTGCTGTTCGGCGGTGCCGGCAACGATACGCTGCATGGCGGCGCCGGAAGCGACGTCTTCGTCTTCGCCGGCGGCGGCGGCAACGACGTCGTCCTCGATTTCGAGGCCGGCTCGGACATCCTGCAGATCGCGTCCGACATCAACGGCACCGGTGTGGCCTCTGCCGAGGACGTGGCTGCGCGTGCGACCTCGGTCGGCGGCAACACCGTCATCGACCTCGGCCATGGCGACACCCTGACGCTCGTCGGCGTGTCGGCCGAAGACGTCCAGGCCGATCCGAACTCGTACTTCTCAGTCGCCTGATCGATCCAGAGTTCCGTCCGCCCGGCTGGAAACGGCCGGGCGGGCAGAATCCGTGCCCGATCTCCGTTCTGCAGCAACGCTCCCCGGGAAAGTGGCCTCCGCTTTCGCGAGGTGCGCCCCCAGGACCCTCCGTGCCGCAGGGATGCCTCCATGCTTTCACTTGCGCCCGTCACCATGGCCGTGACTGCCCCGACCCAGCTTGAGCTCCACCGCCTCGGCGGCTCGGTCTTCCTGCTCTGCTGGACGCTGGAGGCCTCGCCCTTCGGCAAGCCGTCGATTGCGCTGACGGGAGGCGGCCGTCGTCTTGCGGCGGCATCGGTCTCGCTGGGATTGCGCGATGGCCGCGAACGGCTCGCGATCGCCTTCCGCTCGTCGGGCCATGACAACATCGTCGCGACCCTGTCCGACCACGGCCCGCAGGGCGATGTCACAGCAGCATTCGACCCGGCGCTCGTCCATGGGCTGGTCGATCCCCGCGAACTTCTGAAGGAGCTCGCGCCGCAGGCTCGGCTGACATTGGCCAATGCACTCGTGCGGGCTTGGCCGCCTCTGTTCGGCCTCTCCGCCATTCCGAATTACCTGTCCTTTCTGCGCCAGCTTCTGCTGACCCTGTTTCCGAAGCCCGCCGCGATGCAGCCGACCGCGGCGCTCGTCGAGGGCCGGTGGCTGTTCGAGACCATCGTCCCGGCCGATTTCGGCGAATTGCGCACGGCCTCGCGCCTCGACGGCGCCGGCCTCGCCCGCCTCGACCTCGGCTCACGCCTCGGCACGCCCGATCGCAGCGGCAAGCGCGAGCTTCACCTCGTGCTGGAAGAGCCGCCCATTCGCGGCGGCGGATTGCTGATCCTCCAGGGCGAACGCTCTCTCGTCGTCCGCGCTCTCCCTGGGCGGCAGGCGGCGCCGTCGCTCGGCCGCTGGTGGGCCGGCAAGGCGGCGAGCCGCGACGGCCTGCGCAACTGGGTGGTCGAGCAGCTCGCGGGTTTGTCCGAGCAGGGCCGGCTGCTGGCCGTCGAGATGCAGCGCCGGGTTCCGCTCGCCGTCCAGCATGTCCGCCGGAACGACGATCTCCCGGCCGCCGAGCTCGATCTGGCGGTCTGCAACGGCGCCGGCCTGCTGATCGGCGGCTGGCTGCGCGATCCCGACGATCTGCTCGAGGAGGTGCTGCTGCATCGCGGCGCCGGCGAGCCGATCGCCATGCTCTCGCGCCTGCAACGCTTTCCGGTGCGCTTGCCAACGGGCGCGGAAGGCGAGACGCGCGCCGCCACGGGCTTCGCCGCCTTCGCCTCGGACTATGCCGCCGGCGCGCCGGTGCTGCAGCCGCGCTGCGAGATCAAGCTGAAATCCGGCACGACGCTGACGCTGCGCCCGCCGGTGCAGCCGGCCGACGCGACGACGATCCGCGCCAAGGCGCTGTCGGCGATCCCGCCGCAATACCTGACATCCGCGATGCTGGAGGCGACGCTCGCCCCGATCCTCGCCGCCTGCCAGGACGAGTTGCGGGAAAACCGGCCGGAGCCTGTGGTCAAGGATTACGGGCGGGCGACGGCAAGGCCGAAGGCCTCGGTCGTGATCCCGCTCTACCGCGTCTACGATTTCCTGCGCGTGCAGGTCTCCGCCTTCGCCGGCGATCCCTGGTTCGTCGAGAATGCCGAGCTGATCTACGTGCTCGATTCACCCGAGCACGAGGCGGAGGTCGCCCATCTCCTCGGCGGGCTGTTCCTCGCCTACGGCCTGCCGATGCGGCTCGTGGTGATGGGGCGCAACGGCGGCTTCTCGGCAGCCTGCAATGCCGGCGCCCGGCAGGGCCGCGGCGAGGCGCTCGCCTTGGTCAATTCCGATGTGATCCCCGCCGAAAACGGCTGGCTGCCGGCCCTGATCGAGAAACTCGACCGGCGCGGCCGGGTCGGCGCCGTCGGGCCCAAGCTGCTCTATGACGACGGCTCGCTGCAGCACGCCGGGCTTTACTTCAAGCGCGACAGTAAAGGCACCTGGCTCAACCACCATTACTTCAAGGGCATGCCGGGCGGCTATGCGCCGGCCAATGTCGAGCGCCCGGTGCCTGGCGTCACCGGCGCCTGCATCGTCATCTCGCAGGCGCTGTTCACCGAGCTCGGCGGTTTCGACGAGAGCTATGTGATCGGCGACTACGAGGACAGCGATCTCTGCCTCAAGGTCCGCCGCGCCGGCTTCGGCATCGTCTATGCGCCCGGTGTCGCGCTCTATCATCTCGAGCGGCAGTCCATCGCCCGCAGCGTCGACTACACGCGCGGCGCTGCCTCCCAGCACAATGCCTGGCTGCAAACGCGGCGCTGGGACGCGCAGATCGATGCGCTGATGCAGGCCTTCGAGACCTCGGCGGCGGAGCCCGCGCTCCACGAGCCGGCTCCGAGCGAGCCGAATCTCGCCCCCCGCTTCACCTTCAGGAGAGCGACCGCGGCATGACGGCAATGACGGCCTTGAGACAGATCGCGCCCGAGCCGGCGCCCGCGAGCGGCCCTGCGGGGCCGGAACTCGACTGGCTGCTGGCCTCGCTGCAGACCAACCGCTTCATGCCGCACCCGCCGCCGGATTCGATCTTCGTCGGCGACGGCGACTATCGCGCCATCGGCGCCGAATTCCTCGGCCATTTCATCCGCATCGGCCGTTTGCAGCCGCACGAGCGGGTCTTCGACATCGGCTGCGGCATCGGCCGCATGGCCGTGCCGCTGACGCAATATCTCGACCCCGCACGGGGCAGCTATGACGGCGTCGACCCGGTGATGGAAGGCATTCTCTGGTGCGCCCAGACGATCACGCCGGCCTATCCGCGCTTCCGCTTCCAGCGCCTCGACATCGCCCATCCCCTCTACAACCCGCAGGGCTCGCTGCCGGGCATCGAGGTCCGTTTCGGCTTCGCCAACGGCAGCTTCGATTTCATCACGATGATCTCGGTCGCCACGCATCTGCCGCCCGACGAACTCGTGGTCTATCTGCAGGAGGCCGCGCGCCTGCTGGCGCCGGGCGGGCGCCTCTTCCTGACCGCCTTCGCCATCGATGGCAGCACCGGGCTGGAACGCCTGTCGTTCAAGCGCTGGCAGGACGGGCCGGGCTGGTACGCCATCGACGAGGCGCCGCTTGCCGCTGCCGGCATCGATACGGCCTTCCTGCTGGAGCAGGCGGCGCAGGCCGGGCTCACCGTCGAGAACCTGCGGCCGGGCCATTGGCGCGGCATCAGCGCGGCGCATTACCAGGACGTGCTGATCGCGACGAAACCGGGGGGCGGCCGATGACCCGCCGCATCCTCGTCGTCGCGCACAACCACCCCGAGCTGCATCCCGGCGGGACAGAGATCTTCGCGCATGACCTGGCGGGCGCCTATCGCGAGCAGGGCTGCGAGGTGCTCTTTCTCGGCGCCACCAATGCGATCCACCGCCAGCCCCATCCCGGCACCGCGCTGCAATCCGTCGGCGAGGATGTCGTGCTCTGGAGCGGGCATTTCGACCGCTTCCACCTGAGTCAGATCGACCATTACGGCACGCTGCAGGACCTCGGAACGTTGCTGAACGAGTTCCGGCCGGACGTAATCCATGTCCATCATCTCGTGCTGATCGGGGCGGAGTTCCTGACGCTGGCGCGCCGGCTGCTGCCGGAGGCGGCGATCGTGATGACGCTGCACGACTATTATTCGATCTGCCACCATGACGGGCTGATGGTGCGGCCCGGCGACCGGCAGCGCTGCTCGGGCGCCTCCCCCGCCGGCTGCCATGGCTGCTTTCCCGAGATCGGCTCCGACCGCTTCCTGCTGCGCGAGCGCTTCATCAAGACGCATCTCGCCGCGGTCGACCGCTTCGTCGCTCCCAGCCGCTTCCTGCGCCAGCGCTACGCCGACTGGGGCCTGCCGGCCGAGAAGATCGAGGTCATCGCCAATGCGCGCCCGGCCCAGGAGCCGGCTCCGCATCGGGACGGCGCGGAACGGCGCGTCAGCTTCGGCTATTTCGGCAATCTCAACCCCTGGAAGGGCGTGCTGCCGCTGCTGCAGGCGGCGCGGCTGCTGCGCGCAGCCGGGGACAAGGATTTCTCGCTGCGCATCCATGGCGGTGCACCGTTCCAGAGCGAAGCCTTCACCACGGCGCTCGACGCCGCCCTCGCTACGACCGAAGGCGTCGTCACCCATTGCGGCCCCTATCGCCGCCAAGAGGTGCCGGCGCTGATGGCCGAGGTCGACTGGGTGGTGATGCCCTCGATCTGGTGGGAGAACGCGCCGCTCGTCATCCAGGAGGCGTTCCAGCATCGCCGGCCGCTGATCGTCAGCAATATCGGCGGCATGGCCGAGATGGTGCGCGACGAGATCGACGGGCTCCATGTCCGGCCGGGCGACCCGGCCGCGCTTGCCCGCGCGATGCGCCGGGCGATGGACGAGGACGGTCTCTGGCAGCGCCTCGTCGACGGCATCGCCGCGCAGCCTTCGCTCGCCGAATGCGCCGGCCGCCATCTCGCCCTCTTCGATAGCCTCAAGCTTGCGGAGGCCGCATGACCACAGCGCCCCAACAGGACAACGAAATCCGCCTGCCGCGCGTTGATTCGCCGGCCATCAACCCGGCGCGGCTGAACGGACGGGTCGACGCCCTCGACGGCAACCGCCTGCATGGCTGGATCTGGGACGAAACCCGCCCGGACCAGCCGATGACGGTGAAGCTCTATTGCGACGGCAAGCTCGCCCGCGAGATCAAGGCCGACCAGAGCCGCATCGATTTGCGCCGCAACGGCATCGGCGACGGCAAGCACGCCTTCTCGATGGAGCTCGACGACGCGCTGGTCGCGGCGCGCGCGCGCCTTACGGTCATCGGCGTCTCGCCGACGACCGGGACCCAGTTGGAGCTGCGTCTGCCGGCAGCGGACGAGCTGGCGGCGGAGGCGGCGATCGCCGTGCCGCTCGCGCGCTTCTTCGACAAGGTCGAGGTACTGATCGCGCTGAACCGGCGCGGGCAGCTCGCCCAGAAGGATCTGAGCGAGAAGCTCGATCGCATCGCCGCGCGTCTCGAAGAGAGCCACGCGCTTGCCGAGGCCGCCAAGATGGATGCCGAGACGCAGAGCGAGATCGCGCGGCGCCTCGGCGAGCTCGACGTCTTCCAGCTCCGCTTCGACGGCACGCTCCGCGCCTTCGACGAACGCCTGACCGCCATTCGCAAGGAGGCCCGCGCGCCGCTGCGGCAGGTCACCGTGATCCTCGGCTTCCTGTCGGGGCTCGCCGCCGTGATGTCCTTCGTCACGCTCGCCGTCACGATCTGGGGAGGCTGACGATGAGCGAGGTCATCGTTCCCGAAAGGACTGCCATCAGCCCGGCTCCGACCATCGCCTGGACGCCGCTCGGCGAGAACGCCATCCTCGTCCGCAGCGCCTGCGACGCGATTCCCGCGAAGGTCCCGGTCGCGGTCGACGGCAATCCGCGCAACCGCGCACAGACCATGGTCCTGAGCTGGCGCCGGCCCCAGGCCGAGTCCTCGGCGGCGACCGGCTTCCTTTGCCTCGCCCCGGCGCCGACCGTCGACAAGGATGGAAACGGCGCGCTCCTGATCGGCCGCCCCGGCCGTCCCCTGCGCCTGATCCTGGCGCCGAAGCCGCTGCCGCTGCAGGCCTTCCTGTCCGAGCTCGCCGAGGACGCCGGCCAGGCCTTTCCGAGCGTCGTCGACGGCCTGCTCGAAGTGCTGTTGACCGGCGCCGCCAATCCGCGCCGCCTGCGGGCGGTCGCCATGCTCCTGCAGACCGTCGCCCGGCCGGGCGGCTTCGTCGAGGTGATGGGTTCGCTCGATGGCGACGGCATCTTCCTGCAGGGCTGGACCTCCCATTTCGCGGCCGGGCGGATCAAGCTCCTGGTCGCGCATGGCGGCCTCTCCCCCGCCAATCTGGAAGCGGGAACCTTCGAGCGCGACGATCTCGGCGAGGGCGCCCGCGGTTTCTACGGCCTGCTCGAGGATTGCCACGCTCAGCATCCCGGCGAGATCGAGCGGCTGTATTTCCGCGGCAATGACGGCTGGCGCGCGCTCGAGGTCTATGAGCGCTACGTCCTGCTCGACCCGATCACCGTCCCCGGCCATCTGCGCGACGGCTTGCAGCGCGGCACGGCCCCGCAGGCCACCGCGGACAAGCTGCGCCGCGCCTCCCAGCGCTTCGATGGCCGCGACACCGTCTGCCTGCTCGACGAACCCGTGCGCGCCGGCATCGACGCCGTGACCATCGTCGAGAACACCGGCGTCCTGATCATCGGCTGGCTCTTCGATCCCGAGCGCAGGGTCGATGCCGTCACGCTGCGCAGCGGCAGCCAGTCCTGCGCCGTCGACCGGCTCTGGACGCGCGTGCAGCGACCGGACGTGACCGCGGCCTTCATGGAGGACCCGCGCTTCGGCCCGGCCCTGGCCTCGCGGCGCAACAGCCACGGCTTCATCGTCTTCGCGCCGAAGCTCGTGCCGGAACCCGGCCAGCCGCTCCACCTCGCCTTCGAGGTCCAGGGCACCGGCCCGGCCTTCCTCCCGCTCGAACCCAATCGCGGCCAGGCGCGGCGCACGCTGGAACGCATCCTCGGCCTGCTCGACCCGCGCTCCTCGACCGCGAGCGCCGTGGTCGAACGCCAGATCGCGCCAGCGCTGCAGGCGGCGGAGATCGCGCCGCCACGCGCCGTCGAAACCGTCGATGTCGGCGCCTTCGATCCGGAGGCGGCGCTCGGCCTCGTTGTCGGACTCGACCACCGCCACCGCGAATTGTCGGCGCTTTTCGCGCTGATGGCGATGGATCCCGAGGTCCGGCCCCTGCCGATCGTGCTGGCGGCACCCTCCGAGAGCTTCGACCGCGTCGGCGCCGAGGCCCGCCGGCTCGCGCGCTTCTACGGGCTCTCGGTGCGCCTCGTCGCCGTCGAGGGTGTCGAGGATGCCTGCGACGCGCTGGAGGCCGGCGTCCGCGCCTGCCGCTTCCAGACGGTGGCGATGTTGTCGGGCGCCGCGCAGATCAGGATGCCCGGCTGGCTCGGCAGGCTCGAACGGGCCTATCGCGCCCGCGGCGGCCAATGCGTCGCCAGCCCGACGCTGCTCTTCGAGGACGATTCCATCCGCTGGGCCGGCGCCTGGCTGGAGGGCGAAGGCGCGAGCCGGCGCATCGCCAATCGCTTCGTCGGCTATCCGCTGGAAGCCGTCGGCAATCTCGGCCCCATGGAGGTCGCGGCGGGAGCAAGCGAATGCTGCGTGCTCTCGCGCGCCGCCTTCGTCGAGGTCGGCGGTTTCGCGCGCAATTATTTCACCACGGCGGAGAAAGGGCTCGATCTCTGCCTCAAGCTCAGGATGGCCGGCTCGCCCTCGCTCTGGGTGCCGGAGGTCGAGGTCTATGCGGTCGATGACGGCGACATGGCGACGCCGCATGTCGGCACCCTCGCCCAGCTCGCCGACCGCACCAGTTTCGACCGGCGCTGGGCGCTCGCCATCTCCAACATGAAAGGCTGAGGATGCGGGTTCTCGTGATATCCCACGGCCATCCCTCGCTCTCGCTGGGCGGCGCGGAGATGGCGTCCTACAACCTGCACAAGGGTCTGCAGGCCAGCACCGACGTCGATTCCCACTACCTCGCCCGCATCGGTGCGCCGACGCCGCGCCATGCCGGCACGGCGCTGATGAGCCTGCGCCAGCGCGGCGGCGAACTGCTCTACTACGCCGAGGATTACGACCACTTCCTGATCTCCAACCGCGCGACGGAAGAGATCGAGCGCGATTTCGTGCGCGTCCTGAACGATTTGAAGCCGGACGTCGTGCATTTCCACCATTTCATCGGGCTCGGGCTCGAATGCCTGTTCGCGGTGCGCGACACCCTGCCGGACGCCCTGATCGTCGTGACCTTCCACGAATATCTCAGCATCTGCCACCACCACGGCCAGATGGTGAAGACCGGCGCTTTCAAGCTCTGCTACCGGTCCTCGCCAACCGACTGCAACGCCTGCTTCCCGGACATCTCGCCGGCCCGCTTCCTGGCGCGCGAGACCTTCATCAAGGGCATGCTGGGCCTCGCCGACCACTTCGTCTCGCCAAGCCGCTTCCTCGCCGACCGCTTCACCGACTGGGGCCTGGCCGAGGAGCGCTTCTCGGTGATCGAGAACGGCATCGACGTCGCCGCGCCCGCCCCGCCGCGCGCCCTGCCCGAGGGCAAGACGCGGCGCTCGCGCTTCGCCTATTTCGGTCAGCTCACGCCCTACAAGGGCGCGGACGTGCTGATCGACGCGGTGACCCGCATTCCCGATTCGCTCTGGGACGACGATGCGATCCTGCTCGTCTATGGCGGCAACCTCGAACGCCAGCCGCAGGCCTATCAGGACAAGTTCGCCAAGCTGGTCGAGAGCGCCGGGCGCCGCGTCCGCTTCTGCGGCGCCTTCCAGAACCACGAGATGCCGAACCTGATGCGCTCGGTCGACTGGGTGGTGATGCCTTCGGTCTGGTGGGAGAACTCGCCGATCGTCATCCAGGAGGCGTTCTTCCACGGGCGCCCGATCCTGGCGAGCAATCTCGGCGGCATGGCCGAGAAGATCACCGACGAGGTCGACGGCCTGCATTTCCGCTCCGGCAGCCCGGAGGATCTCGTCGACTGCATGACCCGCGCGCTGACCGAGCCGAAGCTCTGGGACCGGCTGCGCGGCGGCATCAAGCGCCCGCTCAGCCATGTCGAATGCGCCGGAACGCATCTCGAGCTCTATCGCCGCCTCATCGCCGAACGGGGTCAGCCAGCGCCGGTGCGGCGCGACGCCGCCGCGATGATCGCCTGAAGCCAACAGCACCATAAAACAGGGGAGAACCGAACCATGGCCCGCATCCTCGTCATCAGCCCGTCCGGGGAGGTCTACGACCACGACAATGTGCGCTGGTATCGCTATGCCGATCTCGCCAGCCATATCGAGCACTATCACAACATCGGCGACGCCTTCGTCTTCGATTCCTCGCTCAAGCTTCTGAATTTCGAGAAGCTCGACGAGCTGCCGATCGCCCATGTCGATCCGGCCGCGATCGACCGCTTCAATGCCGAATACGACTACGTCTTCCTGCGCGGCTCGAACTACATCCACGCGCAGATGAACTGGTCGCGCACGGCCGAGGTGCTGCGCCGCCTCAAACTGCCGGTCATCGCTTTCGGCATCGGCGCGCAGGCCCCCGTCAGCGGCAAGCTCGAACTCAGCGAAGACACCAAGACCGTCCTCAAGCTGATCTCCGATTCCACCGCTTCGCTCGGGGTGCGCGGCACCTATTCGGCCGAAGTGCTCAACGATCTCGGCATCCGCAATGTCCGCATCATCGGCTGCCCGACGGCGTTCCGGAACAACAATCCCGACCTCGCCATCCGCCTGCCCCCGCTGGAACAGGTCAAGACGGCTGGTGTCACGCTGCGGCGCGAGGTCTCCAAGACCTATGCCCAGGACATCAAGCGCTACCTCACCTTCCACCGCTCGCTGGTGAAGGCGATGGCCGACCGTTTCGAGGTCACGCTGATGTCGCAGGGCGAGGTCGAGGAGAAGAAGCTCGCGCTCGGCACACCCGAGCAGAAGGCGCAAGCCATGGCGGCGCTGCGCGACAACGCTTGGGCGCGCGACTGGTATCTCGATGAGCAGGTCGAGGGGCTCTACCAGAGCCGCATGTTCTATTCCGACGTGGTCGCCGAATATGAGCGGCTGGTGCGCGGGCTCGACCTTGTCCTCGGCTACCGGCTGCACGGCAACCTGATGGCGCTCGCCAACGGCACGCCCTCGATCTACTTCACCTATGACAGCCGCACCGTCGAATTCGCGGATACCTTCAAGATCCCGAGCGTCGACGTCTTCTCGGGCCAGGACTTCAGGCTCGAGGATTATTGGGAGCAGTCACGCTTCGACCGCTTCAACGCGGCTTACGCCCAGGTCTACGGGCGGATGCGCGACTTCCTGGTCGAGAACCGCGTCGACAATAAGATGGCGGGCCGCGCGGCTGCGGAGCCGCAGCGGAAGGTGGCATGAGGACCGCCCGCAGCCTCCCACGCGCGGCGCTGCTCCTCGCGACGCTGCTGCCCGCCTCGTTCGCCGGTGCCGCGGAAGGCCCGCGCTACCGGCTGGAGATCGCCCCCGGCGCGCAGGAGGAGACGGTCTTCGACTGGTCGAAGGAGCGCTGCCAGGAATGGCACATCCCTGACGCGCCGCTGCGCGCCTTCCGGGACGACAAGGGCGAAGTCGTCGCCTTCACCAGCCACCATCGCAACCGCGCGCTAATTGGCAACGGGCTCGACCGCATCAAGACCACCTGCGCGATCTCCTTCGAGGCGAAGAACAGCGCCGATCCCAGCCAGTTCAGCGACATGAGCTGGATCGCCGCGACCTGGACCAAGGACGGGCGCGACGTCTACGCGCTGATGCATGACGAGTATCACGCCGACCGCCACCCCGGCGCCTGCAAGTTCAAGGACGGCATGGCCTGCTGGTACAACGTCGTGACGGCGGCGCGCTCCGGCGACGGTGGCGCAAGCTTCAAGGTCGACGATCCGCCCACCGTCGTCGCCGCCCCGGCCTTCCGGCAGGAAGTCGGGCAGGGCCGTCATCGCGGCTTCTTCAACCCCTCCAACATCGTCGAGAAGGACGGCGCCTGGTATGCGCTGATCGCGACGACCGGCGGCGAGGGCCAGAAGGGCGGCACCTGCCTCTACCGCACGACCGATATCACTGATGCGAAGGCCTGGCGCGCCTTCGACGGGCAGGATTTCACCGTTCCGCCCGTCGACCCCTACCGTCAGGACACCGCGCAGGCAAAGCCCTGCCAGCCGCTGAAGGTGCTGCCGACGACGGTCGGCTCGGTGACGCGCCACGAGGCGAGCGGATTATGGCTCTCCATCTTCCATCTCGGCCCAGACGCGAAGCAGGGCGTTGCCGGCGGCCGCGTCGCCTATAGCTGGTCGAAGGACCTGAGGAACTGGTCTCCGCTGCAGACCCTGCTCACCCATCCGACGATGTGGAGCAAGGATTGCGGCGACAGCGTGCGCTACGCCTATGGCGCCGTCGCCGACCCCGCCTCGCCCTCGCGCAATTTCGAGACGACGGGCGATGAGCCCTACCTGTTCATGACCAAGATGCACGTCACCGGCTGCAAGATGGGGCCGCAGCGCGACCTCGTCCGCATCAAGGTCCGTATCGTGAAAGAGACACCATGAACGCGCCTGCTCACGATTTCACCGCCAGCCAGACCGTGCAGACCATGAAGATCCTGCGTGCGACCACCGAAGAGGTGGTCGTGCTCGTTGCCCGCGAACCGGGCGGAGGCTGGCCGTCCCTGAGGCTCCTGCTCGACGGGCAGGACTACGCCACGATCCATCCAGGCGCCCTCGTCACCGGCGACGCGACCGTCGCCGAGATCGCGATCCCGCTGCCCGCCCTGCCCGAGACGCGGCTGCGTGCCATTGCGGTCGCCGATGCGCGCACCGGCGCGCTGGCCCCCGGCTCGGAGGTGCGCCCGGTCGCGACGGCGAAGAACCTGCGGGCCCTCGTCATCTATCCCGCCGGCGAGGTCTACGAACACGACAAGGTGCGCTGGTATCGCGCCCCGCTGGAGCGGCTGCTCGCCGACTATTTCAACATCGGCGACATGATCGTCTTCGACTCCACGCTCAAGCTGCTGCGCTATGCGCATCTCGAGCCGATGAAGATCATGAACCCGACCGAGGCCGACATCGAGCGCTATGCGAGCGATTTCGATTTCGTCTTCGTGCGCGGCTCGAACTTCATCCACGAGAAGATGGAGTGGTTCAAGGCCGTCGAGGTGCTGGAGAAGGTCAAGCTGCCGGTCTACGCCATCGGCGTCGGCGCACAGGCCAGCCAGAACCGCGCAATCGAGCTGTCCGAGGCCTCGAAGCGCTTCTGGCAGATCGTAGGAGACCGCTCTGCGGCCATCGGCGTGCGCGGCGCCTTCAGCGCCGAGACGCTCCGCCGCAACGGCATCGGCAATGTCGAGGTCGTCGGCTGCCCCTCGATCTTCCGCACCCGCAACCGCGACCTGCATATCCGCGTCCCCGATCAGCGCGAGATCCGCAAGGTCGCCTTCAGCCTGCGTCGCGAGGCCGACAAGAGCTACACGGTCGATCCGGAAGCCTATCTGCGCAACCAACGCGCCGCCCTGCTCAAGGTCGATGGCCAGAGCGAGATGGTGATGTCCTCCCATGGCGAGCAGGAGGAGAAGGCCTTCTTCCTGCGCGACGAGGAAGCGAAGGAGAAGGCCATCGCCGAATTCGCCAGGACCGGCTGGTGGGACGGCCCCGACGACCGACGCATGCGCGAGATCTACGAGCGCAAGCTCTTCACCTTCTTCGACGTCGAGGATTACGACCGCTTCGCGCAGAGCGTCGACCTCGCGGTCGGCTACCGCGTCCACGGCGTGCTGCCGGCCGTCGCACACGGAGTGCCGGGCGTTCTGGTCGCCTACGACACGCGCAGCCAGGAACTGGCGGAGACGCTGAAGATCCCGGTCGTGCCCGAGGAGGCGCTGGCAGAGGGCGGTTGGCGCGCGGTCTATCGCGAGGCGGCGCTGAACGGGCTCGCGAAGTCCTATGCGGCCTCCTACGACCGGATGCGGGCCTTCCTCGACCATAACGGCGTCCCACACCGGATGTGATCGGCGGAGACCAGCGATGAAGAAGGTCGCCGTGGTGACGATGCAGTACAACGAGGCGTTCTACGTCTCGCGCTGGATCGAGTATTATTCCGGGCTCGTCGGGCGCGAGAACCTCTATGTCGTCGATCACGACAGCGACGAGGAAATCCGCGAGACCCTGCAGGGGGTCAGCGTCGTGCGCTATCCCCGCTCTGCGCTGGACGATCAGGAGCGCGCACGCTTCATCTCGAAGCTCGTCGGTGCGCTGCTCGAACTCTACGAAACCGTGATCTATTGCGATTGCGACGAGTTCATCAGCCATGATCCCCGCCGTTTCGAGAGCTTCGGCGACTGGCTGGATGCCACAGATTTCGAGCACGCGACCTGCATCGGCTTCAACGTGACGCCGATGTTGCAGGAGGAGAACGCGGCTCTGCTCGACGGCCCGGTGCTGCGCCAGCGCGGCCATGTCCGCTTCGTCTCGCCGATGTGCAAGACGCTGATCGTGCGCAAGCCTGTGCGCTGGGGCGGCGGCTTCCACCACGCCAACCGCCCGCCGCATTTCTCCGGCGCCTATCTGTTCCACCTGAAATACGCCGATCTCGGCGAGCGCGTGCACCGGCAATCCCTGACGCGCGGGCTCGACTTCGCCCAGGCCGATCAGGGCCACCACCAGCGCAATAGCGATCTCGATCTGCTCAACCTCTACCGCAGCTTCGACAGGCTGGAACGCCGGGAGTGGGAGGACGAGGCGATCGAGCGCTACTGCCAAAGCTTCATCGAGGGCATCAAGCCCTCGGAGCGCGGCGGCGAGGTCGGGACGATGTATGTCGCGCCGCTCGACATCGCCGGCGGCGAAGCCTGGCGATTGCCCGACAGCTTCCGCGGCTTGTTCTGACGCGGACGCCGCAGGCGGTATCCCGATCTCAGGCGACCGCGGGGCTTGAGGGCGGAGCGCTCTGGGCGGCCTGCGCACCATGCAGGCTGCGATAGCGCCCGTCCTTGCGGGCGAGCAGCTGGGCGTGGCTGCCCTGCTCGACGACGTGCCCGTTCTCGACCACGACGATCCGATCGGCATTGCCGATGGTGGCGAGCCGGTGCGCGATCACCAGCGTGGTCCGGCCGCGCGAGAGTTCCGCCAGCGATTGCTGGATCGCCTTCTCGGTCTCGGTGTCGAGCGCCGAGGTCGCCTCGTCGAGGATCAGGATCGGCGGGTTCTTCAGGAAGATGCGGGCGATGGCGAGGCGCTGCTTCTGGCCGCCGGAGAGCTTGACGCCGCGCTCGCCGATCACCGTGTCGAGGCCCTGCGGCAGCGCCGCGATCACGCCGTCGAGCCGGGCGCGGCGGGCCGCCTCGACGATCTCATCCTCGGTCGCGTCCAGCCGGCCATAGGCGATGTTGTCGCGGATCGAGCCGGCGAACAGGAAGACGTCCTGCTGCACGATGCCGATATTGGAACGCAGCGACTTCAGCGTCATGTCGCGGATGTCGATGCCGTCGATCAGGATCGCGCCGCCCGAGACCTCGTAGAAGCGCGGCAGCAGCGAGCAGATCGTGGTCTTGCCCGCGCCGGAGGGACCGACGAAAGCGATCGTCTCGCCGGCGCGGATATCGAGGCTGAGATCGGCGAAGACCGGCCTCTCCGCACTGTACCCGAACCGTACGTCGCGATAGGCGATGTCGCCCTTCAGCCGCTGGATCGGATTGGCGCCGGGCCGATCGGCGACATCCGGCCGTGTTTCGAGGAAGGCGAGATAGCGCTGGAAGCCGGCGATGCCCTTCGGATAGCTCTCGATCACCGCGTTGATCTTGTCGACCGGGCGGAAGAACACGCCGACCAGCAGCAGGAAGCCGACGAAGCCACCCGCCGACAGCTCGCCGCGCACCACGAACCACCCGCCCGCCAGCATCACCACGACCTGCACGAAGCGCATCGAGAGATAGGAGAGCGAGGTCGACGCCGCCATCAGCTTGTAGGCCTGGAGCTTGGTGTCACGGTAATGGCGGTTGCTCTCGGCGAAGAGCCGGCGCTCGTGATCCTCGTTGGCGAAGGCCTGGACGACGCGGATGCCGCCGACATTCTCTTCGATGCGGGCGTTGAAGTCCCCGACCCGGCCGTAGAGCGCGTGCCAGTTCGTGGTCATGCGGCTGCCGTAGCGGATAGTGACGAACGCCGTGAGCGGCACGACGAGCGCGGTGATGATGGCGAGCGGGGCGTGCACCCACATCATCAGCGCGAAGGCGCCGATCAGCGTCATCACCGCGATGAACAGGTCTTCCGGGCCGTGATGGGCGACCTCGCCGATCTCCTCGAGATCCTTGGTCAGCCGTGCCACGAGATGGCCGGTCTTCTGGTTGTCGAAGAAGCCGAAGGAGAGCTTCTGGAGGTGGTCGAAGGCCTTGGCGCGCATCTCGGTCTCGATGCCGATGCCGAGCATGTGGCCCCAATAGGTGACCACGACCTGAAGGCCCGCGCTGGCCAGATACGCGACGAACAGGACGGCACCGGCGATGGCGATCATGCCGATCTCGCCGGTCGGCAGCAGCCGGTCGATGAACAGCGTCACCGCGACAGGAAAAGCGAGTTCGAGCAGGCCGGCCGCGACCGCGCAGCAGAAATCCAGCAGGAAAAGGCCACGATGCGGCCGATAATAGGCGGCGAACCGCTTGATCAGATCCATGTCGGTCTCCGCGGCGATCGCGCTCAGGCTGGCAGGGCGATCGGACGCTGTGTCTGCGGATGGGCGATGACGCTCATGTCGACGCCGTAGATACGGRCAAGCTGCTCGGAGGTCATCACGTCCTCGGGCGTTCCCCTGACGATCATCCTGCCGGAATGCAGCGCGATGATCTCGTCGCAGAATCGCGCCGCCATATTGACGTCGTGCAGCACGACGATGACGCCGAGCCCCCGATCAGCGGAAAGCTTGTGCACCAGAGACAGCACCTCGATCTGATGGGCGATGTCGAGGGCCGAGGTCGGCTCGTCGAGGAGCAGGCACTCGGCATCCTGGGCGACCAGCATGGCGAGCCAGACGCGCTGGCGCTCGCCGCCCGAAAGCGTGTCGACCAGCCGGTCTGCGAAGCGCTCGACATCCGTCAGCACCATGGCTTCAGCGACCTTCTCGCGATCCTTGGCGCCGAAGCGGCCGAGCGCGCCATGCCAGGGATAGCGGCCGAGCGCGACGAGTTCCTTGACCAGCAGCCCGGACGAGGGCGGCGTCTGCTGCGGCAGATAGGCGACCTTGCGCGCAAAGGCGCGGCCGTTCCAGGCATCGAGCGCCTTGCCTTCGAACCGGATCGCCCCGCCCGAGGGCGCCTGCTGGCGCGCCAGAAGCTTGAGCAGCGTCGACTTGCCCGAGCCGTTATGACCGATCAGCCCGATGACGCGCTGCGTCGGCAGCGACAATGTCAGCGGCTCCAGCAGCACGCGGCCCGGTACGCTGAACGTCAAACCCTCCAGCTCGAAGAGATCGCCCTGGCCGCCTGACAAGGAAACGCTCCCCGCCATCGACAGAGCTTGCGCTGCCAGAAGGCCGTCGCCGTGCGGAAATGCGGAAGCCTTGCTCTCCATGATCGAACTCGCCTTCGGGGGGTCGCTGGGGTTTCAGCCGTTGCGCCTCGCCCTACACCGCCGCGGCCGATGGCGGAAGTAGGGTGTTCCATTTCAGAATCGCATTGTCCGGTCCGGCCATGCGCCGGTCACCGTGTGCAGGGCTCTCGCGTACGGAACGCAAGAAAGGCCTGCGACAGATTGCCCGCCTCAGCCGAGCAGCGCCGAGCCCTGCACCGTGCCGCGCCGCCACGCGGCCGGCGTCTCGCCGACCATGCGCCGGAAGACGCGGGTGAAATGTGCCTGGTCGGAAAAGCCTGCTTCCACCGCCACCTCCGTCAGCGACCTGTCGCCGGCAGCAAGCAGGCGCTGGCCGCGCTCGATCCTGGCCTTGAGCTGCCACTGATGCGGCGGCAGCCCGGTCGAGGCCTTGAAGGCGTGGCTGAAATGCGATTGCGACAGGCCGACGAGCTCGGCGAGGTCCTGCAGGCGGATCGTGCCCGCCGCATGCTGGGTGATGTAGTCGGTCGCCGCCTTGAGCTGCCAGCTCGTCAACGGGGTCCTGCGGCGCGGCGCGCTGCCGCGCACGCCCAGCAGATCGATCAGCACGGCCAGAACCAGCCCGTCGCCATAGAGATCGTGCCGCCCATGGGGTTCGGCGCATTCGCCCGCGATGAGCCGGGCCAGCGTCTGGATACGCTCGTTCGAGAACATGATCCGCGGCTGCGTCAGCAGGTCGGGCGACAGGGCCTCCCCGAGGCGCTCGCTCACCTCGGCCGCATCGAAATGCAGATCGAGATGGCGGATGCGCATGCGCTGCTGCGTGTGCCCCCAGACCGGCACGCCGGCCGGCATGAAGCTGATCGAATGCGCCCGCCCCCGGCTGGAGACGCCGGGCTCCGATGCGTTCAGCCGCGTCTCGAAATTGCCCCCGACCTTGTCGAGCACCACGAACAGGCGCGGATGCTCCGAGACATACTCGCCTTTCGCCCCGGCCTGGCATTCCGCCTGCCAGAGATCGGCGACGACGCCGTTCCAGACGCGGTATTTGAGCGAGCCGATCACGCTGATGCCTTCGCGGACCGAATGCATGCGTGGCTGGAAACCCATATCTGCCTCTCCGATGGCCGGGCACTTGCGCCGCGGTGCGTGATCGAAATGCAACGCGAAGACCACAATTGTACCTGCACGCCCAGAAACGTTCAATGCATCACAGGAACGATCAATCCAGAATTTCGCAACGATGATACGGCACATCGTGAAGCAGTGCCCCGATTTTGAATGGTTCTAAATTCAACCAATTCTGCTGAGGCACTCAATATTGGGGCTTGAACCGGTTATGTGCTATTTTACGAATATGAAGAGCCATTTTATTCTTTGCTCGACTGCATCGCTCGCAGCGCTCCTTTACGGCGGCGCGGCGCTCGCTCAAACCCCACCGGGGCCGACGGTCCAGCTCGACACCATCACGGTCAAAGGCCAGGCCGACACCGCGGCGGGGCCTGTCAACGGCTATGTCGCAACGCGCTCGGCCACGGGCTCGAAGGACAACACCCCGATCATCGCGATTCCGCAGGCCGTCTCCGTGGTCGGCCGCGAGGAGATCGACGATCGCAAGGCCCTCAAGGTCGATGAAGCCCTGCGCTACACAGCCGGCGTCGCCGCGCAGACCTTCGGGCCCGATCCCGATACCGACTGGTTCTACATCCGCGGCTTCCAGGCGACGCAGACCGGCGTCTTCATGGACGGCCTCCAGCTCTATTCCTACGGCTTCGGCGGCTTCCAGATCGACCCGTTCCTGCTCGAGCGCGTCGAGGTCCTGAAGGGCCCGGCCTCCGTGCTCTATGGCGGCGCCAATCCGGGCGGCATCATCAACCTCGTCAGCAAGCGCCCGAACGGCAAGAACTTCGGCAATGTCGAGGTCGGCATCAATAATTTCGGCAACGCCTATGTCGGCATCGATGTCGGCGTCAGCGACAAGAAGGGCATCTGGAGCACGCGCCTGACGGGCAGACTCTCGGGCGGCGACCAGTACACCGACTATTCCAAGGATTTCCGCGGCGTGATCATGCCGCAGATCACCTACCAGCCGACCGGCGCCACCCGTTTCACCGCCTACGGTATGTACGCGGCGCTCGATCAGGTCCGTGTCGGCGGCGGCTTCCTGCCCTATGTCGGCACGGTGGTGAACGCGCCCTTCGGCAAGATCCGCCGCGACGCCTTCTTCGGCGAGCCGGCGATCGACGATCAGGAGCGCACCCAGACGCTCGTCGGCTACGAGTTCCAGCACCAGTTCGCCAACAACTGGAATTTCACGCAGAACATGCGCTACGGCGTGATGACGGGCTCGCAGCTCGGCCCCTACGGCTACGGCTACTTCGCCCCGGATTCACCCTTCGGCAATCGCTTCCAGCCGGTGGGGCCGGACTACCAGCTCTACCGCATCGGCTTCCAGGAGCGGACGCGGGTCAGGACGTTCACGGTCGACAACCGCATCGACGGCAAGGTCGATACCGGCCCGCTGCAGCATTCGCTGCTGTTCGGCGTCGACTACAAATACTTCAACATCGACCACACGCAGGCTTCGGGCGGCGCCACGCCGATCAGCGTCACCAACCCGATCTACGGCGCACCGCAGGGCGTGCCCGGCGTCTATCTCGATCAGGACCTGAAGCATCATCAGCTCGGCTTCTACGCGCAGGACCAGATCCGCTTCGGCGGCGGCTGGCTGCTTGCTGAACGGCCGCTACGACTATGTCGACAAGAAGTCGGTCAGCGCGTCCGGGCTGCTGTTCTCGCCGAGCTACGAGAAGGAGGAGGCCGCCTGGAGCGGCCGCGCCGGCCTCGCCTATGAATTCGCCAACGGGCTGACCCCCTATGCCAGCGTCGCAACCTTCTTCAACCCGGTCTTCGACGCGAACCCGAACCTCACCGGCGGGGCAGCGCAGCCCTTCCGTCCGGAAGAGGGCCGGCAGTTCGAGGCCGGCGTGAAGTACAAGCCGACCTTCATGGACGCGCTGCTCACGGCCTCGGTCTTCCACCTCACCAAGCAGAACGTGCTGAACCCGGCGCCGACGGCGATCAATCTCTTTGCCCAGCAGCAGCTCGGCGAAGTGACGTCGCGCGGCGTCGAGTTCGAGGCCAAGGCCAACGTCACCAAGGACCTGAAGCTGCTCGCCTCCTTCACCGCCTTCGACCTGAAGACGACCAAGGACACCCGCCCGCTGCTCGTCGGCAAGACGCCGATCGTGGTACCCGAGGTCACCGCCTCCGCCTGGCTCGACTACACTGTGCCGGAGGGCTTCTTCAAAGGCGTCGGGCTCGGCGCCGGCGTGCGCTATGTCGGCCGCTCCTTCGCCGATGCCGAGAACACGCTGAAGGTGCCGGCCGCGACCCTCGTCGATGCGGCGATCCGCTACCAGATCGGCAACTGGGGCATGGCGGTCAACGTCACCAACCTCTTCGACAAGACCTATGTGAAGAGCTGCAACGGCTATTCCGGCTGCGGCTACGGCGATGCCCGCACCGTCACCGTCTCGGCGAATTACCGCTGGTAAGGGCGCCATCAACCACTCAAGGCCGCGGCCGCCCGCTGCGGCCTTGGGCTGTGCTCGAACATATTGAATTTGCATGGAACCACGCCGTCATCCGGGGCTTGACCCGGAATCCATGCCGGAGCTTCCAGGAGATCGTCAGGCATGGATCCCGGATCGCCGCTTCGCTGCGTCCGGGATGACATACGGTTCAATCAGAACGCAGCACGCGCTAGACCCTGATAGATGATCGCCCTCCCTCCATTCCCGACACGACGCGGCGCGCTCGCGCTTCTCGCGGCTGCGGGCCTGCCGCTGCCGGCCCGGGCGGCCGGCCTGCGCGTCGCGACCGTCGACTGGTCGGTGCTGGAGACATTGCTCGCGCTCGAAGCTCCCCCGGTCGCCGCACCGGAATTGCGGCAGTTCCGCGAGGTCGCGGTCGAGCCGCAGGTGCCGGCAGGGGTCACCGATCTCGGCCTGCGCGGCACCGTCAACTTCGAATTGCTGCTGCTGTCGCGTCCTGAGCTGATCTACTCGTCGAGCTTCTATGTCTCGTCCGAACCACGTTTGCGCCGGATCGCGCCGGTCGAGAGCTTCTCGATCTATGCGCCGGGGCGAGCCCCCTATGAGCCGGCGGTCGCCATGACCCGCAGCATCGGCGAGCGCCTCGGCATCGCCGCGAGGGCCGAGCGCTACATCGCCGAGACCGAGGCCGAACTCGCGACCCTGCGCGAACGGCTGAAGCCCCATGCCGCGCGCCCGGTGATCCCGGTCAATCTCGGCGACACCAGGCATTTCCGCGTGTTCGGCGCCGACAGCATGTTCGGCGAAGTGCTGAAGCGTCTCGGCCTCGCCAATGCCTGGACGGACCAGACGAGCTATTCCGCCATGGCGCCGATCGGCCTCGAGGCGCTCGTTCGCGTACCCGATGCCTTCGTCGCGCTGATCCCGCCGGTGCCGCCCGGCGCGATGCGCACGCTCGCGGCCAGCGCCTTCTGGAACGCCCTGCCCAATCTTCGCGACGGGCGATTGCTGGAGCTCGGCTCGATCAATCCCTATGGTGGCCTGCCCGCGGCACGGCGCTTCGCGCGGCTGCTGGCAGAGGCTTTGCTCAAGGCGGAGACGGCGCGTGGCTGAAGCCGTCCAGCCCGCGCGGCCGCTGCGGAAAGGCCATCCCGGCGCCTGGCTCCTGGCCGCGCTGACAGCGGCAGCGCTCCTCGCCACCGTCGTGGCCACGCGGCCGCCGCTGCCCGGCTCGCCGGAGCTCGCCCGGTCACTCGAAAACATCCTGCTCTGGCAAAGCCTGATGCCGCGCGCCGTCACGGCGCTGATATGCGGCGCCGCGCTCGGGCTCGCCGGCATGCTGCTGCAGCGCGTTTTGCGCAACCCGATCGCCGACGCCTCGACGCTAGGTGTCGCCTCCGGCGCGCAGCTCGCGCTCACCATCGCCACGGCCTATGCACCCGCATTGATCGCCTTCTCGCGCGAAGGCGTCGCGCTGGTCGGCGCCATCGTCGCGGTCGCCCTCGTCCTCGGCCTGAGCTGGCGCCGCGGTCTCGACCCGAGGACCGTGGTGCTCTCGGGCATGGTGGTCTCGCTGGTCTCGGCGGCGGCAAGCGCGACCGTCATCCTCGCCAAGGGCGAATATGTGCTGTCGCTCTTCATCTGGGGCGCCGGCTCGCTCAACCAGCAGAGCTGGGATGTGGCTCTGGCGCTCGGCCCGCGCTTTCTGCTGAGCGCGCTTGCCGCCGCGCTGCTGCTTCGCCCCCTCGCCTTGCTGGGGCTCGACGAGGATATGGCCCGCAGCCTCGGCCTCGCCCTGCATGCCACCCGCCTCGCCGTGCTCGGCATCGCCATCTGGCTCGCGGCCAGCGTCACGGCCGAGGTCGGCGTGATCGGCTTCGTCGGACTGGCCGCACCGGCACTCGCCCGTGAACTCGGCGCCCGTACGCCGCGCCAGATGCTGCTCGCGGCGCCCACGCTCGGCGCGCTGCTCCTGTCGATCACCGACAGCGCCGTGCAGCTGCTGGGCTCCGGCTTCAACGACCTCGCCCCGACCGGCGCCGCGACCGCCCTGTTCGGTGGGCGTTTGCTGCTGTGGCTGATGCGGCGCGTCCCGCCTGCCCTGCCGCCTCAGGCAACCGACGCCGTGCCGGGCGCCGACCGAACCTCGAGATCGTTCCGGGCTCTCGCGCCGCTTGCCGCGCTCATCATGGCGGTCGCTGCGCTCGGCCTTGTTCTCGGGCGCGGACCTGACGGGTGGGGCCTCGCGGCCGGCCCGCTCTTCTGGGAGCTGCTGCCCTTCCGCGGCCCGCGCCTCGTCGCAGCCGGAACAGCGGGCGCATTGCTCGGCGCTGCCGGCTGCCTGATGCAGCGCCTCACCGCCAATCCGCTCGCGGGACCCGAAGTGCTCGGCGTCAGCGCCGGTGGCGGCGTCGGGTTGCTGCTTGCGCTCAGCCTATTGCCGGCGAGTCCCTTTGCGATGCTGGCCGGCATCGCGGGCGGCTCGCTCGCCGTGCTCCTGGTCATGCTGCTCTTCGCCGCGCGCCCGGGGGTCGGGCCGCAACGCCTGCTGCTCGCCGGCATCGCCATGGGCGCGCTCTGCATGGCCGTGGTCTCGACCGCGATGGCTCAGGGCGATCTGCGCGCCTACATGCTGCTGGTCTGGCTGTCGGGCTCGACCAACCGCGCCGGCGAAGTCGAGGCCTGGACCGGCCTCATCGCCTGCATCGTGCTGATCGCGCCGCTCCTGCTCGCGGTGCGCTGGCTCGACCTGCTGCCGCTGGGAGAGGCGACGAGCCGCAGCCTCGGCCTGCCGGTCGAGCGCAGCCGGCTCTATCTCGCCGCGCTGGCTGCCCTGATGACGGCGGTCGCGTCGCTTCTGGTCGGACCGTTGAGCCTGATCGGGCTCATCGCCCCGCACCTCGCCCGTCTCGCCGGTTTCGCGCGCAGCCGCGACCAGTTGCTCGCGTCGGTCCTGATCGGCTGCGGCGTGATGATCCTCGCAGATTGGCTCGCGCGCGTCTTCGCGGGCTGCGAGCAGGCCGCCGCGCGCGCCATCCGCAAGCATCTGCGCCAAGAGCGCAAACTGCCGAAGGACCGCCATCTCGTCGCCGCCTATTGGCGCCGCGGTCATTCCGACGTGCACGACCACGGCGATTGAGAGCCCGGCCGGCCGCGCCCCGTGACGGGTACGAGGCCGGCCGGACTCTCGGTCTGTCGAGGCGCTGATCGCGGAGAGCGGCCGTCAGGCCGCTTTCTTGCCCGCGTCGAACGGGATCTCGATGTCGACAGCCAGCGTCGAGACCTGGGCGCCGCGTTCCATGCGGACGCTGACCTTCTCGTCGTCGACCTGCATGTGCTTCGAGATCGCGCGCAGGATTTCATCCCTGAGCTTGGTGACGAGGTCGGAGTCGCCGACGGCGGCGCGCTCATGCGCCAGCAGCACCTGCAGTCGCTCGCGCGCAGCCGGGGCCGACTGGGAGCGGGAGAAAAGACGGAGCAGGTTCATGCCGCTTTCCTTCCGAAGAACTTGCCGAAGAAGCCGCGCTTCTCCCCGGGGATGGTGATCGGCAGGGCCTCGCCCTTGAGCCGGCGCGCCGCTTCGAAATAGGCGATCGCAGGCGCGCTGCGCTCGTCCGCCAGCGTGACGGGAGAACCGACGTTCGAGGCCCGCAACACGTCCATGCTTTCGGGAACGATGCCGAGCAGCGGAATCGACAGGATTTCGAGGACATCGTCCACCTTCAGCATGTCGCCGCGCTCGGCCCTGACGGGGTCGTAGCGGGTGAGCAGCAGATGCTTCTCCATGCGCTCGCCGTTCTCGGCCTTGAGCGTCTTGGAATCGAGCAGGCCGATGATCCGGTCGGAATCGCGCACCGAAGAGACTTCCGGATTGGTGACGACGATGGCGATATCGGCATGGCGCATCGCCAGCGTCGCGCCGCGCTCGATGCCGGCCGGGCTGTCGCAGATCACCCAGTCGAACGAATGCTTGAGGGCACCGATGACCGCCTCGACGCCCTGCGCCGTCAGGTTGTCCTTGTCGCGCGTCTGCGAGGCCGGCAGCAGGTAGAGCGTCTCGAGCCGCTTGTCGCGGATAAGCGCCTGCGTCAGCTTGGCTTCGCCCTGGATCACGTTGACGAGGTCGTAGACCACGCGCCGTTCGGCGCCCATGACCAGGTCCAGATTGCGCAGCCCGACGTCGAAATCGACGACCACGACCTTCTCGCCGTTCTGGGCGAGGGCTGCGCCCAGCGCTGCCGACGACGTCGTCTT
Source organism: Allobosea sp. P4_C6 (assembly GCF_056402015.1). Taxonomy (NCBI): domain Bacteria; kingdom Pseudomonadati; phylum Pseudomonadota; class Alphaproteobacteria; order Hyphomicrobiales; family Alloboseaceae; genus Allobosea; species Allobosea sp. P4_C6. Next base: position 113,918 of record NZ_JBFUIF010000015.1, read on the forward strand.
GCCGACGCCACCTTTGCCCGATGTGACCACGATGACCTTGCCCATTGACCTCTCCTGTTGATGTGGACGCGCCTTAGGCGAGTGATCCGACCTTGAAACTGTCGCCTTCCAGCCAGAACTGGACGGCCTTCCCGCGCAGGTCCGTTTCCAGGTCCTCGGCCGTCTTGTAGTAACCGTCGATAGCGACCAGCTCGGCTTCGAGCTTGCGGCAGAAGATGCGCGCCGAGGCGTTGCCCATCGTTCCGGCCATGGCCCGGCCCCGCAGCGTGCCGTAGATGTGGATCGAGCCACCCGCGATGACCTCGGCCCCCGAGGCGACCGAGCCGACGATGGTCACGTCGCCTTCGGTGAAGATCACCGACTGGCCCGAACGCACGGGTTGGGTCACGACCAGGGAAGGCGCCGCCTTCGGCACTGGGATGGACGGCGGGGCGGCGCTTTCGGACGCATGAGACTGGCCGCCCTCGTCCGCCGCGGGCACCTCGATATCCGAAGTCGGGCGGCCATCCGTCATCGCCGGCGGCAGATCCGCCCCGAGCAGCGAGGGGCGCGCGCCCTCGATGCCCATGATCCGCACATTGCGGGTGCCGAGCCTGTCGATCAGGTCACGAAGCTGCGGACGGTCGACATCCAGCCCGGTGATATCGAGAACCACCGGCCGCCGCATGAAGAAGCCGGTCGAGCGCGAAGCCAGGTCGTCGAGCCGCGCCAGCCAGTCTTCGAAGGGAAGCTCCGGGGTCAGCGACAGCGCAAGGAAGCTGCGCCCCTTGAGACGAATGGGTCGGGGTTGGGTTAACACGCCGGTCATCTTGGTAAATTTTCGGTTTCTTCGGTGTATCGAGCGTATGGTTAACAAGCGGTAAACCGCTGGCTCGTATCCACGGGAAGAAGCCGACGGCATGCGCCGGACCGTCCGGCCGAGGCCGGGGGCAAGAGCCGCTCGTTGCGCGCGACGGCGGCCTGAGTTCCAGCCCGAATTCGCCTGGGATAGCCCGCTTATTCCGCCGGAGCGGCCGTCTCCGACGCTCCCTGCGCGAGACAGTAGAACGCCAGCGAAGCAAGCCAGACGATCAGGCCGAACACGGCGGCGCCGGCCAGGACCAGTCCGAACCCGCCCTGCGCATGCAGGAGCGCCAGCATCGGAACGACGAAACCGCTCACGGTGAAGCCGAGAAAATATCGCACGCTGAACGCCTTGGCGCGGTGCTGGGCCGGCACGTAGCGGGCGACCATCGCATCGTTGACGACGACCTGCCCGTAGATCGCGGCGATCGTCAGAACGAGGCCGACCAGCAGCAGCAGGCCCTGCGTCGTGGCCGCGATCACAAGGCCGAGCGGCTGGAAGAGAGCAAGGCCGACGAACAGCGAAGGCAGCGTATAACGGTCCACCAAGCGGCCCATCAGCCACTGCATTCCGGCCCCGAACACGAAGACCAGTGTCGCCAGGGAGCCGATGAGCGCCAGCGGCAGGTCGAGGCCGAGCCGTTCGTCGATGACTTTCGGCAGCGCGATCGTGGTGATGTTGAAGGTCATGCCGCCGGCGATGACCGCGACGGCGAACACGGCGAGAAGCGCCAGCGGGCGGCTGACCGGGATGAGCTCGGTCTTCCCGGTCCGGCTCGCATGCGGCGTCCCGTCACCGGGAACGAGCGCGATGAAGGCCGCTCCAAGCGCGAGGCAGACGAGGCCGGGCAGCACGAAGGCAGCGCGCCAGCCGAGGCTTGCCGCCAGAAGGGCGGTGACGCCGGCCGCCGAAGCCGCGCCGAGATTGCCCCAGACCGCGTTGATCCCGAGATCGCGCCCGAGCTGGCGGGCATGATTGACCAGCATCGTCGAGCCGACCGGGTGATAGATCGCCGATGCCACGCCGAGCACGAGCAGCCAGCCCGCGAAGGCCGTCGGCCCGTTCGCGCTGGCGACGCCGAGGCAGGAAACCCCATAGCCGAGGAAGAACACGGCGAGCATGTTGCGCCGGCCGAAGCGATCCGAAAGCCATCCCATCGGCAGGGAACACAGGCCGAAGGCGACGAAGGCGCCCGTCGCAAGCCCGATGAGCTCGGCGTAGCTCAGGCCGGTCTGCGCCGCGATGGCGATCACGGCCGTCGGATAGATCAGCAGCACGAAGTGATCGAGCGCATGCGCGGCGTTGACGAAGAGGAGCGTTCGCTTGGACAGCGTCTCGGGGCTCATGGGCCATGCTCTTGGCGGCGACGGAATCTTCTACCTTGACCCGTGGCCGCCGTCGGGCCGTTATTCAGCATGATCGGGCCAAAAGGAGCGCGCCCATGCGCCGCGAAAGCGACGCCTATCAAACGGTTCCGCGCGCAGTCGCCGTCATGCCCAGGACCTATGAGGCGGGCGCGAGCACCGGCTGGCACAGTCATCCGCGCGCTCAGTTGCTTTACGCCACCACCGGCTTGACGCTGGTGACGGCGGAGGACGGCACCTGGATTCTGCCCGCGCGCCATGCGCTGTGGATTCCGCCGGGGCTTTCCCATGAGGTGAGAATGCACGGGCAGGTTTCCATGTGTTCGGCCTATATCGCGCCCGAAGCCGTCGGAATTCTGCCGAAGGGCTGTCGCGTGCTCGAGGTGGCGCCGCTGCTGGCTGCCTCGCTGGTGGCACTGGCGGCCGAGCCCCTCCTCTATGAGGAAGGCGGGCGCGGCGGACATCTCGCCGCGCTGATCCTGGACGAGATCGCACGTGCCCCCGAAACACCTCTGACCTTGCCTCTGCCGCGAGATCCGCGATTGCGGCGTGTCTGCGATGCATTGCTGAAGGACCCCGCCTCGAACCTCGATCTCGACGACTGGGCCCAGCGCGCGGGAGCAAGCCGGCGCACGCTGACCCGCAGTTTCCGCACGGATACCGGCATGAGCTTCGGTGAATGGCGGACACGCATGCGCGTGGTGCGCGCGCTGGCCCTGGCGTCGGATGGCAGCCCTCCGCACCACATCGCCCGTGCCGTCGGCTATGCCAATCTGCGGGCGCTCCGCACAGCCGCCGCGCGGGTCCTCGGCAGCGCAGACCTGTCCTGGCGGAGTGGATCAGGCGCTGATCTGCGAGAGAACTAGCCGGGCTTCTTGAGGTCGATCACCTTGATGGTTCCGCTGGGCTCGCGCTCGGGAACCTCGCCGCCTCCGATTTCGACGGTGTCGGAGTGGTGCTTCTCGGCAGCAAGGCCTTCGGAGTCGCGCGGTTCATAGGGCGCATGTGGACCGGTCGGGTGAGCCGAGCGCGGGTTTGGGCCGGCTCGATGCTCGTTCTCCTCCCCGGGTTGCCCGGGGCGCCGAGCCGTCGAGTAGCCCGCGGGCGTATCGGTTTTGCGGTCTCGATCGATGTTCATGGGTTCACTCCTCTCAGAGTCGAACCTCCGCATCCGGATCAAGTTCCAGCATAGCGGCAGCAACCCTCCGGCTTGCAGCCCCACGCCCACCATTGGTGGTGGTCTCAATCGGTAATCGCAACACGCTACTTTTCCTTTGGAGATGGAGCGTGGGTGATGAAGCAGCGGCGGCGGATCTACTATTCGGCGGCCCAGCGGGCTGAGATCTGGGATCGCTGGAAGGCCGGCGAGTCGATGAGTTCGATTGGGCGGCGGTTCGATCGGGAGTCCTCTTCGGTGTTCTCGGTGCTTTCGCCGACGGGCGGCATTCGGCCTCCAGACCGGCGGCGGGCGCCGCGGGCGC
>NZ_JBFUIF010000016.1:0-116261 GCF_056402015.1 Allobosea sp. P4_C6
GAGCGCCCGCGGCGCCCGCCGCCGGTCTGGAGGCCGAATGCCGCCCGTCGGCGAAAGCACCGAGAACACCGAAGAGGACTCCCGATCGAACCGCCGCCCAATCGAACTCATCGACTCGCCGGCCTTCCAGCGATCCCAGATCTCAGCCCGCTGGGCCGCCGAATAGTAGATCCGCCGCCGCTGCTTCATCACCCACGCTCCATCTCCAAAGGAAAAGTAGCGTGTTGCGATTACCGATTGAGACCACCCGACATCTCTGTCGTTCGTGAACTCGTCCCTCGAATCCACGCGGAATACCGGCCAGAACGGCGCCAGATCTGTAAAGCGCTCGTGCGTCACGCGATCCGAGAGGGGTCGTCGGAGGTTGCCTCTCAGCGCCCTTGAGGCATCGCGCCAGCCGTATACCCCACATTAACCTTGCTGGATGCTTAACTCATTGCGGAGCATGTGTTCCGTGGGAAACCCCGTTTCGGCCCATCTTTCGCCGGATTCGCGCGCGATTGACGGGGTACGGCATTTCCCCGGATCGCGAAACGGGCGGCGGCGTGGGTCTCCCGCGACGCGAGCGGCGGGGTTTGGATCGGGGCCATGGGCCTTGCAGGCTCGGCCGTCGGTCGTACCGCCTGGGTGAGAAGGATGACAGGATGAACCCCGCCGACGTTGCGCAGGCCGCGCCGCAGATCGACATGTCGTTCTGGACGCTGTTCTGGCATGCTCACATCGTGGTCAAGCTGGTGATGCTGGGCCTGATCGGCGCCTCGATCTGGTGCTGGTCGATCATCATCGACAAGACGCTGCTCTATCGGCGCACGCGCAAGGACATGGACGCCTTCGAGGAGGTGTTCTGGTCCGGCCGCTCGCTCGAGGAGCTCTATCGCGATCTCGCCGGCAAGCCGGTCAACGACATGGCCGCCGTCTTCGTCGCGGCGATGCGGGAGTGGAAGCGCTCCTTCGAGAATGGCGGGCGCTCGGTCGCCAGCCTCTCGCAGCGCATCGACAAGGTGCTGGACGTCACCATCCAGCGTGAGACCGAACGGCTGGAATCGAAGCTCCTCGTGCTCTCAACCATCGCCTCGGCCGCGCCCTTCATCGGCCTCTTCGGCACGGTCTGGGGCATCATGCATTCCTTCACCGCCATCGCGGTCTCCAAGAATTCCTCGCTCGCGGTCGTCGCCCCCGGCATTGCCGAGGCGCTCTTTGCCACCGCGATCGGCCTGTTCGCCGCGATTCCCGCGCTGATGGCCTACAACAAGCTCCAGGCCGAGGTCGCCAAGGCTCAAGGCCGGCTCGAGGCCTTCGCCGACGAGTTCTCCGCGATCCTGTCGCGGCAGATCGACGAGCGCATGGCGGCTTGAGGGGCTGAAAGCATGGGTATGTCCGCCGCCACAGGCGCAAAGGGCTCAGGCCGCCGGGGTCGACGCGGGCGCCGCCACGGCGCCATCGCTGAGATCAACATGACGCCGTTCATCGACGTCATGCTGGTGTTGCTCATCATCTTCATGGTCGCCGCGCCGCTGATCGCGACCGGCGTGCCGCTCGACCTGCCGCAGACCGGCGCCAAGCCGATCAACGTCGACCAGAAGCCGGTCACCATCGCCATCGACAGCAAGGGCCAGATCTTCCTGCAGGACCAGCCGACGCTGGAGCCGGATCTGGTCGCCAAGCTGCAGGGCCTGGCGAAGCAGGGCTTCGACGAACGCATCTATGTGCGCGGCGACAAGCTGGTCGACTATGGCCGGGTCGCCTCGGTGATGTCGACCATCACCTCGGCCGGCTTCAAGCGGGTTGCGCTGGTCACCGAACCGGCGAGCCGCTGAGAGCGAAGAAAGCAAGGGTGTTCAGGGCGTGAAGCTTACGACCTCCGAACCTGGCATGCTGGTGTCGGCGCTCGGCCACGCGACGGTCCTCGTCGCGGGGCTGCTGGCGTTCGCCTCGCCGGCGCCGCTGCCGGAGAACGAGGAGGCGATCGCCGTCGAGATCATCGATCCCAACGCGCTAAACCAGGTCACGCGCGGCGAGCGCAGCGCCGAGAAGGTGCAGGCCCAGCCGACGCCCCGCGCCGAGCGCCAGTCCGAGACGGTCGAGCGCAAGGAGGCCGGCGAGGCCAAGACCGACACGCCCGCCCCGCCTTCACGTCCGCCCGAGCTGAAGACCGCCGACGACAACGCTTCCGCGCCTCTGCCGCCGACCCGCTCAGTCGAACTGCCGAAGCCCGAGGCCAAGCCGCCCGAACCCGCCAAGCAGCCGCCGCAGAAGAGCGAGGCCGCCGCCGCGCGCGAGGCCGAGCAGAAGCGCGAGGAACTCGCCAAGCTCGCCGAGGAGGCCGAAATCGCCTCCAAGGCGAAGCAGGCCGAGGAAGAGGCGAAGGCCGCCGCCAAGGCCAAGTCGGAAGCGGAAGCCCAGGCCGCCAAGCGCGCGGCTGACGCAAAGGCCAAGGCCGAGGCGCTCGCCAAGGCCGAAGCCGACAAGGCCGCGAAGGAGAAGGTCGAAGCCGCCGCCAAGGCGAAGGCAGAGGCCGAGCAGAAGGCGAAGCTCGCCGCCGAGGCCAAGGCCAAGCAGGAGGCGGAAGCCAAGGCGAAGCGCGAAGCCGAGATCGCCAAGAACTTCAACGCCAGCGATATCGCCAAGCTGCTCCAGTCGAAGGAGAAGGCGCAGTCGTCCGGCTCCTCGGCGCCGCAGGTCAACCGCACAGCCTCGCTGGGCACCGAGCGCGGCGCCTCGCAGAAGCTCAGCCCCTCGCTTCGGGCCCAGCTCATCGGCATCATCCAGGACCAGCTCCTGAAGTGCTGGAACGTGCCGATCGCGCTCGCCAATGCGCATGGCAACGGCAATATCGTGCCCTCGGTCCGGATGAAGCTGAACACCGACGGCTCGCTCGCCGGCCAGCCGGGCGTCATCAACTCCTCCGCCGACCCGCTTTTCCGCGTCGCCGCCGACTCGGCGCTGACCGCCACCCGCCGCTGCGCGCCATTGCGCATTCCGGCTCAATTCGCCTCTTATTATGACGATTGGCGCGATGTCGTCGTCAATTTCGACGCAAGGGACGTCATGTGACCCCGATGATCGACCGTACCCCCCTCCCCTTCCTCACCGCCGCTCCGACCCGCCGCCGCCTTCTGGCGACCGCCGGCGCCGCGCTGCTGGTGCCCACGGCTGCCCGCGCCGAACTCGTGATCGACCTGCGCGGCGGCGCCTTCCAGCCGATGCCGATCGCCATCGCCGACTTCGCCGGCGAAGGCGGCGTCCTCGTCTCCGGCGTCATCACCAACAACCTGAAGCGCTGCGGCTACTTCACGCCGATCGACAAGAGCCGCTTCCCGGAGGCGAACCCGCCCTTCGACGCGGCGCCGCGCTTCGACGCCTGGAAGGCCAGCGGCGTGCAGGCGCTGGTGACCGGCCGCGTCGCGCGCGAGGCCGGCCGCATCCGCGCCGAGTTCCGGCTCTGGGACGTCGCGACCGGCACGCAGACCGACGGCCAGCAATATTTCACCGACCCGAGCAATGCTCGCCGCGTCGGCCACATCATCTCGGATGCGATCTTCAGCAAGGTCACCGGGCTCGGCGGCTTCTTCGACACCCGCGTCGTCTTCGTCGACGAATCCGGTCCGAAGGAAAACCGCCGCAAGCGCCTCGCCATCATGGACCAGGACGGCGCCAATGTGCGCTTTCTCACCAATGGCGACACCTCTGTGGTGACGCCGCGCTACTCGCCGGTCTCGCAGGACGTCACCTTCATGACCCAGCGCCAGGGCGAGCAGCCGCGCGTGCAGGTGCTCAACATCGAGACCGGCCAGCGCCAGGTCGTCGGCAACTTCCCCGACATGAGCTCGAGCCCGCGCTTCGCGCCCAATGGCCAGCGCGTCGTTCTCTCGCTGCAGCAGGGCGGCAACGCCAATCTCTATGCCATCGACATCGGCTCGCGCTCGACGACGCGGCTGACCTCGACGGCGGCGATCGACACCTCGCCCTCCTATGCGCCCGACGGCTCGAAGATCGTCTTCGAGAGCGACCGCGGCGGCCAGCAGCAGCTCTATGTGATGTCGTCCGCCGGCGGCGACGGCCAGCGCATCTCCTTCGGCCAGGGCCGCTACTCGCAGCCCTCCTGGTCGCCGCGCGGCGACCTGATCGCCTTCACCCGCCAGGGCGGCGGCGGCTTCGCCATCGGCGTGATGCGCCCCGACGGCTCGGGCGAACGCATCCTGACCGAGGGCTTCCACAACGAGGCGCCGAACTGGGCCCCGAACGGCCAGTACCTGATGTTCTTCCGCGATCCCGGCGGCCAGTCCGGCGGCAAATTGTACATGGTCGATATCACCGGCCGCGTCGAAGTGCCGGTGCCGACCCCGGCCTTCGCCTCCGACCCGACCTGGTCGCCCCTGCTGACCGCCGCGCGCTGAGGCGCGCAAATTTGCCTCGGCACCACGCCGTCATCCCGGGCTTGACCCGGGATCCATCGTAGAACGCCGCGCCATACGAGGGATCCCGGATCCACGCTTCGCTCCGGCCGGCATGACCCAAAAAGCCGCCCGATGATCTCGGGCGGCTTTTGCTTTTGCGATGCTGCCGGCTCAATCGCGATAGGCCGGCTCCTCGGCGTCGAGCTGCCGGCGGATCGAGGCCAGATGCAGGCGCGCCGATTCCGGGTCGCCCTCGCGCATCTGCCGATAGGCCGCCTCGGCGATCTCCGGCTTGACCGGCAGCACCTGGCGCCCCGTCGAGAGCGCCAGCGCCTGCACTTCGCAGGCGCGCTCCAGATAATAGAGATCGTCCCAGGCCTCGGCGATGGTCGGCCCGAGCACCATGACGCCGTGATGCTTCATGAAGACGATATCGGCCCCGCCGACTGCAGCCGCGATGCGGTCGCCTTCGCGCTCGTCGAGAGCCAGCCCGTTATAGTCCCGGTCGACGGCGGTGCGGCCGTAGAACTTCAGCGCCGTCTGCCCGGCGAAGATCAGCGGATCGCCCTCGGTCATCGAAAGCGCCGTCGCGTGGGGCATATGGGTGTGGAAGGCGACCTTGGCGCGCGGGATGTTCTTGTGGATCCGGGCGTGGATGTAGAAGGCGGTGGCCTCGGGCTCGCCCTTGCCGGACACGACATTGCCGTGGAAGTCGCAGATCAGCAGCTTCGACGCCGTCAGCTCCCGGAAGGCCCAGCCATAGGGATTGACCATGAACAGGTCGTCATAGCCCGGCACGAGCGCGGAGAAGTGATTGCAGATCCCCTCCTCGAAGCCATAACGCGCCGCCATCCGGAACGTCGCGGCAAGGTCCCGGCGCGCCTCCCATACCACCTCGGAGTCGAGGTCGGGCTGGTTCGGACCGCGGATGGGCGCCGTGCTCGCAGCGCCGGACTTCAGGGAATGGGCCATCGCGATCTCCGGTCGACGGGAAAGGCGGAAAAGAAGCAAGCATCGAGCCGACGCTTGCGGAACGATAGGGCCGGCCCGGCGAAACAGGCGCTGCAATTGCTCGGCCGATTTGCAAGCTTCTTTCGTGGCTACGATGAAGGCGTCGGCATGCTCCACAATCGACCCGCAGCCACCAGCCCGGCATCCGATGTGTCCGCCGCACCACAACCGCTGGCGGAAACGCCTTTCGCCATAATTGGTTAACCATACGCCCTAATGCCGCCACTTCGCCTTGTTCTGGCAAGGTCTCGTTTAGGTTGACGCTTCATTGATGGAGCCATGCGAAGCCCTCTTCGAAGCGCGCCGCCAAAAGATTTGATCGCCCGGAGTTCAGCCATGATGACCACTCTCTTCACCGGCGGCCGTGCCGTCCGTTTCGCCGCCGCCATTGCCGCAACGCTCGCACTCGGCGCCTGCGCCAAGGATCAGAACGCGGATGCCTCGGGCTTCGGCGCCGGCGGCGCCGCGACGCCCGGCAGCGCGCAGGACTTCGTCGTGAATGTCGGCGACCGCGTCTTCTTCGAGACCGACTCCACCGACCTGACCTCCACCGCCACCACCACGCTCGACAAGCAGGCCGGTTGGCTGCAGCGCTATCCGCGCTACACCTTCACGGTCGAGGGCCACGCCGACGAGCGCGGCACGCGCGAGTACAACTATTCGCTCGGCGCCCGCCGCGCCCAGACGGTGCGTGACTACCTCGCTTCGCGCGGCATCCAGGCCAACCGCATGCGCACCATCTCCTATGGCAAGGAGCGCCCGGTCGCGGTCTGCAACGACATCTCCTGCTGGTCGCAGAACCGCCGCTCCGTCACGGTGCTGGACGGCGCCGGCGGCGCGCCGGGCGTCTGATCGCAGCGAAAACGCACAGAAAGAGACCCCGGATGGCAACATCCGGGGTCTCTTCGCTTGTGGGAACTTTCCGTCATTCTCGGGCGCAGCGAAGCGCAGACCCGAGAATCTCAGGCAGAAAGAGACGCCTTTTCTGCCGGAGATGCTCGGGACAAGCCCGAGCATGACGACGCGTGGTCTTTCTCAACCAGCCGGCGTCGGGATCAGGCTCTTGGCGACGCCCTCGATCCGTTCGGCCGCCGCGACGAGCGCTTCCGCCGCACGGTCCTCGACATCGCTCAGGCGCTGGTCGGCGGCACCGGCATCGCCCCGTATCGCAGCGTGATCGGCCTCGAGCCGCGCCAGCCTCTGCCTGAGTTCATGCACCTCGTCGGCCACCATCAGCGCCGCCATGACATGCAGCCGCATGTCGCCGATCTCGCCGAAGGCCTGCCGCATCTCGCCAATCTTGTCGTCATAGAACTTGGCCAGCCCCTCCAGATGCGGTTCCTCGCCCTCCCCGCAGGCCATGCGGTAGGCCTTGCCGGCGATCATGACGTTGACTTGCGGCATCCGCTGTCCTGCCTCTCTGTCTAGCTCGCTTCGGGCTCGGCCGGCTGCTGCGCCTGCACGCGGTCGATCACGGCGCCGATGACGTTCATCGCCCGCTCCAGCCGCTGATCGACATCGGCCGCCGCAGTCTCGACATGGCCGAGCCGCGCCATCGCGCCGTCGAGATCGGCCGCAAGCCGCGCCCGATCGTCCTGCATCAGCGCCAGTTCCGTTTCGAGATTGCCCCGGCCGCGTTCGGATTCGATCCGCCGCCGCGCCGCCGCCTCGAGCTGCGCAAGCGCGCCGTCGAGACGCGCCAGCGCATTGTCCAACATCAGGCTCGCCACCATCGCTCTCCTTTCAGACCGAAGCCGGCTCACACGATTCGTGACTGAATTTACAGCAGAACGCCGGAAAACAGGAATCGCTCCGAAGACCCGGAAGCACCGCCTCGCAGGCACTTGCCCGCCATGCTTCAGACGCCGTCTGCGGAAAACCGGCAAAAGCCAGCCCCTGCGACCTCGAAAGCCGGATTCCGCGAATTGACTCGACCCGAGGGCAAGGCCTAATCCACCCATCCTTTTCGAAGCTTGCCAAGCCAGCCAGCAACACTTCCAGCAAGCCCTCCCGCCTGCCCCATGCCGGCTCGGAGCGGCCCTCCCGCCCGCCAGACGGAGCCTGTGATCACCATGACCACCATCGACCGTGCCCAGCACGACAAGCTCGCCAACGCCATCCGCGGCCTGGCGATGGACGGCGTCGAGAAGGCCAAGTCCGGCCATCCCGGCCTGCCGATGGGCGCCGCCGACGTCGCCACCGTGCTGTTCACCCGCGTGATGAAGTACGACGCCGCCGATCCGCGCTGGCCCGACCGCGACCGCTTCGTGCTCTCGGCCGGCCATGGCTCGATGCTGCTCTACGCCCTGCTCTATCTCACCGGCGCGCCGGGCATGGCGCTCGACGACCTCAAGGCCTTCCGCCAGGTCGGCTCGAAGACCCCCGGCCATCCCGAGAACTTCGAGACCGCCGGCGTCGAGACCACCACCGGCCCGCTCGGCCAGGGTCTGGCGACCTCTGTCGGCATGGCGATGGCCGAGCGCATGCTCGCCGCGGAGTTCGGCAGGAAGGTCGTCGACCACCACACCTACGTCCTCGCCTCGGACGGCGACCTGATGGAGGGCATCAGCCAGGAGGCCATCGCGCTGGCCGGCCACCAGAAGCTCAACAAGCTGATCGTGCTCTGGGACGACAACGGCATCTCGATCGACGGCCCGCTCTCGATTTCCGACAATGTCGATCAGGTCGCCCGCTTCAAGGCCTGCGGCTGGCGCTCGGAGCGCGTCGATGGCCATGATCCCGACGCCATCGAGGCGGCCATCCGCCGCGCCCAGAAGTCCAACAAGCCGACCATGATCGCCTGCAAGACCGTGATCGGCTTCGGCGCGCCGAAGAAGGCCGGCACCTCCAAGGCCCATGGCGAGCCGCTCGGCGCCGAGGAGCTCGCTGCCGCCAAGCAGGCGCTCGGCATCACCGGCGGCGCCTTCGAGGTCGCGGCCGACCTGCTCAAGGCCTGGCGCGGCTTCGGTGTGGCCGGCACTGCCGCCCACAAGGAGTGGAAGGAGCGCTTCGTGACCCTGTCCGAGCGCAAGCGCGGCGATTTCGAGCGCCGCATCGCCCACACCGTCCCGGCCAAGCTCGACAGGACGATCCTCGCCCACAAGAAGGCGCTGATCGCGGCGCCGCAGGCCGTCGCGACGCGCAAGGCCTCGGAGCTGGCGCTGGAAGCGATCATCCCGGTCATGCCGGAGCTGGTGATGGGCTCGGCCGACCTGACGCCGTCCAACAACACCCGCACCAAGGCCGCCGAGGATTTCACGCCCAAGACCCCCAAGGGCCGCTATGTCCGCTACGGCATCCGCGAGCACGGCATGGCAGCGGCGATGAACGGCATCACCCTGCATGGCGGCTTCCGCACCGCGGGCGGCACCTTCCTGGTCTTCGCCGACTATGCCCGCCCCGCCATGCGCCTCGCCGCGCTGATGGGCCTGCCGGTCGTCTATGTCATGACGCACGACTCGATCGGCCTCGGTGAGGACGGCCCGACCCATCAGCCGGTCGAGCACCTCGCCTCGCTGCGCTCGATGCCGAACATGCGCGTCTTCCGCCCGGCCGACACGATCGAGACCGCGGAAGCCTGGCAGGCCGCGCTGGAGCGCACCGACGGGCCGACGGTCCTCGCGCTCTCGCGCCAGAACCTGCCGCAGCTGCGCACAGATGCCACCGCGAAGAACCGCTCGGCGGCCGGCGCCTACGAGCTGCTGGCGGCCGAGGGCGGCAAGGCCCAGGTCTCGCTCTTCGCCTCGGGTTCCGAGGTCGAGCTTGCCGTCGCCGCCCGCAAGCTGCTGGCCGAGAAGGGCGTGCGCGCCCGCGTCGTCTCGGTGCCCTCGCTCGAGCTCTTCCTGGCGCAGGACGAGGCGACCCAGGCCGAGGTCGTCGGCAGCGCGCCCATCAAGATCGCAGTCGAGGCCGGCGTGCGCTTCGGCTGGGATGCGGTGATCGGCCATGACGGCACCTTCGTCGGCATGCACTCCTTCGGGGCGAGCGGCCCCTACAAGGAGGTCTACAAGCACTTCGGCATCACGGCGGAAGCGGTCGCCGAGGCGGCGATGAAGAAGCACAACGCCTGATTTTCGATAGAACGGGCTGAGATTCCCAGATCGGGTCTTGCGTTCGGCCATGCTTTGGCCGAATTGCCCGCGTGGATAGCGACGGCTGCGCCGGTTCGCTCGGCGAAGGAGAGGAAGACATGACGGTCAAGGTGGCGATCAACGGCTTCGGCCGCATCGGGCGCAACGTTCTGCGCGCGATCATCGAATCGAAGCGCAAGGACATCGAGGTCGTGGCGATCAACGATCTCGGCCCGGTCGAGACCAACGCCCATCTCTTCCGCTTCGACTCCGTCCATGGCCGCTTCCCCGGCACGGTGACCGTCTCCGGCGACACGATCGATGTCGGCCGCGGCCCGATCAAGGTCACCGCGATCCGCGATCCCAAGGACCTGCCGCACAAGGCCCTCGGCGTCGACATCGCCCTGGAATGCACCGGCATCTTCACCACCCGCGACAAGGCGGCGGCCCATCTCGCCGCCGGCGCCAAGCGCGTGCTGGTCTCGGCGCCCTGCGATGGCGCCGACCTGACCGTCGTCTTCGGCGTCAACCAGGGCGAGCTGACCAAGGATCACCTCGTGGTCTCGAACGCCTCCTGCACGACCAACTGCCTCGCGCCGGTCGTGCGCGTGCTGCATGACGCCGTCGGCATCGACAAGGGCTTCATGACCACGATCCATGCCTATACCGGTGACCAGCCGACACTGGATACCATGCACAAGGATCTCTATCGCGGCCGCGCCGCGGCAATGTCGATGATCCCGACCTCGACCGGCGCCGCCAAGGCGATCGGCCTCGTCATCCCCGAGCTCAAGGGCCGTCTCGACGGCACCTCGATCCGCGTGCCCACCCCGAACGTCTCGGTCGTCGACTTCAAGTTCATCTCGAAGCGCAAGACCTCGGTCGAGAAGATCAACGACGCCATCGTCAAGGCCTCGAAGCGCGGCCCGCTCCGGGGCATCCTCGCCGTCACCGACCAGCCGAACGTCTCGATCGACTTCAACCACGATCCGGCGTCCTCGACCTTCGCCCTCGACCAGACCAAGGTCATGGACGACAAGTTCGTGCGCGTGCTGTCCTGGTACGACAACGAATGGGGCTTCTCGAACCGCATGAGCGACACCGCCGTCGCCATGGGCGCCCTGCTCTGATCCATCGCCGCCATACCTCCGAAAGGGGGTATGGTGCATGAAAGCGGGGCCGCAAGCCGCTCGCGGCGCGGCCCCGTCATTTCCGCCAAGCTACGGAGAGCCTATGGCCAAGATCGAGCCGACCGTCATGTCCCCGGCGCCCACCGACGCGCCAGCCGTGACGCCGCCCCCCGCATTCAGCCCCGCTCCCGCAGCCGCGACGCCGCCGCCGGCCGCTCCGGCCGTCATTGTCGGCTCTGCCGTGCCGGCCTCTGCCGAAACCGCAGCGAAGTCCGATCCGCGCCAGCTCGACCAGCTCTCGCGCATCGAGGAGAAGGCAGCCCGCATCGAGGAGAAGTTCGCCCGCTACGAGGCCGTGCTGACCCGCGCCGAGGCCTCGCTGGAGCGCAGCGCCCATAAGGTGGACGCCGCCGCCGGCACCATGGATTTCGCCGCGATCCGCAACGAGATCGCCACCCTGCGCAATCGCATCGACGCGACGCCGCGCGCCGGCACGCTGTTCATGACCGCGATCGTCACCTCGGTGCTCACCGTCATCCTCACCATCCTGGTGCTGAAGTTCGGCGTGCCCGGCCTGTTCGGGGGTCTGCTGGCGCGATGAGCTTCCGGGACGTCGCCCTTCTCGCCGAGCCGCGCAGCCTGCGCTGGCGGCCGGTCGAGGGCGTCGGACTGGAGCATTTCACGCTGCGCGGCACGCCGGCCGGCATCCGCGCCGAATCCGTGGTGATCGGCGAGCGCGGCGGCGGAGAGCCCTACGGCGTTTCCTACGCCATCGATTGCGATCCGGGCTTTGCCGTGACGGCCTTGACGATCGCGACCACCGATGGGCGCCGCGTCTTCCTGGAGCGGCGCGACGGCATCTGGCGCGATGTCTTCGGCGAGCACCTGCCCGCTTTCGACGACTGCGTCGACATCGACCTCGCCGGCACGCCCTTCACCAACACGCTGCCGATCCGCCGCGAAAGCTGGCAGCCCGGCCAGAGCCGCGAATTCGCGATGCTCTACATCCCCTTCGACAGCTTCGTGCCGCGGCTCGACCGGCAGGTCTACACCTGCCTGGAGCCGCGCCTGTTCCGCTATCAGGCGGCCGACCGCAGCTTCGAGGCCGAATTGCCTGTCGACGATGACGGCCTCGTCGTCGATTATCCCAGCCTGTTCGAACGCATCTGAAGAGACGCCGATGACCGCCTTCCGCACCCTCGACGACGCCGATCTCGCCGGAAAGCGCGTGCTGGTCCGCGTCGACCTCAACGTCCCCATGGAAAACGGCAAGGTCAGCGACACCACCCGCATCGACCGCGTGCTGCCGACCATCCGCGAAATCGCCGACAAGGGCGGCAAGGTCATCCTGCTCGCCCATTTCGGCCGCCCCAAGGGCCGCGACGACAAGAACAGCCTGAAGCAGATCGTGCCGGCGCTCACCGCGGCGCTCGGCCGCCCCGTGGCTTTCGTCGACGACTGCATCGGCGATGATGTCGCCAAGGCCGTCGCGGCGGCTGCTAACGGCGACGTGCTCCTGCTGGAGAACACCCGCTTTCACGCCGGCGACGAGAAGAACGACCCGGACTTCGTGAGGGCGATCGCCGCCAATGGCGACGCCTACGTCAACGACGCCTTCTCGGCCGCCCACCGCGCCCATGCCTCGACGGAAGGCCTCGCCCATGTCCTGCCGGCCTATGCCGGCCGCACCATGCAGGCCGAGCTGGAGGCACTGTCCGCCGGCCTCGACAATCCGGCCCGGCCGGTGATGGCGATCGTCGGCGGCGCCAAGGTCTCGACCAAGCTCGAACTGCTCGGCAACCTCGTCAGGAAAGTCGACGTGCTCGCCATCGGCGGCGGCATGGCCAACACCTTCCTCGCTGCGCGCGGCGTCAATGTCGGCAAATCGCTCTGCGAGCATGACCTCGTCGGCACCGCCCGCGAGATCGAGGAGAAGGCCAGGGCCGCCGGCTGCGAGATCCTGCTGCCGGTCGATGCGCTGGTCGCACGCGAGTTCAAGGCCCATCCCAGCTACCGGGTCGTGCCGGTCGACGGTGTCGAGGCCGACGAGATCATCCTCGATGCCGGCCCGCTCAGCATCGCCGAAGTCGTGCTGCGCCTGGAGAAGGTGAAGACGCTGGTCTGGAACGGCCCCTTCGGCGCCTTCGAATTACCGCCCTTCGACACCGCGACCGTCGCCATCGCCAAGGCAGCGGCCAGGCGCGTCAAGGCCGGCGAACTCGTCGCGGTCGCGGGCGGCGGCGACACCGTCTCGGCGATGAACCATGCCGGCGTCGCGGGCGACCTCACCTATGTCTCGACGGCGGGCGGCGCCTTCCTCGAATGGATGGAAGGCAAGGCCCTCCCGGGCGTCGAGGCGCTGCGGAAGGCTTAAGGCACGGAAACGGCATTGAATCGGCCGCTCCGGCGACGGGGCGGCCGTTCGCATTTTAAGCTTTTTGCCGCTTTCGCTTTGCGCGGGCGGCGCTTCCGCACTACATCCTCCGACATATCGATTAGCCAAAGGGGAGTGCCATCGTGGCCCGTATCACGCTTCGCCAGTTGCTCGACCACGCCGCCGAGAACGACTACGGCGTGCCCGCTTTCAACATCAACAACATGGAGCAGGCGCTGGCGATTATGGCGGCGGCGGATGCGACCGACGCGCCCGTCATCATCCAGGCCTCGCGCGGCGCCCGCAGCTATGCCAACGACATCATGCTCAAGCACATGATGGACGCCGTCACCGAGATCTATCCGCATATCCCGGTCTGCGTGCATCTCGACCACGGCAACGAGCCGTCGACCTGCATGACCGCGATCCAGGCCGGCTTCACCTCCGTCATGATGGACGGCTCGCTCAAGGCCGACGGCAAGACCCCGGGCGACTGGGACTACAATGTCGGCGTGACCAAGACCGTCACCGACATGGCCCATCTCGGCGGCATCTCCGTCGAAGGAGAGCTCGGTGTCCTGGGTTCGCTGGAAAGCGGCGAGGGCGAGAAGGAGGATGGCCACGGCTTCGAGGGCAAGCTCAGCCATGACCAGCTCCTGACCAACCCGGACGAAGCCGTGAAGTTCGTCGCCGAGACCAAGGTCGATGCGCTCGCCATCGCCATGGGCACCTCGCACGGCGCCTACAAGTTCACCCGCAAGCCCGACGGCGCGATCCTCGCGATGAACGTCATCGAGGAGATCCACAAGAAGCTGCCGAACATGCATCTCGTCATGCACGGCTCCTCCTCTGTCCCGCAGGACCTCCAGGACATCATCAACCAGTATGGCGGCAAGATGCCCCAGACCTGGGGCGTGCCGGTCGAGGAGATCCAGCGCGGCATCAAGCACGGCGTGCGCAAGATCAACATCGACACCGACAACCGGATGGCGATGACCGGCCAGATCCGCAAGATCCTGTCCGAGAACCCCGGCGAGTTCGACCCGCGCAAATATCTGAAGCCCGCCATGGAGGCGATGACGAAGCTCTGCACGCTGCGCCTGCAGGAGTTCAACACCGCCGGCCAGGCCTCGAAGATCAAGCGTGTCATCACGCTGGCCGAAATGGCCAAGCGCTACGCCAAGGGCGAGCTCGACCCGACCTTCGGCGCCAAGAAGGCGGCGTGACGCTCTGATCTACCCCCTCTCCCCCTGATCCCGGGCTTGCCCGAGATCAGCTTCGCGAAGTGCCGAACTCGGCAACAGCCGAGTTCGGTCGGGAGAGGGTTGGGGTGAGGGGTCGCGCGACGTTTCCGGGAGCCWGCTTTTCAGGCAGATTCCGGGAACGTCGCGCGACCGCTCCTCCGTCTCGGCTTCGCCGAGCCACCATCTCCCACAAGGGGAGAAGGGAAAGCGGCGTGATACGGCCATGCGGGAGAGTCTCTTTCCGGCTGGGTGCATTTCTGATTCAAGAGGTCGAACCCCGCCGCCGAGCCCGCAATCCATGTCGATCGTCTTCTCCGCCCTGGTCGCGGTCTTCGTCGGCTTCGCGGCTTCCGTCGCCGTCATCCTCTCGGCCGCGCACGCGCTCGGCGCCACGGCCGATCAGACCGTCTCCTGGGTCGCCGCGCTCGCCATCGGCACGGCCCTGCCGAGCATCTGGCTGTCCTGGCGTTACCGCATGCCGATGATCTGCGCCTGGTCGACGCCGGGCGCGGCCCTGATCGCCGCCGCCAGCGGCTTCGACATGGCCTCCGCCGTCGGCGCCTTCCTCGTTGCCGCCGTGCTGATGATGCTGACCGCGGCCTTGCGCCCGCTCGGCGGATTGATCGAGCGCATCCCCATGCCGATCGCCTCGGCGATGCTGGCGGGCGTGATCTTCCGTTTCGTCGTCGCCGTCTTCGACGAGATGAGAATATCGCCGCTGCTGGTGCTGCCGCTGCTCGCGGTCTTCCTCGTCGCGCGGCTTCTCAACCCCTTCCTCGGCGTCATCGCGGCGCTGGTCGCCGGCATCGCCATCAGCTTCGCGGGCGGGCTTGCCCATTGGCCGGCAGGAGAGATCGCGCTCACCGGCCTCGAATTCGTCACGCCGCGCTTCGATATTGCCGCCATGCTCGGAATCGGCGTCCCGCTCTATCTCGTCACCATGGCTGCCCAGAACCTGCCCGGCTTCGCCGTGCTGCGCGCGGCCGGCTACAACCCGCCGACGGCGCCGGCCCTGTTCGCCACCGGGCTCGTCTCGCTGCTGACGGCCCCCTTCGGCGCGCATATGACCAACATGGCCGCGATATCAGCCTCGATCTGCACCGGCGGCGACACCCATCCCGATCCGGCCCAGCGCTGGAAGGCCGGTGTGATCTACGGCTTCGCCTATATCGTCGTCGCCGGCTGCACCGGCCTGCTGATCGCGCTGCTGCTCGCCCTGCCCAAGGCGTTGATCGTCGCCGTGGCTGGGCTGGGCCTCGTCGGTTCGTTCACCGGCGCGCTCGCGCAGGCGATGTCGCCCGACAAAGAGCGCTTCGCCGCGGTCGTCGCCTTCGCCGTCGCGGCCTCCAGCCTCTCGCTTTTCGGCATCGGTTCTGCCTTCTGGAGTCTCGTTGCCGGGCTTAGCGTCTTGACATTGGACTTCGCTGCGGGCCGTTTGCGCAGCCGATCATGACTACACACGCTTCCCCCACTCGCCTGATGCTCGTCACCCCGCCCGTCGAAGACGCGGAGGCGATGGCCTTTCGCCTGATGCAGGCCATGGCCGGCGGCGATGTCGCCGCCGTCGTGCTGCGTCTGTCCCCTGGCGACGACCGCAGCCGGATCGAGCGCGTCAAGCGCCTCGCCGGCCCGGTCCAGGCCAATAATGTCGCCCTCGTCGTCGAGGACAGCGCCCTCGTCGTCACGCGTGGCGGCGCCGATGGCGTCCACCTCACCGGCGGCCCCGAAGCCATCGCGGAGGCCCGCTCCAGCCTGCGCAACGAGCGCATCGTCGGGGCCGGCAACCTGCGCGCCCGCCACGATGCGATGGATGTCGGCGAGGCCGGCGTCGATTACGTCATGTTCGGCGAGCCGCGTGCCGATGGCAGCGTGCCGCCGCTCGCAGCCGTGATCGAGCGCGCCGGCTGGTGGGCCGAAATCTTCGAGACGCCCTGCGTCGCCTACGCACCCGATGCCGAATCCATCGCCGCCCTGGTCGAGACCGGCGCCGAATTCCTCGCGCTCGGCGCCTGGGCCTTCGAGGAAGGGCAGGACATTCGCGCGCTGGTCGAAGCCGCCAATGCTGCGATTGCCGCGTGCTCGGCGCGGAAGACGGCGCGATGAAGCGGCTTGCCCGCATCGCCTGGCTTGCCGGCCTCGTGCTGGCGGCGCCGGCCGAGGCTGCGCCCTACGCCGACAATGCCTACGGCGCCTACCAGGCCGGCCACTACCGGCGCGCCCTCTCCGAAGCCCTGAAGCGCATCGAGGCGGACAGCAGCGACGCCGCGGCGATGACGCTGGTCGGCGAACTCTACCGCCAGGGCCTTGGCATCCCGCCCGACCAGAAGGTCGCGACCGAATGGTATGAGCGGGCCGAGGCGCGCGGCGACGTCAATGCCGCCTTCGCATTGGCGACGCAGCTTCTCGACGAGAAGAGCGGCAAGCGTGACCCGGCTCGCGCCGGCGCCCTGCTCGAAAAAGCCGCCGCTGCCGGCCACCCGGCAGCAAACTACAATCTCGCGCTGACGCTGCTCGCCACCGGCCGCGAGGCTGACGACAAGCCGGCGGTCGCCCATCTCGAGATCGCGGCCAAGGGCGGGGTCAGCGATGCCATGCATGCGCTCGGCGTGCTGGCGAAGCAGGGCCGCGGCATGCCCGCAAATGAGCAGGTCGCGGCGCGCTGGATGCAGCAATCCGCCGCCGCCGGCAACATTCCCGCCATCGTCGAGTATGCGATCATGCTGTTCAACGGCACCGGAGTGCCGAAGGACGAGGCGGCAGCGGCAAAGCTGTTCCAGCGCGCAGCCGCGCAAGGCAATCCCATCGCCCAGAACCGCCTGGCCAAGCTCTATCAGTTCGGCCTGGGCATTCCGCCGGACACGATAGAGGCCGCCGCCTGGCATCTCGCAGCCCGTTCACAGGGCCTCGACGACCCGGCGCTGGAAGCCATGTTCGACCGCCTGAAGCCGGAGCAGCAGGGCCGCGCCGCGCGCATTGCGGCCAGCCGCATCAGCAGCGCAGTCTTGACGGCGCCCTAAGAGCCGCGCAAGTGACGGCTCGCTATTCTCGCCGGGCGCACAGGCCGCGCCGCAGGCTCATCGCGCCATCGCCGCGCGCAAGAGGTTCCAGATGATCCGTTCCCCCCTGATAACCGTGATGACCGACGCAGTGATCAAGGCGTCCCGCTCGCTCAAGCGCGACTTCGGCGAGGTCGAGAACCTGCAGGTTCTGGCCAAGGGCCCCGGCGACTTCGTCTCCAAGGCCGACCACAAGGCCGAGCAGATCCTGCGCGAGGCGCTGGAGAAGGCCCGCCCCGGCTACGGCTTCGTGATGGAGGAGAGCGGTGTCGTCCACGGCACCGACGAGAGCAACCGCTGGCACATCGACCCGCTCGACGGCACCCACAACTTCCTGCGCGGCATCCCGCACTGGAACATCTCGGTCGCGCTGGAGCGCGACAACCAGTTCATCGCCGGCGTGATCTACGACGCCGCCAAGGACGAGATGTTCGTGGCCGAGAAGGGCAAGGGCGCCTTCGTCAACAACCGCCGCCTGCGCGTGTCCGGCCGCAGCGAGCCGGCGGACATGCTGATCGGCACCGGCATCCCCCATATCGGCAAGGGCGGCCATGGCCAGTTCCTGCGTGAACTCGCCGCCGTGATGCCGCGCTTCGCCAATGTCCGCCGCATGGGCTCCGCCGCGCTCGACATCGCTTATGTCGCCGCCGGCCGCATGGACGCCTATTGGGAGCGTGGCCTCAACACCTGGGATTTCGCGGCGGGCGCCGTGTTGATCCGCGAGGCGGGCGGCACCTTCGGCACGCTCGACGGCAAGCAGGTCACCAGCGCGAAGGACATCCTCTGCGGCAACGAGGCCGGCGAGCAGGCGTTGCGCGCCGCGCTGAAGACGGCGGGCTGAGGAACCTTCCCCGCTCTTTCGTGCTTGATCCCGGAGACGCGGGAGGCGACAGTCCTCCCGCACTCCGAGGCGAACGGAAGACGACGCATGGCGAATGAGGATTTCGCGGCCGAGCCGGTGGCGGCCGCACCAACGCGGGCGGAAACCCGTTTCTCAAGGCCGCTTCGCTACATCGTCCGCGCGGTTCTGTTCCTGGCCCTGATCGGCTTTCTCGGCTTCATCCTGCAGGGCGGGCTGGTCCAGGCCTTCATGACCAATCCGGGGCTTAACGGCCTCATCCTCGGCGCGCTCCTGGTCGGCGTGCTGATCGCGCTGCGCGAACTCTGGCGCATCCACAGCGAGGCCCGGGCCGCGACCCGCCTCGCCGCCGCCCCCGCCTCGGCGGAAGTGCGGCGCGGACAGGTCATCGCGCCGCTCGGCCCGGTCCTGCCGGCGCTGGACAACGGCTCGCTCGCCCCGGCCCAGGCCGTCTCCGCGCTCGAATCGATAGCGGTCAGGCTCGACGACGGGCGCGAGGTGCTGCGCTATCTCGGGGGCCTGCTCGTCTTCCTCGGCCTGCTCGGCACCTTCTGGGGCCTGCTCGACACGGTCGGCTCGGTCGGCGGCGTCATCAAATCCCTGCGCACCGGGGCCGAGGCCGGCGTGCTCTTCGACGAGCTGAAGGCCGGCCTCTCCGCCCCGCTCGCGGGCATGGGCCTGTCCTTTTCGTCCTCGCTCTTCGGCATCGCCGGCTCGCTGATCCTGGGCTTCCTCGATCTCCAGGTCGCGCAGGCGCAGCGCCGTTTCCGCAACGAGATCGAAAGCTGGCTGGGCACACGCACCGCCATTCCCGGCACCATCGCCCCGTTGCTTGGGGCGGGCGATCCGCTGGCCGATCGCTTCGAGAAGCTGAGCGCGGCGATGGCGGACGGGGCGTCCAACAACCGGGCCGCCACACAGGCGCTCGCCAATCTCGCCGAAGGCATCCAGGGCCTTGTCCAGCACATGCGGGCCGAGCAGCAGATGATCCGTGACTGGGTCGAGGCGCAGGCTTCGCGCGAGAAGGACCTGAAGCGCCTGATCGAGCGCCTTACTGCCGACCAGATCGCTGAGCCATGATCAGCCTCTCCAGCGCAGGACTCTGAAGGATGGCCCTCTCCCGCGCCCATCGCCGCGAGGAAACAAACTTCTGGCCCGGCTTCGTCGATGCACTGTCGACGATGCTGATCGGCATCGTCTTCCTGCTCACCGTCTTCGTGCTTGGCCAGTTCTTCCTCTCGCAGGAGCTCACCGGCAAGGACACGGCGCTGGAGCGGCTCAACCGGCAGATCTCGGAGCTGACGGACCTGCTCGCGCTTGAGCGCTCCTCCAACCGGCAGGCCCAGGAGAGCCTGCAGCTCATGCAATCGACCTTGACCCAGTCGCTGGGCGAGCGCGGCCGCCTGCAGGGTCTGATCGATACCCAGAACGGCAACGCCCCGGCTCAGCTCGCCGACGCGCAGAAGGCGCTGGAGACCGAGAAGCAGCTCTCCGCCCGCGCCCAGGCCAGCGTCGATCTCGTCAACCAGCAGATCATGGCCATGCGCCGCCAGCTCGCCGCACTGGAGGAGGCTCTGGGCGCCTCGGAAGCCAAGGACAAGGAATCGCAGGCGCGCATCTCCGAGCTCGGCTCGCGGCTCAACGTCGCGCTCGCCCAGCGCGTGCAGGAGCTGGCGCGCTATCGCTCGGACTTCTTCGGCCGGCTGCGGCAGGTGCTTGGCACGCGGCCGGACATCCGCGTCGTCGGTGACCGCTTCGTCTTCCAGTCCGAGGTCTTCTTCGATGCCGGCCAGGCCGTGCTGAAGCCCGAGGGCAAAGGCGAGCTCGACAAGCTCGCCACCATCCTGCTCGATCTCGGCAACGAAATGCCGCCGGACCTACCCTGGATCCTGCGCGTCGACGGCCATACCGACAATCGCCCGATCAAATCGGCGCAGTTTCCCTCGAACTGGTATCTCTCCTCGGCGCGCGCCATCGCGGTCGTCGAGTACCTGATCTCGCGCGGCCTCCCGACCGACCGCGTCGCCGCGACCGGCTTCGGCGAATACCAGCCGCTCGACGTCGCCAACAGCGACGAGGCCCACCGCCGCAACCGTCGCATCGAGTTCAAGATCACGGAGCGCTGAGCGTTCTGCGTCTTCTGGAACCTCATCGTCATTCCGGGGCATGCCGTAGGCATGAGCCCGGAACCCAGAACCGATTCCCGATATTGCGATAGACGAGCGCTACCGGCACTTTTCCCGTCGAACTGCGTCGGTTCTGGGTTCCGGGTTCTTCGCTACGCGAAGCCCCGGAATGACCGAGCGGTTCCCGCGCACCTCTTACGCCGCCTCGAGCCCGAACTGCAGCGCCGCGAGACGCGCATAGAGCCCACCGCGTGCCTTCAGCTCTGCATGGCTGCCCTCCTCGACGACGCGGCCGTCTTCCAGGACCAGGATGCGGTCGGCCGAGAGGATCGTCGCGAGGCGATGCGCCACCACCAGCGTCGTGCGCCCCTGCATCAGCCGGTCGAGCGCGTCCTGCACCACGCGCTCGCTTTCGGAATCGAGCGCGCTCGTGGCCTCGTCGAGCAGCAGGATCGGCGCGTCCTTCAGGATTGCGCGGGCGATGGCGAGGCGCTGGCGCTGGCCACCCGACAAGGTGACGCCACGCTCGCCGACGACCGTGTCATAGCCCTCGGGCAAGGCGCGGATGAACTCGTCCGCGGCAGCGAGCCGCGCCGCCGCCTCGACCTCCGCCAGCGAGGCGCCGGGCTGGCCATAGGCGATGTTGTCGCGCACCGAGACGCCGAACACGGTCGGCTCCTGCGGCACCAGCGCGAAGCGCTCGCGCCAGGCCTCGGGATCGGCCTCCGGTCCGGCGACGCCGTCGACGACCACGCGCCCGTTCTGCGGATCGTAGAAGCGCAGCGCCAATTGCAGCACGGTGCTCTTGCCCGCGCCCGATGGCCCGACCAGCGCCACGCGCTCGCCCGGCCTGATCGAGAAATTCAGGTTCGACAGCGCCGGGCCGACGCGCCCGGGATAGCTGAAGGAGACGTTCTCGAAGGCGAGTTCGCCGAGCGAGGGATGCGGCATCGGCTTGGGATGCGGCGGCGCGGCGATAGCCGGCTTCATCGCCAGGATCTCGCCGAGCCGGCTCGAGGCGCCGGCCGCCGCGCTGATATCCCCGTAGACCTCGGAGAGCTGGCCGAGCGAGCTTGCCGCCAGCACCGCATAGAGAATGAACTGCGAGAGCCGCCCGCCGGTCATCCGCCCCTCGAAGACCTCGGTCGCCCCAGTCCAGAGCACGCAGACGACGCTCGCGCTGACCAAGAAGATCGCGACGCCCGAGAGCAGCGCGCGCGATGCCGTCGCCTGGCGCGAAGCCGAATAGGCCCCGTCCGAAGCGGCCTCGAACCGCGCCGAGGTCTGGCTGGCAGCGCCGAAGGATTGCATCGTGCGGATCGCACCGACCGCCTCGGCGGCGAAGGCCGAGGCATCTGCCAGCCGGTCCTGCGCCGCCCGCGCCCGCCTGCGCACCGTGCGCCCGGACAGGACGAGCGGGACGACGATCAGCGGGATGACGCCGATGACGATGGCGGAGAGCCGCGGGCTCGTCGCCACCATCAGCCCGAGCGCGCCCAGCGCCATGATGGCGTTGCGCAGCGCGATCGAGGCCGTCGAGGCGAAGGTCGACTTGATCTGCGTGGTGTCGGCGGTGAGCCGCGAGACGAGGTCTCCCGCCCGGCTCGAATCGAAGAAGGCCGGCTCCAGCCGCGTGAGGTGGCGGAAGACGTCGGCGCGCAGGGAGGCGACGATGCGCTCGCCCACCGTCATGACGAGGTAGAAGCGCGCCGAGCTCGCCAGCGCCAATACGGCGACGACGCCGATCAGCAGGATGAAATAGCTGTTGGCGAGCTGCTGTTCACCCCCGGTGAAACCGACATCGATGACGCGCCGGACCGCCATGGGCAGTACCAGCGTCGCCAGCGACGCGATGACGAGCGCAACCAGCGCCAGGGCGATCCGCCCCTTCTGCGCCTGCGCATAGGGCCAGAAGGTCGCCAGAGAGCGGAAGTCGGGCCGCGCCTTCTTGTCGTTCTTGTCAGCCTCGGCCACGCGCCGGACCTCCTTCGTCTCTCGCATGCGCCACGCACGCTCTTTCAACCAATATCAATCTCGCTTCGTGAAGCCGATAGCGGCGCCCTTGGCAAACGACTCAACGCCGCAGGGGCCGCCTCGAATGCCGGTTAAGCTTGCGCTGTGGTCCCGGCTGCGATATGTGCACGCGACTTCACGACAGGCTCATCCGAATTCTTTTCGACGGGCCGGGCAGGCCCGCCTGCTTGTCGATGCGCCCGTTTTTGTAAGCTTCGAGGATTTCGTCATGGCCAAGTCCGGCATCCACCCCGACTATCACAACATCAAGGTCGTCATGACCGATGGCACCGAATATGCCACCCGTTCGACCTACGGCAAGGAAGGGGACACCCTCAACCTTGACATCGACCCCAAGACCCACCCGGCCTGGACCGGCGGCACCCAGCATATGCTGGACCGTGGCGGGCGTGTGTCGCGCTTCAACACGCGCTTCGCCGGCCTGGGCACGATCGGCAAGAAGTGATGCTGCGGCGCTCTGGCGCCGTCGTTGACCTGAAACAAAAAACCCGGCCTCGCGGCCGGGTTTTTTGTTGGAAATCCTGAACGCGCAGGCATCCGTTCGATCGAGCGGAACTGCGCCGTCATTCCGGGGCGGCCCGCAGGGGCGAGCCCGGAACCCAGAACCGATGCGTTTCACGCAGGAGGCGCGAGCGTCGAGCCCGCATTCGAACGGCACCGGTTCTGGTTTCCCGGCTCAAGCGCTCCGCGCTTGCCCCGGAATGACGGCGGTGTCCTGCGACGAAAGCCGGTCAGCGACGCCCGATGATCCTCAGTGCGTCAGGCCGAGCCGCGCCTGAAGGCTCGCCAGCTGGTCCTGGACGGGGTTGCGAGCTTCGCTGCGGGTCTCGGCTCCCGACATCTGGCTTTCGAGATGGCGCAGGCGCGCCTGCAGCCGCTGCGAATGCGCCATCAGATCGCGCAGGCGTTCCGGCAGTTGCGCGACGATATGCTCGGCCGGCGCGATCATCGGATCGCCGATCTTGACCTTGTTGTGCTCTGTCCTGGCCTGCTCGACCGTCAGTTCGCCCTCGGCCACGGCACGTTGCACCAGGAGCCAGGAGGCGATCTGCATCAGCCGGGTGGTCAGGCGCATGCTCTCGGTAGCGTAGGTCAGCGCGACCTCGCGCGGCAGCGCCGCCGCTTCCTTGCGGCCGTCCCCATCGAGATAGGCGGCCGTCTGCTCCACCAGCCCCATGCCCTCGCGGAACAGCAGCATGAAGGCGTCGGATCGCACGAAGCGACGCGCGAAGGAAAGGGCGCCCTCTTTCGTCTGCGGATCGAGCAGCTGGGCATCGTTCATGCGGTGTCTCCCATCGGCACAAGCCCGTGCGCCTTTGAAACGCGTCACGGATCATGCCGCCGATGTCGCAAGGATAGCGCCGATCACGTTTCCCGACGCCGGTAAGATGTCGTTAAGGTTAACGCGGCTAAACAGCTCTGGCGAGATATGACCGGCAGCCCGCCCGGACACGGGGATAAACGCGCTTATGGGCACAGTGCGCGAGAGACGCCAAAAACAAAAAAAGAGCCGCCAGAGGCGGCTCGAAGGTCAACAGGGAGGCGTCAAACAGAGTGGGCAGGAGCCACTCGACATCCAGACAAACTGGATGATGCGATTCATACTTTGGAATCTTTAACGCCGCCTTAACGGGCGTGCCTTTTTGACCCTTGTTCAGGCCAGCTTTCGGAAAAACGCGTCCGCCGCGGAGCGCGACGCATCCTTTTTCGCGCGCGCCTCGGCCAGGCGTTCGATCTCGGCCTTCAGCACCGAGATGCGCTCATCGATCTCGGCGAGCGAGAGCATCGACAGATCCTGCCCGATCTCATGCACGCTCTTCGGCTTGGGGCGATCATCCTCCGGGAATATCGACATGGCGGCCTCGCATCTGCTCAAACTGCGCGCGGCAGGCTAGCCAACTCACGGCCGCAGTCACGCTGCGCCGCACCATGACGAAGGACGACAGGCCATGAAGCCCCTACCCGAGACGATGACAGCGATCGGCATCGCGCAGCCCGGCGGACCGGAAGTCCTGCGGCCGGAGAGCCGTCCCGTTCCGAAGCCCGGCCCGGGCCAAATCCTCGTCGCCCTCGCCGCAGCCGGCGTGAACCGCCCCGATGTCCTGCAGCGCCAGGGCGGCTATAGCCCGCCGCCCGGTGCCTCCGACATCCCCGGCCTCGAAATCGCCGGCACCGTCGTCGCGCGCGGAGAGGGAGCGGAGCGCTTCGCGATCGGCCAGCAAGTCTGCGGCCTCGTCGCCGGTGGCGGCTACGCGCAATATGCCGTCGTCCACGAGAGCAACGCGCTGCCCGTACCCGACGGCCTCTCGCTGATCGAGGCCGGCGCTATCCCCGAGACCTTCTTCACCGTCTGGACCAACGTCTTCCAGCGCGGGCGGCTGCAGGCCGGCGAGAGCTTCCTCGTCCATGGCGGCTCCTCCGGCATCGGCACCACGGCGATCCAGCTCGCCAAGGCCTTCGGCGCGACCGTGCTGGCGACCGCCGGTTCCGAGGACAAATGCCGGGCCTGCCGCGAACTCGGCGCCGACCATGCCATCAACTACCGCACGGAGGATTTCGTCGTGGCGGTGAAGGCGGCGACCGAGGGACGCGGCGTCGACCTCATCCTCGACATGGTCGGCGGCGACTATATCGACCGCAACTACGAAGCCGCCGCCGATCAGGGCCGCATCGTCCAGATCGCCTTCCTCAACGGCCCGAAGGCGACTGCCAATTTCAGCCGACTGATGCTGAAGCGCCTGACCCATACCGGCTCGACGCTGCGCCCCCGCACCATCGCCGAGAAGGCGGCCATCGCCGCCGAGCTGCAGGAGAAGGTCTGGCCGCTGCTGGAAGCCGGGCGCTGCAAGCCCCTGATCAACGCGACCTTCCCGCTTGCAGAGGCCGCGCAGGCGCACCGGCTGATGGAATCCAGCGCCCATATCGGCAAGATCGTGCTGACGGTGTGACTCCCCTCGCCGTCATTCCGGGGCTTCGCGCAGCGAAGAGCCCGGAACCCAGAACCAATGTCCTTCTGGCGGGTCTTGCAACGAGGTCCGCGCCGTCATGGAAAGCGCATCGGTTCTGGGTTCCGGGCTCAGGCCTTCGGCCTGCCCCGGAATGACGATGCGGTTGCGCCAACTGCCAGCAGCCTCTGCTACTACAGCGCACGCTTTCCATGGACACCTGCCCCGCCCTCGCCTATAAGGCGCGCCATCCTGCTCATCGTCGATGATTTGGATGGCCGGCCGGGGAGGCCGGTCGGCGCATGAGAGCTTTTGTCCGCGACCTTGCCTTGACGAGCCCCAGCCAAGCGAGCTGACGGCGCGAAGGCATTTCAGGAGACGCAACCGTGTCACAAACCCCGCTGATGCCCAAGGCCACCGCGGTCTGGCTGGTCGAGAACACCTCGCTGACCTTCGAGCAGATCGCCGAGTTCTGCAAACTGCACCCGCTCGAGGTGCGCGGCATCGCCGATGGCGAAGTTGCGGCCGGCATCAAGGGCCTCGACCCGATCACCTCCGGCCAGCTCACCCGCGAGGAGCTGGAGCGCGCCGCCAAGAACCCGAGCCATCATCTGCGTCTCGCCGAGCGCAAGGTGAAGGTGCCGGAGATCAAGCGCACCAAGGGCCCGCGCTATACCCCGGTCTCGAAGCGCCAGGATCGCCCGAACGCCATCCTCTGGCTGCTGCGCAACCATCCCGAGCTCAAGGATGCCCAGATCATCCGCCTGATCGGCACCACCAAGTCGACGATCGCGCAGATCCGCGACCGCACGCACTGGAACGCCCAGCAGCTCACCCCGATCGACCCGGTCAGCCTCGGCCTGTGCTCGCAGATCGACCTGGATTTCGAGGTCGGCCGCGCCGCCAAGGATCGCCCCGCCGCGCTGGTGGAAGCCGGCTCGACCCTGCTCCCCGCGGAGGAGACGACCGCTCGCGAGCCCAAGCCTTCCGAGAGCCAGCCCTTCGCCGACATGAGCCGGCCGAAGCGCGAGGAGGAAGCCGCCATCGACGTCGATTCCGTCTTCGCCAAGCTGAAGCAGCTCAAGCGCCCGGCCGACGAGGACGACGAGGGCTGAAGCTTTCTAGCCAGCCGTCATGCTCGGGCTTGACCCGAGCATCTCGGAAATCAGTGCTCTCTTGTCATGAGATTCTCGGGTCGAAGCGTCGCTTCGCCCGAGAATGACGGCATGATCGGGGCCTACCCGATCCCCCTGCCCTTCAGCGCCGTACCGATCTCGCCCAGTACTGCGGGGTCCTCGATCGTCGCCGGCACGGCATAATCCTCGCCATCCGCGATCTTCTTCATCGTCGCCCGCAGGATTTTGCCGGAGCGCGTCTTCGGCAGCCGGTTGACCGTCAGCGCCAGCTTGAACGCCGCGACCGGACCAATCCGCTCGCGCACCAGTGCGACCAGCTCGCGCTCGACCTGCTCGGGCGTCTCGGTCGCGCCTGCCTTGAGCACGACGAAGCCGCAGGGCTGCTCGCCCTTGAGCGCGTCGCGGATGCCGACGACCGCGCATTCCGCCACCGCCGGATGCGCCGCCAGCACCTCCTCCATCCCGCCGGTCGAGAGGCGATGGCCGGCGACATTGATGATGTCGTCGGTGCGGCCCATGATGAAGACATAGCCGTCCGCGTCGATGAAGCCGGCATCCGAGGTGTTGTAGTAGCCCGGATAGGTCGTGAGATACGCGTCCCTGAAGCGCTCGTCATCGTTCCAGAGCGTCGGCAGCGCGCCGGGCGGCAACGGCAGCTTGAGCACGATCGCGCCCATCTTGCCCGGCTCGACCTGCCGCCCGCCCTCATCGAGGCACTGCACGTCCCAGCCCGGCAGCGGTACGGTCGGCGAGCCGTGCTTGATCGGCAGCAGGCCGAGCCCCATCGGGTCGCCGACGATCGGCGACCCGCTCTCCGTCTGCCACCAATGGTCGATCACCGGCACCTTCAACAGTGCCTCGGCCCATTTCAGCGTCTCGGGATCGGCCCGCTCGCCCGCGAGGAACAGCGCCCTGAAACGCGAGAGGTCGTGGCCGGCGAGATGCCTGCCCTCCGGGTCCTCCTTGCGGATGGCGCGGAAGGCGGTCGGCGCCGTGAACAGCACCTTGACGCCATGCTCGGCGATCACCCGCCAGAAGGCGCCGGGATCGGGCGTGCCGACCGGCTTGCCCTCGTAGAGCACGCTGGTCGCGCCCTGGAGCAGCGGCGCATAGACGATGTAGCCGTGGCCGACGACCCAACCGACATCGGAGGCGCAGAACATCACCTCGCCCGGCCCGACGTCGAAAAGCTGGTCCATAGTCGCCTTGAGCACGACCATGTGCCCGCCATTGTCGCGCACCACGCCCTTCGGACGGCCGGTCGTGCCGGAGGTGTAGAGGATGTAAAGCGGGTCGGTGGCGGCGACCTCGACGCAGTCGGCCCTGCGCCCTGCCGCCTTGGCGGCTGCGACCAGCGTGCGCCAGTTCCTGTCGCGCGTGGCATGCATCGAGGCGTCCGCCTGCGGCCGCTGCAGCACGACGCAGGTCTCGGGCTTGTGCGTGGCCATCGCGATCGCGCCGTCGAGCAGCGGCTTGTATTCGACCACGCGCGTCGGCTCGACACCGCAGGTCGCGGTCAGGATCACCTTGGGCTCGGCATCGTCGATGCGCGTCGCCAGCTCCTTGGCGGCGAAGCCGCCGAACACCACCGAATGCACCGCGCCGATGCGCGCGCAGGCCAGCATGGCGAAGGCGGCTTCCGGCACCATCGGCATGTAGATGATGACGCGATCGCCCTTGCCGACACCGAGATCCTGCAGCACGGCCGCAAGCGTCGCGACCTCCTCCAGCATCTGGGCGTAGGTGTAGCTCGCCTTCGTCCCCGTGACCGGGCTGTCATGGATCAGCGCGACCTGCTCGCCGCGCCCGTCGCGGACGTGACGGTCGAGCGCGTTGAAGCAGGTGTTGCAGGTCGCATCCGGGAACCAGCGGCCATAGATACCGGCTTCCGGATCGAAAGCCCTAGCGGGCGGCTTGATCCAGTCGATGCCCTCGGCGATCTCGAGCCAATAGGCGCCCGGATCGGCCTGCCAGCGGGCATAGGTTTCGTAATAGCCTTCGGCGGGCCGGGCGGGCGCCGCATGGGAGCCATTCATCGGAAGCGTTCCTCTGCGCCGGATTTCATCCTAAAGCCCCGCAGCGAGCCGGCGTTGGCGGGGCCGATTTTGCGCGGAAGACTGCGCACTCCCCTTGGCCAGCGCAAGCTTCGTGTGCTTACGACTTTCGCCCATCCCGTTCCGCATCTCTCGGCCCTGCGCCCCGCCGTCGCTCCATGCCCTTCGACCTCGTCTTCTTCGCCGCCATGGTGCCGGCCGTCATCCTGACGGGATTGGCGAAGGGTGGATTTTCCGGGATCGGCCTGCTCTCCCTGCCGCTGATGGCCCTGGTCGTCTCGCCGGTGACGGCGGCGGCGATCATGCTGCCGCTGCTGATCGCGCAGGATGTCGTCTCAGTCTGGTCGTACCGGCGCGAATTCGACCGCCGCAACCTGGCGACGCTGGCGCCCGGCGCGCTGCTGGGCGTGCTCGCCGGCTACCTGTTGGCGGCGAAGGTCTCGGATGCGGCCGTCGTCCTCGCCGTCGGGCTGATTTCGATCGGCTTCGCGCTGCGCCGCATGCTGGGCGACGGCAAGAGGCCGCCCGCGGTCCAGCGCGCCAGCTGGGGGCCGGGCAGCCTCTGGGGCTTTCTCTGCGGCTTCACCAGCATGGTCGCCCATGCCGGCGGCCCGCCCTTCCAGATCTATGTGATGCCGCAGCGCCTGCCCCCGGCCATCTTCGTCGGCACCGGCGCGATCTTCTTCGCCGCGATGAATCTGGTTAAGATCATCCCCTATCTCGCCCTCGGCCAGTTCAGCAGCCAGAACCTCATGGCCTCCGCCGCGCTGCTGCCTTTCGCCGTGGCCGCGACCTTCGCCGGCGTCTGGCTGGTCCGGCGTGTGCCGGCCGAGCGCTTCTACGGGATCATCTACTGGCTGCTGCTGCTCGTCGGCGCGAAGCTCGTCTTCGACGGCGTGCGCGGCCTGCATCTGCTCGGCTGAGGCGCAGCCGCGCGATTGCGCCGCATCGGAAAAAGGGATGGATTACGCGAAGGCGCAGCAGCCGCTAAGGCTGTCCGCGCCTGCGTGGAAGGTTTTGCGATGACCCCTTCGGCCTACGACACCGATCTCGACCGCAACCCGGCGAATTTCCAGCCGCTGACGCCGCTGACCTTCCTCGAACGCGCCGCCGCCGTCTTCCCGGATCGCACGGCGATCATCCACGGGCCGCTGCGCCGCTCCTATGCCGAGTTCTATGCGCGTTCCCGCCGCCTCGCCTCGGCCCTGGCCAAGGCTGGCATCGGCAAGAACGACACCGTGGCGGCGATGCTGCCGAACACGCCGGCCATGCTCGAATGCCATTACGGCGCGCCGATGGCCGGCGCGGTGCTGAACACGCTGAACACCCGGCTCGATGCCGCGATCATCGCCTTCTCGCTCGACCATGGCGGCGCCAAGGTGCTGATCACCGACCGCGAGTTCTCGAAGACGATCAGGGAGGCCCTTTCCCTGTGCAAGGCGAAGCCGCTCGTCATCGACTATGACGACCCGGTCTATGACGGCCCCGGCGAGCGGCTGGGGAGCATCGAATACGAGGATTTCATCGCCGGCGGCGATCCCGATTTCGACTGGCAGATGCCATCGGACGAGTGGGACGCCATCGCGCTGAACTACACCTCCGGCACGACCGGCGATCCCAAGGGCGTGGTCTATCACCATCGCGGCGCCAATCTGCTGGCGACCTCCAACGTCATCACCGGCAATATGGGCCGGCATCCCGTCTATCTCTGGACGCTGCCGATGTTCCACTGCAATGGCTGGTGCTTCCCCTGGACGATCTCGATCGTTGCCGGCACCCATGTCTGCCTGCGGCAGGTCCGGGCCAAGGCGATGTACGACGCGCTCGCCGACCATGGCGTCACGCATCTCTGCGGCGCGCCGATCGTGATGTCCGCGCTGCTCAACGCCTCCGCCGAGGAGCGCCGCGACTTCCCCCAGACGGTGGCCTTCTTCACCGCCGCCGCCCCGCCGCCCGAGGCCGTGCTCGCCGGCATGAAGCAGGCCGGCTTCGAGGTGACGCATCTCTACGGCCTCACCGAGTGCTACGGCCCCTCCGTCGTCAACGACTGGAACGATGACTGGAACGCGCTTTCCCCTGCCGAGCAGGCGACCAAGAAGGCCCGCCAGGGCGTGCGCTACCCGGCGCTGGAAGGGCTCGACGTGCTCGACCCGGAGACGATGCAACCCGTGCCGCGCGACGGGCAGACGCTCGGCGAAGTCATGATGCGCGGCAATGTCGTGATGAAGGGCTATCTCGGCAACCCTAAGTCCACGCAGGCCGCGTTCGCTGGGGGCTGGTTCCACACCGGCGATCTCGGCGTGCGCTATCCCGACGGCTACATTCAGCTCAAGGACCGCTCCAAGGACATCATCATCTCCGGAGGCGAGAACATCTCGTCGATCGAGGTCGAGGATGCGCTCTACAAGCATCCCGCCGTTCAGGTTGCCGCGGTGGTGGCGCGGCCCGACGAGAAATGGGGCGAGACGCCCTGTGCCTTCATCGAGCTGAAGCCGGGCAAGGCGGCGACCGAGGCGGAGATCATCGCCTGGTGCAAGCAGCACCTCGCCTCGTTCAAATGCCCGAGGACGGTCGTCTTCGCCGAGGTGCCGAAGACCTCGACCGGCAAAATCCAGAAATTCCGGCTGCGGGAGATGGCGCGGGCGCTGTGAGAGCCCGCGCCGTTCGCCGTCAGGCGCGGTTCAGGCGTCCGTCCGGCGTGTAGTTGTCCACCGCCTCGGGCAGCACCTTCGACAGCCGCGCCAGCAGATCCTCGCGCGACAACCCGGTCTGACGGGCGATCGCATCGATGACCTGCGGCCCGAGCGCCTGCTCCAGATCGGTCGGCGCGACCTCCTCGTTCGGGCCCTGCCGCACCCAGGAATCGGCCTTCTCGCCCTGCCCCGACTGGTTGAAGCGGTCGACGAGCTCGCCGAGGCCGTTGTTCAGCACGGCGCCGACGCCGCCCGCCCCCAGCAATCCGCCGAGGCTGCCGAGCAGGCCGCCACCCTCCTGAGGCAC
Source organism: Allobosea sp. P4_C6 (assembly GCF_056402015.1). Lineage (NCBI taxonomy): Bacteria > Pseudomonadati > Pseudomonadota > Alphaproteobacteria > Hyphomicrobiales > Alloboseaceae > Allobosea > Allobosea sp. P4_C6. The sequence goes on from NZ_JBFUIF010000016.1 coordinate 31,437, forward strand.
AGACTGCGCCTGTCCCGGCTGGGGCGCAGGAATCTGTCCCGGCTCCGGCTGGCCCCGGCTGCCGAGCCACTCGGAGATCTTGTCGCGGTTCTGGTAACCCGCGACGGCGAGAAGCCCGAGCAGGGCTGTCAGCGACGGAAAACCGCTGCTGCTGTTGTCGTCACTCACGGCGATCACTCCTTCTCTCGTGCAAAGGATACCTGGATCAGACAGTGCGATTGCGGCCGGAAATGGCCGCCCAGACGACCAGCACGACAATGGCACCGACGACGGCGCCGATCAGCCCCGCCCCCTGACCGGGAGCGTACCAACCGAGTGACTGGCCGAGATAGGTCGCGACGAAGGCCCCGATGATGCCCAGGATCGTCGTCAGGATGAAGCCGGACGGCTCGTTCGAGCCCGGCATGATGAACTTCGCGACGACACCGGCGACGAAGCCGATGATGATGGTCCAGATAATGCCCATGCTATCCCTCCCTTGCTGAAGCGCGGCACATCAACCCACGGCCATGCGACAAAGTTCCGTTCGGCCCCGACGGCATCTGCCCATCGGCGCGGACAATAAAAAACCGGCCCCTTTCGGGGCCGGCTCGTCCGCATCTCGAATCAGTAACGGGTTGAGCGCCCGCTTCGCTTCAATGCAAGGTTCGCGATGGCATCGTCTGCCTTACGCGTTCGATCTCATCCTTCAGTTGCAATTTCTTCCGCTTCAACTCGGCCACGCTGAGATCGCTCGAGGACGGGCTCGCCATAGCCTGGGCGATCGTATCTTCGAGCTGGCGATGCTTGCGCTCGAGTTCCGCAAGACGGGTTTGCAACGACATCTGGATCCTCCTGATCAGCGGTTGACGTCTCAATCTGGCATAGAGCCGGCTTCGCGTCTGCCCTGTGATGTCACACGGCATTCATGAGTTTCTTTGATCCTCTCCGGCTCATTCCCGGAAAGTCGTGAATAGGACGACCTTCCGGCCCTTGCGCGACGGCGGATGCCCTTGCGGGGCGCGCAGCGGCAAAGGCATAGTCACGCCCAATAACGGCGATGATGAGATGGCCATGGGATTCGAGCTCAGCCCTGAAGAGGTCGAGACCTTCACCGCGGAGCTGGCGCGGCTGCGGGAGGAACATCGCGATCTCGACAGTGCCATCGATGCGCTGGAGCGGGTCGGCTCGATCAACCAGATCCAGGTGCAGCGGCTGAAGAAGCGCAAGCTCTACCTGAAGGACCGCATCGCCCAGATCGAGGATGCGCTGACTCCCGACATCATCGCGTGACGCTGCGCCTTTCCGGCGGCGCTGTGCCCGATTCGCCCTTGCTTCACGGGCCCTGGACGGTCTAGATCGCGCGCTTCCGTAAGCGGAGCCCGAGCGCATCTCATGGCCGAGACCAGCCCACCCGTCGCCATCATCATGGGCAGTCAGTCCGACTGGGCGACGATGCGCCACGCCGCCGAGACGCTCGACGCGCTCGCCATCCCCTATGACGCCCGCATCGTCTCGGCCCATCGCACGCCCGAGCGCCTGTTCGCCTTTGCCAAGGGCGCCAGGGCCGAGGGCTTCAAGGTGGTGATCGCCGGCGCCGGCGGGGCCGCGCACCTTCCCGGTATGGCGGCATCGCTGACGCCACTGCCGGTCTTCGGCGTCCCGGTCGAATCCAAGGCCCTTTCGGGGCAGGACAGCCTGCTCTCCATCGTGCAGATGCCGGCTGGCATCCCGGTCGGCACGCTCGCCATCGGCCGGGCCGGTGCCGTCAACGCGGCCCTGCTCGCCGCAGCCGTGCTCGCCCTTTCGGATGCGGGGCTGGCGGAGCGGCTGGACGCCTATCGCGCCCGCCAGAGCGCAGGCATCGCCGAGCGGCCCAACCGGGACGAGGCATGAGCCCGCCCGTCCCCACCGGCCTTGCGCCGGGCGCCGTGCTCGGCATCCTCGGCGGCGGCCAGCTCGCCCGCATGATCGCGCTGGCGGCGGCCGATCTCGGCATCCGCTGCCATGTCTTCGCGCCCGAAGCCGACAGCCCGGCCTTCGACGTCGCCGCCCGTCACACCATCGCCGACTACGAGGACGAGGCCGCGCTCGCCGCCTTCGCGGGTGCCGTCGATGTCGTGACCTATGAATTCGAGAACGTCCCGGCAGCGACCGCGGCCTTCCTCGCCGGGCGTGCCCCGCTGCATCCCGGCGCGCGCGCTCTCGCAGTGACGCAGGACCGTTTCAGCGAGAAGAGCTTCGTCGCCGGGCTTGGCCTGCCCGTGGCACCCTTCCGCGCGGTCGATTCGCTCGCCGACCTCGAAGTCGCCGTCGCCGAGCTCGGCCGCCCTTCGGTGCTGAAGACCCGGCGCTTCGGCTATGACGGCAAGGGACAGGTCAAGATCGCGCCCGGCAGCGATCTCGCCGAGGCGCATGAGGCGATCGGCCGCTTCCCCGCGATCCTCGAAGGCTTCGTGCCCTTCGTCCGCGAGGTCTCGGTCGTCGCCGCCCGCGGCATCGACGGCGCCTTCGCCGCCTTCGACGTCTGCGAGAACGAACATCGCGACCATATCCTCGCCTTCACCCATGTGCCGGCGAATCTCTCCGCCCCGGCCTCCGATGCGGCGATCGAAGCGGCGCGCCGCATCAGCGAGGCGCTGGGCTATGTCGGCGTCTTCACCGTCGAGCTGTTCGTGCTGGAAGCGCAGGTCGGCAAGGGCGAGCGGATCGTCGTCAACGAGATCGCCCCGCGCGTCCACAATTCCGGGCATTGGACCAGCGAGGGCGCGCTGACCTCGCAGTTCCACCAGCATGTCCGCGCCGTCTGCGGCTTCCCGCTCGGCGCTACCACCCGGCGCGGCCGGATCGAGATGGAAAACCTGATCGGCGACGCCGCGCTGCAGTGGCGCGAGATCCTGGCCGAGTCCGGCGCCCATCTCCACCTCTACGGCAAGCGCGATGCCCGCCCCGGCCGCAAGATGGGCCATGTCACGCGGGTCATGCCGGAATAGGCATCGCCGTCACGCTCGGGCTTGCCCCGTGCATCTGGTGCCGGAAGAGGCTCCCAAGCCTTGTCCTGCCGGAGTTTCTCGGGTCTGCGCTTCGCTCCGCGCGAGAATGACGCCACGGTTCTATCGGAACGAGGGAAAGCCCCAGTAAAAACCGCCATTTTCACGGCTCCATGCCGTGGACAGGCGAAATGAATTCTGGTATCCGCACGAACCTTCGAGCGATGTGCCCTGCGCCATCGTCGGCGCTGATTATTGACTCAACCCGCTAAGGACGGACGTTTCACGTGCAGGTTCTCGTTCGCGACAACAATGTCGACCAGGCTCTCCGCGCTCTCAAGAAAAAGATGCAGCGCGAAGGTATCTTCCGCGAGATGAAGCTCCGCGGCCACTACGAGAAGCCGTCCGAGAAGAAGGCGCGCGAGAAGGCCGAGGCCGTCCGCCGCGCCCGCAAGCTGGTTCGCAAGAAGCTGCAGCGCGAAGGCCTCCTGCCTGCGCCGGTCAAGCCGAAGCGCCCCTGATCCGTTCCGGACGGCCTTCGGGCCGCCTTGGAAAGGGCCGATAGCGATCTGCGCCTGGAGCCCGCTCCGGGCGCTCTTGCTTTTCGGCGGCGTTAACCAAGTTTTGGCGGGTTTGAGTCGTTCTTTCCCGTGAGGCGCTGTCGGTTGGGGAGCGCAGAGACGCCGCGGCCGGCCCTCGGGCCGGATCAGCCTCCCGCAAGGGGGCAAGCGGCAGGCGAAGCACTGAACCAAAAGAGGCAGAGCATGATCCGAGGCAGGTATTGGCTGGCAGCAGCCGGCATGGCGGTCGCGCTCGCAGGGTGCGACACCGTCTCGAATTTATCCTCGCAGCCCGCCGTCGCCGAGCTCGACACACGCGACACCGCCGATGCCAACGTCAACATCGGCTCGTTGACCGAGGTCATCAACCGTAACCAGAACGACCCCGGCGCCTATAACACCCGCGGGGCGGCCTATGCCCGAGTCGGCCGCTTCTCGGACGCGATTTCGGACTTCACCAAGGCGGTCCAGATCGACCCGAACCTGGCTTCGGCCTACACGAATCGCGGTCTCGCGCTGCGCCAGAGCGGCCGCACCGACGCCGCGCTGGCCGATTTCAACCGCGCCACCACGGCCAATGCCAATTATGCGCCGGCCTATGTCGCCCGCGCCAACCTGCTGCGCCAGCAGGGCAACAGCCAGCAGGCCATCGCCGACCTCAACACCGCGATTCGCCTCAACCCGGAAGCGGCCGAGGCCTTCCATGCCCGCGGGCTGGTCTACCAGAAGGAAGGCCAGCATCAGCATGCCGTCACCGATTTCGATTCGGTGATCGACCGCAATCCCTACACCGCCCCGCCCTATATCGCGCGCGGCCAGAGCCTGAACGCGCTCGGCAAGTACGACGCCGCGCTCGAGGATTTCACGGCCGCGCTCAATGTCGACAACCGCAACGCCGACGCCTGGGCCGGCCGCGGCTTCGCCTTCGAGAAGCTCGGCAAGAAGACCGAGGCCTCCGAAGCCTATCAGCGCGCGCTGGGCCTCGACGGCAACAACGCCCAGGCGCGGGCCGGCGCCTCCCGGATGGGTGGCGGCGGCGGCTTCTTCCGGAGCTGAGGAGCCACTCTTCGGGCTTCTTCAGGGTGACGCGCCGGCCTTGGCCGCCTGCGCGCCCACCGTGCGGGTTTCGGCTCCGGCCGGGCCGCCCGCGGCGACATCCGCGAGGAAACGCCGCACCTCGGCGACCGAGCCGTAGCGCGGCAAATCCTCGTGCCGGCCGGCCGGAAAGCGCAGGAAGCGCTTGGGCGTGTTGGCCAGCTCATAAAGCGCCTGCCCCTGGGCGAAGGGGATGACCTGGTCGCGCTCGCCATGCATCACGAGCAGCGGCACCTTGACCCGCCCGATGATCTCGTCCGAGCGGAACTTGTCCTTCATCAGCAGTCCCACCGGCACGTAAGGGTAGATGGCCTGCGCGACGGAGACGGTCGAGAGATACGGTGCTTCCAGCACCACCGCCCGCAGCGGCACTTCTGCTGCCAGCTTCAGCACCACGCCGGTCCCGAGCGATTCGCCGTAGCCGACCAGCCGCCCGGTGCCGAAGCGCTCGGCAGCGGCGCCATAGGCGGCGCGGGCATCCTGCAGCAGCCCCTCCTCGCTCGGGCTGCCGGTCGAGCCGCCATAGCCGCGATAGCTCACCGCGAAGAGCCCCGTCCCGTCTTCCGTCAGCGCGCGGAACCGCCCCGCCCGGCCTGCCCGCCCGAGATTGCCGGCATTGCCATGGAAATAGAGCAGGACGGGCTTGTCGGCGCGCGGCGGCACAACCCAGGCGACGAGCCGCTCGCCATCGGCGGTCGCGATGCTCGCCTCCTCCGCCGCGACGAGGCCCGCGGTCGCGATATCGGCCCTGGCCGGATCACGCGGATACATCAGCTCGCGCTGGCGCAGATAGAGCATGCCGAGCATGGCCAGATAGCCGGCGACGCCGAAGACGAGCAGCAGCTTCAAAAGGCGCAGAATCATGCGGGGGCATGCCCGGAAAGCGAAAGGGCCGGCGATCAAGCCGGCCCTTTGCAGCAATCCGATGACGGCTGGCGTGTTTAGTGAGCCATCGCCTTGACGATGTCGTCGGTGACCTTCTTGGCGTCGCCGAACAGCATCATCGTGTTGGGCCGGAAGAACAGCTCGTTCTCGACGCCGGCATAGCCGGCCGCCATGCCGCGCTTGATGAAGAGCACGGTTTTGGCCTTCTCGACGTCGAGGATCGGCATGCCGTAAATCGGCGATGCCTTGTCGGTCTTGGCGGCCGGGTTGGTGACGTCGTTGGCGCCGATGACGAAGGCGACGTCGGCCTGGCCGAATTCCGAGTTGATGTCCTCGAGCTCGAAGACCTCGTCATAGGGCACGTTGGCTTCCGCCAGCAGCACGTTCATGTGGCCGGGCATGCGGCCCGCCACCGGATGGATGGCGTACTTCACCTCGACGCCTTCCTTCTTCAGCAGGTCGGCCATCTCGCGCAGCGTATGCTGCGCCTGGGCCACCGCCATGCCGTAACCCGGCACGATGATGACCTTGCCGGCGTTCTTCATGATGTAGGCGGCATCGTCGGCCGAGCCCTGCTTGACGGGCCGAGCCTCGACCGCACCGCCGGCGCCCGCCGCGGCATCGTCGCCGCCGAAGCCGCCGAGGATGACGGAGATGAAGCTCCGGTTCATCGCCTTGCACATGATGTAGGACAGGATCGCACCAGACGAGCCGACCAGCGCGCCGGTGATGATCAGCGCCATGTTGCCGAGCGTGAAGCCGATGCCGGCCGCGGCCCAACCCGAATAGGAGTTGAGCATCGAGACGACGACGGGCATGTCCGCGCCGCCGATCGGGATGATCAGCAGGATGCCGAGGGCCAGCGAGACCGCGACGATCAGCCAGAAGACCGCATGGCTCTCCGACTTGATGAAGATCGCCAGCAGCACGATGAGCGCGATGCCGAGCCCGATATTGATGCCGTGGCGCTGCGGCAGCATGATCGGCTTGCCGCTCATGCGCCCGTCGAGCTTGAGGAAGGCGATGATCGAGCCGGTGAAGGTGATCGCGCCGATGGCGACGCCGAGCGCCATCTCGAACAGGCTCGCGCCCTTGATCGAGCCGGTATGGCCGATGCCGAAGGCTTCCGGCGCATAGAGCGCCGCCGCCGCCACCAGCACGGCGGCAAGGCCGACGAGCGAGTGGAAGAAGGCGACGAGCTGCGGCATCTGCGTCATCTGCACGCGCTTGGCCATATAGGCGCCGACGCCGCCGCCGATGGCGATGCCGAGGATGACCAGCAGCCAGCCGGAGAAGCCGGAGGGCGGGAAGAACAGCACGGTCGTGACGATGGCGATCGCCATGCCGATCATGCCGTAGCGGTTGCCCTGTCGCGAGGTCGTCGGATGCGACAGGCCCCGCAGGGCCATGATGAACAGGACGCCCGAAACGACGTAGAGCAGGGCTGAGAGGTTCGCGGCCATGCGTCAGCCCTTCTTCTTGTACATCGCGAGCATGCGCTCGGTGACGAGGAAGCCGCCGAAGATGTTCACCGAGGCGAGGATCAGCGCCAGGAAACCGAAGACCTTGGCCCAGATCGGCCCGTCGCCGAGCGCCGGCAAGGTCTCGACGCCGACGGCGAGCAGCGCGCCGACGACGATGACCGAGGAGATCGCGTTGGTGACCGACATCAGCGGCGTGTGAAGGGCCGGCGTCACCGACCAGACGACATAGTAGCCGACGAAGACGGCGAGCACGAAGATCGCGAGGCGATAGACCGTCGGGTCGACGCCGCCGGTGGCGATGCTGGCGGCGGCGGCAGCCTGGTCGGCATAGCGCTCGGCGAGCTCGGCCGCCTGCCTGGCGAGCGTGGCCGCGTTGCGGGCCTGTTCGAGAGCCTGTTCGGTGGTCGGATTTGCCATGTTCGGAATTCCTTCGCTCAGGCCTTCGGCGCGAAATTCGGATGGATGACGGCGCCGTCCTTCGTCAGGGCGGTGGCCTTCACCAGCTCGTCGTCCCAGTTCACCGCGAGCTTCTTCTCGGCCTTGTCGATCAGCGTCTCGACGAAGGCATAGAGGTTCTTGGCGTAGAGCGAGGACGAGGTCGCCGGCAGGCGGCCGGGCACGTTGAGATGGCCGACGATCTTGACGCCGTTCGGGGTCGTGACGACCTCGCCGGGCTTCGCCAGCTCGCAATTGCCCCCGCGCTCGACCGCGAGGTCGACGATCACGGAGCCCGGCTTCATGCTCTCGACCATCGCGGTCGAAATCAGCTTCGGCGCGGGCCGGCCGGGGATCAGCGCGGTGGTGATGACGATGTCCTGCTTGGCGATGTGGCTGGCGGTCAATTCCGCCTGCTTCGCCTGGTATTCCTTGGACATTTCCTTGGCGTAGCCGCCGGCCGTCTGCGCCTGCTTGAACTCCTCGTCCTCGACGGCGAGGAACTTGGCGCCGAGCGATTCGACCTGCTCCTTGGTGGCGGGGCGCACGTCGGTCGCCGTCACGATGGCGCCGAGGCGGCGCGCGGTTGCGATCGCCTGCAGGCCGGCGACGCCGACGCCCATGATGAAGATGCGCGCGGCCGGCACCGTGCCCGCCGCCGTCATCATCATCGGCAGCGCCCGGCCATATTCGGCGGCGCCGTCGATCACGGCGCGATAGCCGGCGAGATTGGCCTGCGAGGACAGCACGTCCATCACCTGCGCGCGGGTGATGCGCGGCATGAATTCCATGGCGAAGGCGGCGACATTGGCCTTGGCCAGCGCCTCGACCTGCACCTCGCTGCCATAGGGGTCCATCACGGCGATGACGAGCGCGCCCGCCGGCAAGCCGGCGATCTCGCCCTCGCCCGGACGGCGCACCTTCAGCACGATGTCCGCGCCGGCGAGCGCCTTGGCCGCGGTCTTCGCGATCGTCGCACCGGCCGCCTCGTATTCCGCGTCGACGATGCCGGAAGCAATGCCGGCTCCCGTCTGGATCACGACCTCGGCGCCGAGGCCCTTGAACTTGCGGACGGTCTCCGGCGTCGCGGCGACGCGGGTTTCCGCCCCTTGCGTTTCGGCTGGGACAGCAATGCGCATGGTGGGGCAGGCCTTTCCGGCGTTATGGGAAGACGGTCAGAGCAGCAGGAGCGCGAGCAGCATCAGCACCAGCGCGACGAGCGGTGCACGCCAGGAAATCGAGGGAGCGGCGATGCCGACGCCCGTGCCGACCACGGCGAGCAGCGTGCCGATCAGCGCCGTGCCCCAGGCATGCTTGGTGCCGCCGACCGCAAGCGCCGCGACGATCGCGAGGCAGGCGACGGTGCCGACCTCGGCGAAGTGCACGAAGCCCGTATAGGTCCGCTCATGCTCGTTATAGTCCATCGCGGGGATGTCGGCATGTTGGGCGTGGTCGGCCATGGTCTCGATCCTGAAAAAGACACAGTCTCTTTACGCCTGTAGCGCACCCGCGACGCACGGGCAACGCGGCAGCGCCGCGCGCCAGCGAAATGCATCGCTCGCCAACCCGGCACCTATGCAATACCGGCGGCCATTCGCCATTTCAATCGATTTAATCGTACGGAACCTGACGGTATGTCATCGCCGCCCTTGGCCGCCATTAACGGCATTTCGGCAAAGGCCGGGACGATGCTCCCGGATTCGGTTAAATTCTTGCAATCGAGTGGAGGCGCTTTCCGTGGACGATCCGCGCAAGAATACCGATGGCGATGATCCCTTCGCGCTCGATCCCGCCCTGCAGGAGAAAGCCAGGCGCTGGTTTGCCGAAGCGCGAGAGCAGACCAAGCGCGACGACGAGGAGATCGCCGCCTGGCGCAGCGACGCCCGTCCAACCGGAGGCGATGGCGGAAGCGGCGATTTCGGCGAAGGGGATTGCGGCGGGGGCGATTGAGCAGCTCAGGCCTGCGCCTTCAGCCCTGCGCCTGCCAGCGCCGTGCTCTGCCGCTCGGCCACCCGCTCCAATGAGAAGCCGTCGATCTCCGTCTCGAACAGCCGGTGGAAATTCAGTTCCGCGTCGAGATGAAGGAAGACGCCGCCGAGCCCGATCGCGGCGCGGTCCATGAAGACGAACTCGCGCGGCACCGTCACCGGCCCGCGCCGCTTCAGCGCCTGGTGCACCTGGAAGGCCTGCTTGCGGCCGTATTCGGCCGGGCTGACGCCTTCCGCGATGCGCCGTGTCCGGTCCTCCAGCAACGGCCCGTAGATGAAGCGTGCCCAGATGTTCAGCGTGTCGACGAGATCCTTGGTCAGCCCCTTGAAGCCCCAGGTCTCGTAGGCATGGACGACGCGCGCATCCTCGCCGTCGCGCAGGCCGCGATAGAGATCGACCACCCCGCCGACGAAGGAGGGCGGGAAGATGCGGATGCAGCCATAGTCGAGCAGGTTGATGCCATCAGGCTCGCCGGCCTCCGAAAACACCGTGTAGTTCCCGAGATGCGGGTCGCCATGGATGACGCCGTGATGGCTGAAGGGCCGCCACCAGGCCTTGAACATCGCGGTCGAGATCCGGTCGCGCGCCTCCTGCCCATCCTGCTTGTGCGAGAGGATCGGGCTGCCGTCGAGCCAGTGCATGGTGAGCAACCGCCCGGTCGAGAGCCCCGCCTCGACAGCCGGCACGCGCACCTGCGCCGTGTCGGCGAGGATGGTCTGGTAGAGCGCGATGTGCTTGGCCTCGCGGCGGTAGTCGAGCTCCTCGCGGACGCGGGCGCCGATCTCCTTGGCGATCTCGGTCGTATCGATCACCGCGCCCATGCGCCGATGCAATGCGAACAGCACCTCGAGCTGGGCGATATCGGCTTCGACGGCCGATTCCATGTCAGGATATTGCAGCTTGCAGGCGAGCGGGGCGCCTTCGGTCGTCGTCGCGCGATGCACCTGCCCGAGCGAGGCCGCCGCCGCCGGCTTGAGATCGAACTCGCCGAAACGCTCGCGCCAGCCCGCGCCGAGCTCCGCCATCATCCGGCGCTTGACGAAGGCCGCGCCCATCGGCGGCGCCTGCGACTGCAGCTTCTGCAATTCGGTGGCATATTCGGGCGGCACGACATCGGGAATGGTGGCGACGAGCTGGGCCACCTTCATGATCGGCCCCTTCAGCCCGCCGAGCGCCTTCGCCAAGGCCTGGGCATTGGAGGCATCGCGTCCCTCGACGCCGAAGAGCCGGGCGCCGGCGATCCGCGCCGCCACCCCACCGACATTGGCCCCGACGCGGGCATAGCGCGCGGCACGGGCAGAAAAGCGGTTGGCTTCGGTATCGCGGTCGGACATCGGCTCGCTTTCGCGGGATCGGGCTTCACCTGATGTAAGCCGTCGCGCGGGGGATGCCAGTGCGGCCCGTCGCCTCGCCGGTCATGCCGCGGGCCGAATGCGCCCCGGCGCATGGGTCCGCGTCACGGCCGCCCCAACCGTTCGAGCGCCGTCCTGAAAGGGGCGTCGGAGACACGGATGAAGCCGAGATAGGGATGATCCATGTCGATGATGAGGACCAGGGCGACGCTGACGGACAGGGCGCAGACGAGCAGCGTGAACACGACCGTCCCGTTGCTCGGCGCGAGGATACCGAAGGAGGCGAAGAGCAAGGTGAACCACAGGATCAGCACCGCGAGAAACGGGGTGGGAAACCCGCCCACTTCCGTTTCGGTCCGCACCCATCTCGCTTCGGCGATGTCGCCGCTGACCTGCAGCGCACGGGACTGAAGCAGGCGCTGCGCTTCGGTCGTCGGCATCAGGCCGCGCAGCCCATCCTGAATGGCTTCGACGTCGAAGCCCTCGGCTAGCGGGACATCGTGGACGCCGTCATCCCGTTCGGCGCTCAGCCTCGCTTCGAGTGCCTTGCGAAGCGCCAGGCGCATCGGCTGCGCTTCCGGCCCGTAATGCGCCATGACGCGATCGAGCAGGAGCACGCGCGCCGCAGACGTCCGCCTCTCCAGGCCGGCATCGTCGAAGGATCGCTTCGCCGAAGCGATGAGGAGCCCGAGCGCCAGCGCGGAAAGCGTCCCGATGATCGCCGTCGCCAGCTTGATCGCATCCCTGGATTCGGGAGCCAGATGGTGGTCGGGCAGGCGCGAGCGCAGCACCATCCCTGCGAGCGCCGCGCCGAACACGCAGAGAAAGGCGATGCAGCCGATGGCGATGGGGCTCATTGCGCGCCTGATGCCTCTCGCCCTGTCGGGCAAGCCGGCAAGATATCGTCAGCTTGACGTTGCGTCCACCGCCGGCCGGCGTCCCGCGAGATCCGCCCGCACCTCGGCCACGCTGGCGGCCCGCCCTCCGGCAGCCTCGACCTTGCGGACCGTCTCGGCGATCAAGGCTGCATTGGTCTTGGTGCAGCCGAAGGGCGCATCCTCCAGCCCGCCGCGAACATGGACCCCGCGCGCGACGGCGGGCGCGATCAGCTCGGATAGATCGACGCCGAGCCCGGCGATCATCACCGGGGCTTCGGGAGCATCCTCGGCCAGCAGCTTGAGATGCGCCTCCAGCGCCCATTCGCGCGGCGGAAAGCCCCAGGCGAAGGCGTCGGAGAACATCAGCCGGTAGATCGGCGTGGGCATGCCTGGATAGGCCCTGGCCAGTGCGGCCCCCAGCCGCGTGAAGCCGGGCTCGTAGATCGCATAGCTCGGATGGACCTTGTGACGCTCGGCCACCTCCATGCCCTCGCGGATATGCTCGCCGGGGTTCTGATAGATGAAGCCCGGCTCTCCCTGCGGGATGCCGGCGAAGGTCGTCCAGTTGCACGAGCCGGGATCGAGCACGCCCCATTCGACGAGGCCGCGCTTCGCGAGTTCCTCGAGATGGGTGTACCGGCCCGAGCCGATCATGTCGCCGGCATAGCCGGAACCGAGGATCGGGATCGTCGGATAGACGATCGCGTCGACCTTGGCGCGAATGCCCTCGATCGCCTGCGCATAGAGCTCCCAGTCGTCGCGCTGGCGGCCCGTCGCGACATCGTAGACGTGCAGATGCACGATCGCAGCACCGGCCTCGACCGCCGCGATGCCGTCGGCGACGATATCGGGAATGCTGATTGGAATACCGGGCTGGCGCTCTTTGCCCCAGGGCCCGTTGATCGCGGCTTCGATCCAGATCGGCTTGGTCACAGGCATTTCCTCGATCAGCTTATGCGGCTTTCCGCAGACCGTAAGCCGCGTCCGCCGGGCTTGTCAGCCTGCCCACAGGCTGGGCAGGATCGGCAGGAATGCATGAAAGCGACTGGAGCGGACCCGTGTTGGAGCGTGGCACGACTTATGAAGACACGCTGCGCCGCTTCGCCTGGCGCATCCCGGAGCGCTTCAACATCGGCACCGCCTGCTCGGATGCCCATGCCGACGGCACCGGCCGTCCGGCCCTGATCTTCGAGGAGGGCGACGGCAAGGTCGCGACGCTGTCCTTCGACGACCTTGCCCGTGCCTCGAACCGCTTCGCCAATCTGCTCAGCGCTCACGGAATCGGACCGGGCGAGCGCGTCGGCATTCTGCTGCCGCAATCGCCGCAGACCGCGATCGCCCATCTCGGCACCTACAAGCGCGGCGCCATCGCCCTGCCGCTCTTCATCCAGTTCGGCCCGGAGGCGCTGGAGCACCGGCTCGGCCATAGCGGCGCCAGCGTCCTCGTCACCGATGCCGAGAACATCGGCAAGGTCGAGGCAATCCGCGATGCGCTGCCGAACCTGCGCAAGATCTTCGTCGTCGGCGGCGCCGGCCATCTCGATTTCGAGGCGGAGATGGCGAAGGCTTCCGACAGCTTCACCGCCGCCGACACCCGCGCCGACGACCCGGCCGTGATCATCTATACCTCCGGGACCACCGGTAAGCCGAAGGGCGCGCTCCATGCCCATCGCGTCCTGCTCGGCCATCTGCCGGGCGTGCAGATGCCGCAGGAGTTCTTCCCGCAGGCCGGCGACCTGTTCTGGACACCCGCCGACTGGGCCTGGATCGGCGGACTGCTCGATGTGCTGCTGCCGAGCCTCTATTGCGGCGTGCCGGTGCTCGCCTCCCGCGCCCGCAAATTCGATCCCGAGGCTGCCTTCGCGCTGATGGCGCGCCACAAGGTCCGCAACGCCTTCCTGCCGCCGACAGCCCTCAAACTGATGCGGCAGGTCGGCAATCCCCAGCGCTTCGGCTATTCCATGCGCTCGATCGGCACCGGCGGCGAGACGCTCGGCGCCGACATGCTCGACTGGAGCCGCGAGACCTTCGGTTTCCCGGTCAACGAATTCTACGGCCAGACCGAGGCGAACCTCCTCGTCGCCAATTGCGCCAGCCTGTTTCCGGTAAAGCCGGGCTCGATGGGCCACGCCGTGCCCGGCCACCGCGTGGCGGTGATCTCGCCCGAGGGGCGTGAGTTGCCGCCCGGCGAGCCGGGGCTGATCGCGGTCAACAGGCCGGACCCGGTAATGATGCTGGAATACTGGAACCAGCCCGACGCCACCGCGGCGAAATTCATCGGCGACTGGCTGGTCACCGGCGATACCGGGTCGCGCGACGATGAGGGCTATTTCTGGTTCCAGGGCCGCGACGACGACATCATCTCCTCGGGCTCCTACCGCATCGGCCCGGGCGATATCGAGGATTGCATCATCCGCCACCCCGCCGTGCTGATGGTGGCGGTCGTCGGCGTGCCCGATCCCGTCCGCACCGAGATCGTCAAGGCCTTCGTGTTGCCGAAGCCGGGCATCGATCCCTCCGCGGCGCTGGCAGCCGAGATCCAGGCCTTCGTGCGCGACCGGCTGGCGGCCTACCAGTATCCGCGCGAGGTCGAGTTCGTGACGGAGCTGCCGCTTACCGCCACAGGCAAGATCATGCGCAAGGATTTGCGGAATCGGGAGATCGAGAAGCAGCGGGGCGGCTGAAACCTCTCGTCATGCTCGGACTTGACCCGAGCATCTCTGGCGGACGGAGGCCCCGACGCTCCTTGTTCGGCAGGAGATTCTCGGGTCTGCGCTACGCTCCGCCCGAGAATGACGACGCTGCTATAGCGCCTCCAGCACCAGCTCGAAGGTCATCAGCACCGGATTGTCGCCGCGCTTCAGCCGCCCGCTCGCCAGCGTGCCCTTGTAGTCGACCAGCGCGACATCGATCGCAGCCTCGAACCCGCCCTCGCCCGCCGCGATCCGTCCATGAGTGATCGCGACCTCCGTGGCGAAATTCTCGACCACCCCGCCATCCGCGAAGCGCGCGCCGATCGTCGAGCCGACACCGCCATGGATTACGGCCTCCCGGATGCCATGCTCGGCGCAGAACCCCTCCAGCGCTCCGCAGAAATCGACGTTTGGCTTCACCCGCAGCGCAAAGAAACGCCCATTGCGCGTCGCGTCGAGCAGCGCCGCCGGTTTCGGCCCGAACAGTTTGAAATTCGTCTCCCCGTCCGGCTCGGCGACGAAAGCCGTCCCGTCGAGCCCGACCGCCGGCAGCGTGATCGTCTCGGCGACCACCGTCTCGTCGGGCAGGATATGGCCGCCGCTGCGCTTGGCCGGCCCCTCGGCCCAGAGTGCATGGGCGTGGAAGAACGGCGCGCCGTCGCGCTGGCCGAAGGTCATCGCGCCGAGCTCGACCTGCGTCACCCCCGCTGGCCGGAAGGTCTCGCTGTAGAAAGCGGCATGTTCCGGCGTCTTCGACAGCGCCGGCATCACATAGGCGAAGGGCGAGAGCTTGAGCCCGTCAAGCTTGGCCACGCCGGAGACGAAGCCCGCCGCCGCGAAGCTGCGCCTGACGGCCTCCAGCAGCGGCAAGCCCGCCTGCAGCGTCATCGGGAAGGAAAGCCCATGGCACTCCGCCCACTGGATGCGCTCGGGCGTGCCGATGCCGGGCTGCTCGATCCGCCTCACTTTGCCCTCCCCTTCAGGAAATCGAGCTCGCCACGCTTTTCCAGCTCGTCCTTGACGAGGCGTTTCGGCACCTTGCCATAGCCGGATTTCGGCAGGGCCTCCCAGAACAGGAAACGCTTCGGCATCTTGTAGCGCGCGATCTTGGGGCTAAGGAAATCGGCGATCTCGGCCTCCGTCGCGCGCTGTCCTGGCCTGTTGACGCAGACCGCGATGCCGATCTCGCCCCAGACCGGGTCGGGCACGCCGAGCACCGCGACCTCGGCGATAGCCGGATGGGTCAGGATCTTCTCCTCGATCTCGCGCGGATAAATGTTCGAGCCGCCGGAGATGTACATGTCCGAGGCGCGGCCGGTGATGTAGACGAAGCCCTGCTCGTCCATATGGCCGAGATCGCCGGTGCGGAACCAGCCGTCGCGGAAGGATTTCGCATTGGCCTCGGGGTTGTCGTAGTAGCCGGCGAAGACGGCCGGGCCGATCACGCAGATCTCGCCCTGCACGTTCGCGCCGACCTCCCGGCCCTCCTCGTCCTGGATCTGCACCTGCATGCCCGTGCGCTCGAAGCCGCAGGTGCCGATGCGCGCATGCGGCCCGTCCTCTGGCTCATGCAGCGCCGGCGGCAGCACGGTGATGTTGCCGGTCACCTCGCCCAGCCCGAAATACTGCACGATCACCTTGCCGAGCTTGGCGAGCGCCGCCTTCTGGTCCTCGCGATACATCGGCGCCCCCGCATAGATGATGTGGCGCAGGCTGGAATGGTCGTGCTGGTCGGCGGCGGGATGCTCGACCAGCATCTTCAGGATCGTCGGCACCGTGAAGATATTGGTGATGCGGTGCTTGGCGATCAGCCGATAGGCCTCGTCGATATCGAAACGCTCGGTCGGCAGCAGGATCGAGGCCGCGCCGCGCGCCGAGATCACCAATTGGTGCACGCCTGCGCCATGCGAGAGCGGCGCCACCACCAGCGAGGCGTCGGCCTCGGTCGAGCCCGGCACCAGGTCGCAGAGATGGTTGGTGATCACGAAGCCCATCTGGCCATGGGTCAACACGGCTGCCTTGGATCGCCCGGTCGTGCCCGAGGTGAAGAAGAACCAGCAGGGATCGTCGTGCTCGACCGCGGCGTTCTCGACCTTTTCGCCGCGATGGCGCGCGATCACCGCCCCGACCTCGTCCTCGCCGAACGCGCCTTCCCCGATCCGCCAGAGAAATTCGGGCGCCGGGTTCGCAGCCGCGACCGCCGCGGCATGTTCCGGGAAATCGCCATGGCAGAGGAAGCCCTTGGCGCCGGAGGCAGTGGCGAGATAGGCCACCTCGTCCGGCAGCAGGCGGAAATTCGTGGGTACCCAGACCGCGCCAAGCCGGAAGGTCGCGAACATCGAGACGAACATCGCGTCGCAGTTCTTGGAATGGACGAGCAGACGGTCGCCCTTGCCGATGCCGCGCGCCTTCAGGCCCGCCGCCAGCGCCGAGACCTGCGCATCGATCTCGACCCAGTCGAGCGTCTTCTCGCCCCAGATGAAGGCGGGGTGCTCGGCCAGGCGCCGCGCGTTCTGCGTCGCGATATGGGCGAGGTTCATCACGCGCCGCGTCATCGGCACGACGCCTCCGGCGGGGGCTGCGGTTACGGAGCTCATCGTGCGGCTCTCCCTGTCTCGATCGATCGCGGCGCGGCCGCCGTCATGGGCCTGGCGCCCTGTTTGGAAACGAACATCTGCGCCAGCAGCGCTTCCATCCGCACACCCTCGCGCGCCAGCAGCCCCGACAGCTCGGCCTGCCGCGCCGGTGCCATGCGGCTGTCGATCGCGGCGATCGACAAGGCCCCGGCGATCCGCCCGTCCGGATAGCGGAAGGCGCGGCCAACTCCCCATGAGCTGGCGACGAGCCGGCCGGGATTGAGCGAGAAGCCGCGCTCGCGCGTCTCGACGATATCGGCGCGCATCGCTTCGGGCGCGAAGCCCGGATAGCGCGCCAGCAGCACGGCTGCGTTGGCGGCGATGACGCGGTCCACATCGTCGTCCGGCAGCGCGGCGAGGATCGCGAGCGAGCCCGCCCCGACGCCGAGCGGATGCTGGTCCCCGCTCTGCAGCGCATGGGTCCGCACCGGATAGGTGCCCTCCTCGCGATGCAGGCAGATCGCATAATTCTCGCGCCGCACGGTCAGGAAGCTCGTATCCTTCGTGTCCGTCGAAAGACGGCGAAGGCTGTCCATCGCCATATCGAGCACGCCATGGCGGCGCCCCGCCAGCACGCCGAGCACGAAGGCCTCCTCGCCCAGGCAATAGCGGCGCGTCTGCGGCTCCTGCTCGACGAGCCCGGCCCGCATCAGCGCCAGCAGCAGCCGCCGCGTCGTCGGCTTGTTGAGCCCGCTGCCGGAGACGATCTCGCCAAGCGGCAAGCCTTCGGCCGGCTCGCGCCCGATCAGCGAGAGCAGCCCCAGAGCGCGGTCGACGCTCTGCGAGCCGGACAGACCGGCTTCCGGCGCGGAACTCTGCGGCAAGCGCTCCTCCAGATAGTCCATGATATGGACCCTGTTCTTATCCTCAGAGCCTAGATTGGTGCATTGCCGATTGCAACGCCGCCTTCATCGTGTAAATCTGCCACGCGTCCACTGCTCACAGTGTGGACCACAATCGACGCCGACAGTTCACAAGATCGGCGCGAAGGGAGGATGAGCGATGGCCCTAGAGGCACACTGCGTGGCGGGGACAAGCCCGTGCCGCCCAAGCCGTAGCTGAGGTCGCGGCATGGTCGATGTCGTCGATACGCTGAAGCTGCCGGAGAATCTGAGCGAGAACGCGGATGCGCGCCCCGGCTCGCCGGTCATGCGCCCGGTCGAGTTCGTCGCCGGCGCGCTCGTCGCCTTCATCATCTGCGTGCTGCTGCTCGGCGTCACCTCGCGCTATGTCTTCTCGCTGCCCTTCGTCTGGGTCGACGAGGTCGCCTCGATCTCGTTCATCTGGCTTGCCATGCTCGGCTCGGCCATCGCCATCGACCGCAACGAGCATCTGCGCCTGTCGCTCTTCGTCAACATGATGCCGGAGCGGCTGCGCCAGTTCGTCGAGACCTTCGCGCTGCTCGCCATCGCGGCCTTCCTGGCGGCCATGGTCTATCCCGCGATCGACTACACGATCGAGGAAAGCTACGTCACCTCGGCCGCGCTCAACATTCCCAATAGCTGGCGCGTCTCCGCGATCGCCATCGGCATCGTGCTGATGCTGCTGCTCGCGCTGCGCTATGCGATCAAGACCTCCCGCCCGCAGGATCTGGCCCTGGCAGCCGCCACGATCGTCGGCCTCGGCCTGCTGTTCTGGCTGGGTACGCCGGTCTTCAAGGGGCTGGGCTACCTCAACATCCTGATCTTCCTGATCGGCGTCGTCGCGCTCTGCCTTGTTGCCGGCGTTCCCATCGCCTTCTGCTTCGGGCTGGGCACGCTCTGCTTCCTGATGTTCTCGACCAGCGTGCCGACCGTCGTGATGGTCGGGCGCATGGACGAAGGCATGTCGAGCATCATCCTGCTCTCGGTGCCCATCTTCGTGCTGCTCGGCTGCATCCTCGACGCCACCGGCATGGGCAAGGCGATCGTCGACTTTCTCGCCTCGATGCTCGGCCATGTCCGCGCCGGCATGTCCTATGTCCTGCTCGGCTCGCTCTTCCTGGTCTCCGGCATCTCGGGCTCCAAGGTCTCGGATATGGCGACGGTCGCGCCCGCTCTCTTCCCCGAGATGAAGCGGCGCGGCTACAAGCCCAAGGACCTGATCGCGCTGCTCTCCACCGGCGCGGCGATGGCCGACACCGTGCCGCCCTCGATCGTGCTCATCGTGCTCGGCTCCGTCGCCGGCGTCTCGATCGCCGGGCTATTCAATGCCGGCTTCGTCATCGCCGGCGTGCTGCTGCTGGCGCTCGCCGGCCTCGCCCGCTGGAAGGCGATGGCCGAGGATATGAAGGGCGTGCGTCGCGCGCCCTTCTCGATCATCGGCAAGGCGGCTCTGATCGCCGCGCCCGCGCTCGTCCTGCCCTTCATCATCCGGGCCGCGGTCGGCGGCGGCGTCGCCACCGCCACGGAAGTCTCGACCATCGCCGTGCTCTACGCGCTGATCATCGGCATGGTGCTCTATGGCGGCATCGGCCGGGCCAAGTTCTACGCCATGCTGGTCGAGACCGCCGCGCTCTCGGGCGCGATCCTGATGATCCTCGGCACCGCGCTCGCCATGGCCTGGGCCCTGACCCAGACCGGCTTCGCCCGCGACCTCGCCACCTTCATGGCGGGCCTGCCCGGCGGCTGGCTCACCTTCATGGCGGTCACGATCGTCGTCTTCATGATCCTCGGCTGCGTGCTGGAAGGCCTGCCGGCGATCGTGCTGATGGCGCCGCTGATGTTCCCGATCGCCAAGAACCTCGGCATCAACGACATCCATTATTCGATGGTCGTGGTCACCGCGATGAACATCGGCCTGATGACGCCGCCGATCGGCATCGGCTTCTATATCGCCTGCAAGATCGGCAACGTCTCGCCCGACGAAGCGATGGGCGCGATCTGGCCCTATCTCATCGCGCTGCTGATCGGCCTCGTCGTCATCGCCCTCGTCCCCGGCCTCTCGACCTGGGTGCTGTAGCGCTCACGCAGAACAAGACATCAATAACGAAACGTCCAAGGAGAAAACGCCCATGACCATCTCACGCCGCAGCCTGCTCCAGGCGACAGCCGCCGCCTCCGCCATCGGCACCTTCCATATCGGCCGCGCCAATGCGCAGGCCGCCGAGTTCACCTACAAATACGCCAACAACCTGCCCGTCGCGCACCCGATGAACACGCGCGCCAACGAGGCGGTGGCGAAGATCAAGCAGGAGACGAACGGGCGCGTCGACATCCAGATCTTCCCGAACAACCAGCTCGGCTCCGACACCGACATGCTGAGCCAGGTCCGCTCGGGCGGCGTCGAGTTCTTCACGCTCTCGCCGCTGATCCTGTCGACGCTGGTCGCCAACGCCTCGCTCTCCGGCATCGGCTTCGCCTTCCCGAACTACGACGCGGTCTGGAAGGCGATGGACGGCGAGCTCGGCGCTTACGTCCGCGGCCAGATCAACAAGGCCAACCTCGTCGTCATGGACAAGATCTGGGATAACGGCTTCCGCCAGATCACCTCCTCCAGGGGCCCGGTCAACACGCCCGAGGACCTCAAGGGCTTCAAGATCCGCGTGCCGGTCTCCCCGCTCTGGACCTCGATGTTCACCGCCTTCCAGTCGGCCCCGGCCAGCATCAACTTCGCCGAGGTCTACACGGCCCTGCAGACCAAGATCGTCGACGGCCAGGAGAATCCCCTCGCCATCATCTCGACGGCCAAGCTCTTCGAGGTGCAGAAATATCTCTCGCTGACCAACCACATGTGGGACGGCTTCTGGTTCCTGGCCAATCGCCGCGCCTGGGAGAAGCTGCCGGAGGACCTGCGCGCCATCGTCGCCAAGAACATCAACGCAGCCGCCCTTCTGGAGCGCGACGACGTCTTCAAGCTCAACGCCGGCCTGCAGGGCGAGCTGGTCTCGAAGGGCATGGTCGCCAACGAGACCAAGGCCGACGCCTTCCGCGAAGCGCTGCGCAAGGCCGGCTTCTACGCCGAGTGGAAGAAGAAGTACGGCGACGAGGCCTGGACGATCCTGGAGAAGGCCGTCGGCAGCTCGCTGAGCTGATATCTGTCTACTTGGCCATCTCCCGCACCGTCATCCCGGCCGTAGCGAAGCGGAGCGCCGGGATCCATCGTAGAGCGCGACGCCCTTCGATGGATCCCGAATCTGCGCCGCTGCGCGGCTTGTTCGGGATGACAGTGCCAGACTCACTGAAGGCAAAGCTATGGCCGACCGGCTGAAGGGCAAGATCGCCATCGTCTTCGGCGCCGGCTCGTCGGGGCCCGGCTGGGGCAATGGCAAGGCCGCCGCTGTCGCCTACGCCCGCGAGGGCGCCGGCGTCGCCTGCGTCGACCTGAACCGCGAAGCCGCCGAAGAGACGGCAAGCATCATCGCCGGTGAAGGCGGCAAGGCGCTGGCGCTCGCCGCCGACGTCACGAAGCTCGCCTCGGTCGAGGCCTGCGTCGCCGACGCGGCGCGCCATTTCGGCCGCATCGACATCCTGCACAACAATGTCGGCGTTACCCACATGGGCGGGCCGGTCGAGCTGTCGGAGGAGCAGTTCAACGCCTCGCTGCAGCTCAATCTCGGCTCGGTCTATCGCTGCGCCAAGGCCGTGATCCCGCAGATGCTGAAGGGCAGCGGCGGCGCCATCGTCAACATCTCCTCGCTCGCCGCCATCCGCTGGACCGGCTATCCCTACTTCGCCTACTACGCCACCAAGGCGGCGGTGAACCAGGCGACCGTCGCGCTGGCGATGCAGTATGCCCGGCAGAACATCCGCGCCAACTGCATCATGCCCGGCCTGATCGACACCCCGCTGATCTACAAGCAGATCTCCTCGCAATACGCCTCGGTCGAGGAGATGGTCGCCGCCCGCGACGCGCAGGTGCCGATGGGCAAGATGGGCACGGCCTGGGACATCGCCAACGCCGCCGTCTTCCTCGCCTCCGATGAGGCGAAGTTCATCACCGGTGTCTGCCTGCCGGTCGATGGCGGCCAGAGCTGCACCGCCGGCCTGCCGGGCTGACTCGCGGCGTCATTCTCAGGCGAAGCGAAGCGGAAACCCGAGAATCTCATGCCGAAGAAGCGGCCGGAGCCTCTTTCGGCAGGAGATGCTCGGGTCAAGCCCGAGCATGACAGCCTCTCCCCCGTCGATTGTTCATTCCCCCATTGGAACGCTTGCTCCATTTCCGCTTCGCTGCCAGAACTGTCGCAACAGGGACGGCAACGGAAACCCAAGAATGAGCGAAACCGCCGTTGCGGAACTGCCGCGCGATTTCGACGGCCTGCGCACGCTGATTCTCGCCCAGCGCGAGAGCCTGCCCAAGCGCATCGCCCAGATCGCAGCCTATTCGCTCGACAATCCCGACGAGATCGCCTTCGGCACCGCCGCCAGCATCGCCGTCTCGGCCGGCGTCCAGCCCTCGACGCTGATCCGCTTCGCCCAGCATCTCGGCTTCGATGGCTTCACCAGCCTGCAGGGCGTCTTCCGCGAGCGGCTGCGCGAGCGCAATTCGAGCTATGAGGAGCGCCTCAGCACGCTGCGGACCGGCGAAGGCGCTGCCGGTAACCACCACATTCTCGACGGCTTTCTCACCGCCTCGCGCAAGTCGCTCGACGTGATGAGCCGCAGCCTCGACGACGCGACGCTCGACCGCGCGATCACGATGCTGGCGGGGGCCGAGACCATCTATATCCTCGCCCGCCGCCGCTCATACCCCATCGCGAGCTATCTCGCCTATGCGCTCGGCAAGCTCGGCGTCCGCTATCAGCTGGTCGAATCGGCGGCCGGGCTCGACCCCGAGATGATCGCCTTCGCCTCGCCGAAGGATGCCGTGCTCGTCGTCAGCTTCTCGCCCTATGCGCAGGCCACCGTCGAGGACGCTCGCGGCCTCGCCGAACGCGGAGTCCCGCTGGTCGCCATCACCGATAGCGCGTTTTCCCCGCTTGCGAGCTTCGCCAGCCTCTGGTTCGAGGTCGCCGAGGCCGATTTCGGCGGCTTCCGCACGCTCTCCTCGACCATGGCACTGGCGATGGCGCTCTCCGTCGGCATCGGCGAGGCCCGCCGCATCGGCCGCAAGGGTCGCCGGCGCGGGCAAGCTTGACGTCTGAGGAACATCTATTCCGCATTGACGAAATAATGGAATTATTATTTCATGCCGGCAGCAAAGGCCGTTCGGCCTCAACGAGCATCGCAGCCGGGAGGATGATATGACGGGACCGCTCGGCGGATCGGCGCAGGCGCTCGACGTCATCACCATCGGCCGCGCTTCGGTCGACCTCTACGGCCAGCAGATCGGCTCGCGGCTGGAGGATGTCACCAGCTTCGCCAAGTCGGTCGGGGGCTGCCCGGCGAACATCGCCATCGGCACCGCGCGGCTCGGCCTGCGTTCGGCCTTGCTAACCCGCGTCGGCAACGAGCAGTTCGGCCGCTTCCTGCGCGAGCAGCTCGGCCGCGAAGGCGTCAATCTGGACGGGCTCAAGACCGACCCCGAGCGACTGACCGCGMTCGCCATCCTCTCGGTCGAGAGCGACACATCCTTCCCGCTGCTGTTCTACCGCGAGAACTGCGCCGACATGGCGCTGGAGGAGGGCGACATCGACCCCGCCTTCATCGCCAAGGCCCGCGCCGTCGTCGTCACCGGCACGCATTTCGCCCGGCCGAAGCCGGAGGCCGCCCAGCGCAAGGCGATGAAGCTGATGCACGCGAACGGCGGCAAGGTGGTGCTCGACATCGACTATCGCCCCAATCTCTGGGGCCTCGCCGGCCATGACGCCGGCGACAACCGCTACATCGCCTCGCAGGCCGTCTCCGAGCGGATGAAGACGGTCCTGCCCGGCTGCGACCTCATCATCGGCACGGAAGAAGAGGTGCTGATCGCGTCCGGCGAAAGCGAGTTGCTGCCGGCGCTGAAGACCATTCGCGCGCTGACGCCTGCGACCATCGTGCTCAAGCGCGGCCCGATGGGCTGCATCGTCTATGACGGCGCGATCCCGGACGATCTGGAAGACGGTATCGTCGGCAAGGGTTTCCCGATCGAGGTCTACAATGTGCTCGGCGCGGGCGACGCCTTCATGTCCGGCTTCCTGCGCGGCTGGCTCGGCGGCGAAACCCTGCAGACCGCGGCGACCTGGGCCAATGCCTGCGGCGCCTTCGCGGTCTCGCGCCTGCTCTGCTCGCCGGAAAGCCCGACCTTCGAGGAACTGCAATATTTCCTGAAGAACGGCAGCCCGCACCGCGCCCTGCGCAAGGATGAGGACATCAACCACATCCATTGGGCGACGACGCGCCGCCGCGACATCCCCTCGCTGATGGCGCTGGCCTGCGACCATCGCTCCCAGCTCGAGGAGCTGGCGGCGAAGGCCGGCACCGATCCCGCCCGCATCCGCGACTTCAAGGTGCTCGCGGTCAAGGCCGCCGCGCGCGTCGCCAATGGCCGGCCCGGCTACGGCATGCTGCTCGACGAAAAGCATGGCCGCGAGGCGATGTTCGAGTTCGCCCGCCATCCTTTCGCCTGGCTCGGCCGCCCGGTCGAACTGCCGGGCTCACGCCCGCTGCGCTTCGAGATGAGCCAGGATATCGGCTCGGCCCTGCCGGAATGGCCGGTCGAGCACTGCATCAAATGCCTGTGCTTCTATCATCCGGACGACGCTCTGGAACTGAAGCAGACCCAGCAGGACAAGCTGCGCGGCCTGTTCGAGGCGGCGCGCAAGGTCGGGCGCGAACTCCTGATCGAGATCATCGCCGGCAAGAACGGCCCGCTCGGCGCCGACACCATTGCCCGCGCGCTGGAAGAGATCTACGCGCTCGGCATCAAGCCGGACTGGTGGAAGCTCGAGCCGCAATCCTCGCCTGCCGCCTGGGCGGCCATCGAGCAGACCATCGCGAAGCACGATCCTTGGTGCCGCGGCGTCCTCCTGCTCGGCCTCGACGCGCCGGTCGAGGAGCTGGAAGCCGGCTTTGCCGCCACGGCCAATGCGCCCGTCGTCAAGGGTTTCGCAGTCGGCCGCACCATCTTCATGTCGGCAGCCGAGGGCTGGCTTTCGGGCCAGCTAGATGACGAGGCTGCCATCGCCGACATGGCCAGGCGCTTCGGCACGCTGACCGACCTCTGGCTTGCCACGCGCGGCCGCAAGGCGGCATAGCTTTCATGCGATCGGCCCACCCACGCGGGTCATCCCGGCCAAGCCGCGCGAGCGGCGCCGAGCCGGGATCCATGCCTGAACGGTTCCGGCATGGATCCGGGGTCTCGCTTCCCTCGCCCGGGATGACTTCATCATTCGTTGCGGAAAGTCGGAATCCGAAATGACTGGCACCATCCGCCTCACCATGGCGCAGGCCCTGACGCGCTACCTCGCCGCGCAGATGACCGAGATCGACGGAGAGCGTCTCCCGATCTTCGGCGGCGTCTGGGCGATCTTCGGCCATGGCAACGTCGCGGGCCTCGGCGAGGCGCTCTGGCACGAGCGCGAGCGCCTGCCGACCTTCCGCGCCCATAACGAGCAGGCCATGGCCCATGCCGCCATCGCCTACGCCAAGGCGAACATGCGCCGCCGCTTCATGGCCGCGACCACCTCGATCGGCCCCGGCGCGACCAACCTCGTCACCGCTGCGGCGCTGGCCCATGTCAACCGCCTGCCGGTGCTGCTGCTGCCGGGCGACGTCTTCGCCAACCGCATTCCCGATCCCGTCCTCCAGCAGGTCGAGGCTTTCGGCGACGGCACCGTCTCGGCGAATGACTGCTTTAAGCCCGTCTCGCGCTATTTCGACCGCATCACCCGGCCCGGGCAGATCATCCCGGCGCTCGCCC
Source organism: Allobosea sp. P4_C6 (assembly GCF_056402015.1). NCBI lineage: Bacteria > Pseudomonadati > Pseudomonadota > Alphaproteobacteria > Hyphomicrobiales > Alloboseaceae > Allobosea > Allobosea sp. P4_C6. The sequence goes on from NZ_JBFUIF010000016.1 coordinate 57,173, forward strand.
GCGCCATGCAGGTGCTGACCGACCCCGCCGAATGCGGCCCTGTGACGCTCGCGCTCTGCCAGGACGTTCAGGCCGAGGCCTATGATTACCCCGAGAGCTTCTTCACTGAACGCCTCTGGACGCCGCGTCGTCCGCGCGCCGACCGCGCCGAGCTGAAGGCCGCCGCCGAGGCCCTGAAGGCCGCAAGGAAGCCATTGATCGTCGCTGGCGGCGGCGTGCTCTATTCCGGCGCCTCCGACGATCTCGCCCGCTTCTCGGCCGCGACGGGCATTCCCGTCTGCGAGACGCAAGGGGGCAAGTCCTCCCTGCCGGACGACAACCCACTGAACATGGCGGCCGTCGGCGTCACCGGCACCGCGGCCGCCAACCGTCTCGCCGCCGAGGCCGACCTCATCCTCGCGGTCGGCTCACGCCTGCAGGATTTCACCACCGGCTCTTGGGCACTGTTCGGCGCCCCGCAGAAGACGATCATCGGCCTCAACGTTCAGGCTTTCGATGCCGGCAAGCACCGGGCCCTGCCGCTCGTCGCCGACGCGCGCGAAGGTCTTGCCGAACTGGCTGAGGCCATCGCCGGCTGGAAGGCCCCGGAAAGCTGGACCGCCGACGCCAAGGCCGGCAAGGCCGACTGGCGCAGGGAAGCGGATCAGGTCACGGCCGCCACCAACGCCGCCCTGCCCTCGGACGCGCAGGTCATCGGCGCGGTTCAACGCAGTCTCGGCTCGGATATCATTCTGCTGCATGCGGCAGGCGGTCTGCCGGGCGAGTTGCACAAGCTCTGGCAGGCCGGCCCGCCCGGTTCCTATCACGGCGAATACGGCTTCTCCTGCATGGGCTACGAGATCGCCGGCGGGCTCGGCGCCAAGATGGCGAAACCGGAGAAGGAAATCGTCGTCATGGTCGGCGACGGCTCCTATCTCATGCTCAATTCCGAGATCGCTACCTCGGTGATGCTGGGCCTGAAGCTCACCATCGTCCTGCTCGACAATCGCGGCTACGGCTGCATCAACCGCCTCCAGAACGCCACCGGCAGCGCCTCCTTCAACAACCTGCTGAAGGATGCCCGCCACGAGACGCTGCCCGAGATCGACTTCGTCGCCCATGCCGCCAGCCTCGGCGCCATCGCGACCAAGGCGGCGTCGATTGCCGAACTGGAGACCGCGCTGGCGCAGGCCAAGGCCAACACCCGCACCACGGTCGTCGTCATCGACACCGACCCGCTGATCTCGACCGGCGCCGGCGGCGCCTGGTGGGACGTGGCGGTGCCCGAGGTCAGCGCGCGCGCGGAAGTCCGGGCGGCGCGAGCCAACTATGAAACCCGCGTGAAGCGGCAGCACATCGGCGACTGAACCCGCCTATCGGAAAGACGAAAGACATGATCCGCATCGGCGCGAACCCCATCGGCTGGTCGAATGACGACATGCTGGAGATCGGCGGCGACATCCCGCTCGAAACCTGCCTGAACGAGGCGCGCGAAGCCGGCTTCACCGGCATGGAGCTCGGCAACAAATTCCCGCGCGAGGCCGGCAAGCTGAAGCCGATCCTGGATGCTCACGGCCATGCCCTCGTCTCCGGCTGGTACTCGACCGAGCTGCTCGTCCGCGACGTCGCCACCGAGATGGCGGCAGTCAAGGCTCACGCGACGCTGCTGCGCGACATGGGCTGCTCGGTCCTGATCGCGGCGGAGACGTCGAACGCGATCCATTCCGACATCACCAAGCCGCTTTCGGCGCGCCCGGTCCTGCCAAAAGCGAAATGGGACGATTTCGGCGCGCGCTACACCAGTTTCGCCGAGGCGGTGAAGGCCGAGTACGGCCTGCAGCTCGTCTATCACCATCACATGGGCACGGTGGTGCAGACCGAGGCCGAGATCGATCGCTTCATGGGCGTCACCGGCCCGGCCGTCGGCCTTCTGCTCGACACCGGCCACGCCACCTGGGGCGGCGGCGACCCGGCCCGCATCGCCCGCCACTGGAAGGCGCGCATCCACCATGTCCACTGCAAGGACATCCGCGAAGCCGTGATGTGGCGCTCCAACCGCGAGGACTGGTCCTTCCTCGAATCCGTGCTCGCCGGCGTCTATACCGTGCCGGGCGACGGCCTCATCGACTATGTCCGCGTGCTCAGGGAGCTTCAGGGCTATTCCGGCTGGATCGTGGTCGAGGCGGAGCAGGATCCGAAGAAGGCCGAGCCGGCGACCTATGCCAAGCTCGGCCATGCCAATCTGGCGCGCTTCATCAAGGAAGCCGGATTGGCTTAACACCGCCGCCGTCATTCCGGGGCGCCCGCAGGGCGAGCCCGGAACCCATAACCGCAGTTGGTGAAGACGTTTCCGGAACGGCGCCGCCCTGTTCGGTATAGGCAGCGGTTATGGGTTCCGGGCTCTTCGCTGCGCGAAGCCCCGGAATGACGGCGTGGTCCTGCGGCCAACGCCTCAATCGCCAAGGAACCGACCCATGTCCCATCTCAAGATCCGCCCCTCCGGCTCCCTTGGCCGCGTCACCCATGTCACGCCGGAAAGCGCCGGCTGGACCTATGTCGGCTTCGATCTGCACCGGCTGAAGCCGGGCGAAACCGTCTCGGCCAGGACCGGCGACCGCGAGACCTGCCTCGTCTTCGTCACCGGCAAGGGCGAGGTCACGGCCGGCGGGCAAGGGCTCGGCGAACTCGGCGAGCGCATGACGCCGTTCGAGGGCAAGCCGTGGTCGGTCTATATTCCGCAGGATTCCGATTGGTCGGTCACCGCCACCACCGATCTCGAACTCGCGATCTGCAGCGCGCCTGGGCTTAAAGGCGGTTTACCCGTACGCGTCATCAAGCCCGGCGATCTCGGCCAGGAAATCCGTGGCAAGGGCTCGAACACGCGCCACGTCACCAACATCCTGCCCGAAGGCGAGCCGGCGGATTCCCTGCTGGTGGTCGAGGTCATCACGCCCGCCGGCAACACGTCAAGCTATCCGCCGCACAAGCACGACCGGGACGAGCTGCCGCAAGAGTCATACCTCGAAGAAACCTACTACCACCGCCTCAACCCGCCGCAGGGCTTCGGCTTCCAGCGCGTCTATACCGACGACCGCAGCCTCGACGAAGCGATGGCGATCGAGGATGGCGACGTCGTGCTGGTGCCGAAGGGCTATCACCCCTGCGCCACCTGCCATGGCTACGATCTCTATTATCTCAACGTCATGGCCGGGCCGAAGCGGACATGGAAGTTCCACAACGCCGCCGAGCATGAGTGGATGCTGAAGAGCTCAACCACCTGCCCTTCGGGCGCCGAGGTCAGGCCTGGGCGCCCGTGAGCAGTTCAGTCGGCATCCGTCTCATGGATTGCACTTGTAGACCGTGCCGGAGGTCTCCGGCCCCTTCCACTTGATGTCGGCGACAGTGGAGAAGACATGGGTTCCACCCATCTCCGCGCCCTTGATCTTCAGGCGGGTGATGATCGAATCGCGCGCCGTATCCGTCAGCAGCACCGAATGCAGATCGGACCTGCCGTCGATCTCGCCAAGCTTGGTGCAGTTCTCCACAACCCCCTTCGCATCGGTCACCACGACGATGCTGCTGCGCGAGGTGTGATAGGCGCAGGCCCCCAGCAACAAAGCCGGCACAAGAATGAAGAAACGCGGCATTGCCATGGTTCGGGCTGTCCTGATCGATTTGTGCCCCATGTTCAGCCGCTCCGCCATAAATGCAAGTCCGGGGATATGGAAGCGGCGTCTTGCCGCCCGGCAGGTTCGCCGCTGCTTTCCTGAGGCACTGATTGCTGCGGGATTGAATGAATTCGACCGCACGAACTTTAACGCAAAGCCCGCGTCATTCTTGACCTGCGATGGCGGCTGCATTTAAGTCGCGACAGGCCAATGGGAGGCTGAAAAAGGATAAACGATGCGTAGCATTTTGATTGTTGGCGCCATGGCCGCGCTCCTTGCCGGTTGCCAGACCGCGCAGGAGTCCATGGCCGACGCTGAAGTCACCTGTGAGGCCCAGGGCTTCCGTCCGGGCACCCGTGCTTATCAGCAGTGCCGTTCGGCGAACTATGTCGAGAACCGCCGCGCCTCGAACGAAACCGGCAATGCCGTCGCAGCCGGCGTCGCGGCCGGTGTCATCGGGGGCGCCCTCGTTGCCGCCGACAACCGCTCCTATTACGGCCGCGGCTATTACGGACGCCGTGGCTACTGGTGGTGATAGGTGAGCGCATCCCATTAGGATGCGTCTCCCCATAGGATAATGAAAAGAAGGGCCCTGCGGCATGCCGCAGGGCCCTTCTTCTTAGGAGAGCTGGTTGCTTCAGCGCTTGGCAGCACGTCGCCGCGCCGGAGCCGGCTCCTTGGCCGCGCTCGAAGCCGACGTCAGAAGCGAGCCGATCACATAAACGGCAAGCCCCAGCCCGACCATGACGGCCATGGGCTCGCGCTCCGCGCGCTTCGCCAGCATGCGGCCGCCCATATCGGCATAGTCGCGCGCCCGCGCCGCGTAGTCGTTGGCGCGATCCGCATAATCGTCCGCGCTCTCGCGGCGGGCGCTCAGCCAGCTGCTGCCAGCCTTCAGGGCACGGTTGCCGGCGTCCGCAGCATCGGAGCCGTAGTCGTTGAGCCAGCTACGCATGCGGCCATAGTCCGGCTCGTAGCGCTCCCAGCGCGAGGAGGGCTGGCTGCGCAGCGTCGCCCAGGCGATCAGCCCGATGCTCACGGCACCCAGGCCGAGCGTCGCGAGCGGATGCCGCTCGACGGTGCGCACGACGGTGTCCCCGCCTTCTCGAACCGCCTCCATCGGATCGGCCTCGTCCCAGGCTTCCTTGGCTCGCTCATAGCCGTCCTTCACGGTCTCGCTCGCCTTGTCGGCCATATCGGCCGCCTTGCTGCGCAGCGACCGCACGGTCGTCTCGGCCTCGTCCTGGATCTCGTCGGCAGCGTTCTGAACATCGGGCGGGAATCTGTTGGTGATCGCCATGGCGGTTTCTCCGTTTCTGGAAGCGGGCATGAGCAATGAACGAGAGACTCCCGGCCTGTGTTCCCGCGACGGTCGAAAACGCTTGGGTCATCATTCTTCGCCTGTTCGGCCATAACCCGGTCATGTTTGGATGCGATCTATCGCGGAACAGGGGCATTCAACGAGAAGGAGACGCTTATGCACGTTCAGCACCTCCAGATCGCTCATCCTGCAGTTCTCTCGGATCCCGAATGGATCGCGCTGGAGAGCATCGAAGAACAGACCCAGCACTTCATCTTCGACGACACGATGCTGCTTGCCTTGCAGGATCGTGGGCTGGTCGAGTCGGACGGGATCGTCTGGCGCGTCACCCAGACCGGGCACAGGCGCCTCATCGAGCGCGATTGAGCCTCCGGCCGAAGGCCGGGTTCCGTTCCGCATCATCATCGTCGATCATCATGCCCTCCTTCAGGCGGGCTTTTCGACGGCGCTGGAAAAACTCCGGCGCCGTCGCCATGTCTGGGCTTGGTCATATCCGGGCCTGGTTTCGCAGCTCGGCTCCGCTTTCCGATGAGGTTCCATGGGCAAACCCGTCTCCATCACCATCTCGCATGACCTCGGCCGCGCGGGTGCGCTCGATCGCCTGCGCAGCGGGCTAGACCGCATTCGCGACAAGCTCGGCATGGTCAGGATGCAGCTCGTCGAGGAGCGCTGGGACGGCGACAACCTGCATTTCGGCGTGGGCGCGCTCGGCCAGACAGTCCATGGCCGCATCGAAGTCGAGGACAGCCTGGTCCGCGTCGAGGTCACACTGCCCTGGATGCTGGCCGTCTTCGCCGAGAAGCTGAAGATCGGCGTCCAGAAGCAGGGCCAGATCCTCCTGGAGAAACCGAAGGCCTGAGCCCGTCGCCCTTGCGCCCGCCAGCAGGCGCGCATTCCGGAGATGGCTTCTGATAATTCGTGCCCGCGGCTCGCGGCCGTGGGCGGAAAAATTCGGCAGCGCCGGCCTAAAAGACGTACGTCCTTAGGTTGAAATCGACGGCTTCAAACCCCATGCTCCGAAGCGTTCCAGCATTTTCGATTACTTGACGTTTCGGACTCGGGAGACCCATGCATCACGGCCCGCTGATCGCCATCATCGTCGCGGGCCTCGGCCTTGCTTTCGTCTTCGGGGCTGTCGCCCAAAAACTGCGGATTTCCCCCCTCGTCGGCTATCTCGTCGCCGGCGTCGCGGTCGGCCCCTTCACGCCGGGCTTCGTCGCCGACCAGAACCTCGCCAACGAGCTCGCCGAGATCGGCGTCATCCTGCTGATGTTCGGCGTCGGCCTGCATTTCTCCCTGAAGGACCTGCTCTCGGTGAAGGCGATCGCCGTGCCGGGCGCCGTAGTCCAGATCGGTATCGCGACGCTGCTCGGGCTCGGACTCGGGACGCTGCTCGGCTGGAACTGGTTCTCGGGTGCGGTCTTCGGCCTGGCTCTGTCGACCGCATCGACCGTCGTTCTGCTCCGCGCCCTGCAGGAGCGGCGGCTGGTCCAGACCGAGCGTGGCCGCATCGCGGTCGGCTGGCTGATCGTCGAGGACATGGCGATGGTGCTCGCGCTGGTGCTGCTGCCGGTGCTGGCCGAGATCATCAATGGCGGCTCGCAGCCGGGCGCGAGCGCGCCGCTGGCGACCCGCTTCGACCTCGGCATCTGGGGCGTGCTCGGCCTGACCTTCGCCAAGCTGATCGGCTTCCTCGCCTTCATGCTCGTCGTCGGCCGGCGCGTCATTCCCTGGGTCCTGCATTGGGTCGCGCATACGGGCTCGCGCGAGCTCTTCCGCCTCGCCGTGCTCGCCGTGGCGCTCGGCGTCGCTTATCTGGCCGCGACCCTGTTCGGCGTGTCCTTCGCGCTCGGCGCCTTCTTCGCCGGCATGATCCTGTCGGAATCGCCGCTCTCGCAGCGCGCCGCCGAGGAGACCCTGCCGCTGCGGGACGCCTTCGCGGTGCTGTTCTTCGTCTCGGTCGGCATGCTCTTCGACCCCGGCATCATCCTGCGGGCGCCCGGCCCCCTGATCGCCACGCTCGCCATCATCCTGATCGGCAAATCCGTCGCCGCCTGGATGATCGTGCGTGCCTTCGGCCGCTCGAACGCGGTTGCGCTGACGATCTCGGCCTCGCTCGCCCAGATCGGCGAGTTCTCCTTCATCCTCGCCGGGCTCGGCAGCGCGCTCGGCATCCTGCCGGCACAGGGGCGCGACCTGATCCTGGCCGGCGCGATCCTCTCCATCCTGTTCAACCCGGTGATGTTCGCGATCGTCGAGCGCCTGGCTCCGGAGGCGCCGGTGGCGAAGCCGAAGCCAGCAGCAGCCCCCGCCGAGACGGCGGAGCCCGAGCCGACTGCTTCCGAAGCCCAGCCGGAGGCGACGCCTGAGCGCGATGTCACCCCGACCAGCCTCAAGGATCACATCGTCGTGGTCGGTTACGGCCGTGTCGGCAGCCTGCTCGGCGCCGGGCTGCTGGCCCAGGGCTCGAAGCTGCTGGTCATCGAGGACAATCCCGACGCAGTCGCGACGGCGAAGCGCGACGGCGCGGAGCTGCTCGTCGGCAATGCCGCCGATCCCGAGGTGCTGTCGGCCGCGGCGGTCGGGCGCGCCATCCGCCTCTTCGTCGCCATTCCCGGCAGCTTCGAGGCCGGCCAGGTCTGCGAGCAGGCCCGGGCGGAGAACCCGACGCTTCCGATCGTCGCCCGCGCCCATTCCGATGCCGAGGTCGCCCATCTCACCAAATGCGGCGCGACGCTGACGATCATGGGCGAGGCCGAGATCGCCCGCGCCATGCTCGGACTCTGCCAGAACCTCGCGGGAGCGGCTCAGCCGGAAGCCTCCCCGCCCGAGGCGAAGCCGGAAGACGCCAGGCCGGACGCAGCGGGCGGGCTCCACCTTGTGAAGCCCCGCGCCTCCGCGTCGGACGATTCGCCCGCCGACCCGTCGGCCGCGGCCTGAAAAAAGGGCGGGGCGCCATGCGCCCCGCCCTTTCGATGTCAGCGGCTTCGCCGAACCCGGCTCAGTCGACGAGGTCGAAGCGGACGTCCTGCACGCCTTCGTAGAGCGTCTTGCGGCCGAGCGTGTAGAGGTTCTCCAGCCCTGAAGTCAGGGTGATGAAGTGGTTGCCGGAGAGCACGCCAGCCTTGCTGGCGAACTGCACGCCGCCATAGGCCAACAAGATTTCGGTCTCGCTGACGCCGCCCGGATACAGGATGATGTGTCCGGGAGCCGGATAGGCCGTGTTGTTCTCGTAGCCGACGCCGAAATCGAGATCGCCGAGCGGCATCCAGACGCCTTCGCCACTCCAGCGCACATGCACCATCTTGCTGATGAACGGCATCTGCTTTTTGAAAGCGGCGCAGGTCTTCGGGGCGGCCTCCAGCTCGAACTTGGCGTCGAACTTGAACGGCCCGGCAGTGACGATCAGCTTGCTCATGAAATCCCTGTCTTTCTGCAATGGGGTCCCGGATCCGGTGAATGCCATTCCGCCGCGCCCTCGCGCAAGAGTGGCTCGGGGAACAAGAGAGGCGCCGGAAAGCGAAGGATCGCGTTACCTCGACCTCAGGTGATCGCGTCCTTGAGATCGAGCGTGCCCGCCTTGCCGATCGCCTCGTAATTGCGCTTGAGCCAGCGCTTCGCCGCCGCGCGCCCCATGTCGCGCAGCCTGAGCAGGAAGGACCATTCGGCGTTCATCCGCGACGAGGAGCTCAGCTCCGCCAGCGGCGGGCCGCCGTCGATCCGGTGCATCAGCACGCGCTTGTACTCGTCGCGTGGCAGCTTGCCGGCATCGACCAGCCGGTTGACGAAATCGATCGCGCGCAGCTCGCGCAGTGTCGAGGCGTTGAAGGTGATCTCGTTCAGGCGATCCTGAATCTCGCGGGCCTTGGTCGGCAGTTCCTTGCGCTGGACCGGGTTGATCTGCACCAGCAGGATGTCGTCGCAATGCGCCTTGTAAAACAGCGGGAACAGGGCGGGATTGCCCATATAGCCGCCGTCCCAATAGGCCTCGCCATGGATCTCCACCGCCTGGAACACCATCGGCAGGCAGGCCGAGGCCATCACATGGTCCGCGGTCAGGTCCCCGCCTTCGAACACGGCGATCTTGCCGGTCCGGACATTGGTGGCGGCGATGAAGAGCTTCACCGCATCGTGGGAGCGCACCTTCTCGAAGTCGATCAGGTCGGAGATGACGCCGCGCAGCGGGTTGATGTTCAGCGGGTTGACGTCATAGGGGCTGGCGACCTTCGAGAACATCTCCAGGAAGAGCAGGCCGGGCGGTGTGCCGTTGCTGCCCCAGGCGCCGAGCATGGTGTCGAGCAGCGAGCGCTCGGAGCCGCCATACTTGCCGTCGACGCTGATCGCCCGCCAGAACGCCTCCAGCTTGGCCCGCGCGCCATCGGCGCCGCCGTCGACCCAGCCCTCGGCCAGCACGACGGCATTCATCGCGCCGGCGCTCGTGCCGGTCAGCGCCTCGATGCCGAGCCGCCCATCCTCCAGGATGACGTCGAGCACGCCCCAGGTGAAGGCGCCATGCGCGCCCCCGCCCTGCAGCGCCAGCGAGATCGTCTTCTCCGCCTTCGGCCCGGCCAGCCCCTTGACCAGCTCGGGCTTGCGGGACGGGCGCCCGCTCATGCGGCGGTCCAGCCGCCATCCATCGGCAGCGTCGCCCCGGTGATCGACTTGGCCGAATCCGTGCACAGGAAGACGGCGAGCGCCGCGACCTGATCGACCGTGACGAACTCCTTGGTCGGCTGGGCGTCGAGCAGCACGTCGTTGATGACCTGCTCCTTGGTCAGGCCGCGCGCCTTCATCGTGTCCGGGATCTGCTTCTCGACCAGCGGCGTCCAGACATAGCCCGGCGCGATGGCATTGACGGTGATGCCATTGGTCGCGACCTCGAGCGCCACGGTCTTGGTCAGCCCGGCAATGCCGTGCTTGGCGGCGACATAGGCCGATTTGAACGGCGAGGCGACGAAGGCATGCGCCGAAGCCGTGTTGATGATCCGGCCCCAGCCCTTTTCCTTCATCTTCGGCAGGGCGGCGCGGATCGTGTGGAAGGCCGAGGACAGGTTGATCGCGATGATCTGGTCCCATTTCTGGATCGGGAACTCGTCGATCGGCGAGACGAACTGAATGCCGGCATTGTTGATCAGGATGTCGATGGCGCCGAAGGCCTTCTCGCCCTCGGCGATGAAACCGGCGATCTCGGCGGGCTTCGTCATATCGGCCGGCGAAAACACCACCTTGATGCCGAATTCCTGCTCCAGATCGGCGCGCAGCTTCTCGGCATCGGCGGCTGGCATAATTCCGTTGATGACGAGGTTGGCGCCCTCCTTGGCGAGTGCGCGGGCATAGGCGAGCCCGATGCCGGAAGTCGAGCCGGTGATGGCGGCAGTGCGATCTTTAAGGAACATGAGCGTCAAGGCTCCTGACAATCGGGGAGAAAATGCTTAGGTTCGTGTTCGAACAAGGCAATGCAACGATTGGATATCATCGCACGTTGCCCGAGGACTCTTCGCAGCGCAACATGACGAAAATGCAGCCAGAAGCCCATGACCACCACGATCATGTGCACCACACGCATGACGGACCATGCCGCCACGCCGAGGACCATCGCCGCCATGCGGCTGAGGCCCTGGCGCGGGCGGAGCGCATCTGCCGCGAGCGCGGCCTGCGCCTGACTCCCATCCGTCGGCAGGCGCTGGAAGCTCTCCACGCCGACCATCGCCCGGTCGGAGCCTATGATCTCGCCGACCGGATTTCGCCGGCAGGCGGGCGGCGGCTTGCGCCGATCTCGATCTATCGCGCGCTCGATTTCCTGGTCGAGCAGGGCTTCGTCCACCGCCTGTCCTCGAAGAACGCCTACGTCGCCTGCCTGCACGGCCATGGCGCGCATGAGGTCGTCGCCTTCCTGATCTGCGAGGTCTGCGGCGGCGTCGACGAGGATTCTTCGCCCGCGATGAAGAAAGCGGTGGCGGCCATCGCCGAAACCCGGCAATTCTCCCCCTCGCACCAGATGGTCGAGATCGTCGGCCGCTGCGAACATTGCCGCAACGCCGGTTCGTGATAGAGCAGCCCTCATGAATGAGCGCGCCTTTTCCTATCTGACGCCGGAACGCGCCGGGCCGCTCGCCCGTCAGCTGACCGTACCGGTCAAGGTCGGCAACGTCACCGTCGGCGGCGGCGCGCCGATCGTCGTGCAGTCGATGACCAATACGGACACCGCCGACATCAGCGCCACGGTGGCGCAGGTCGCGGCGCTCGCCCGGCAGGGCTCGGAGCTGGTGCGCATCACGGTCGACCGCGACGAGGCCGCAGCCGCCGTGCCGAAGATCCGCGAGCGGCTGGACCGCGTCGGCATCGATGTGCCGCTGGTCGGGGACTTCCACTATATCGGCCACAAGCTGTTGGCCGATCATCCGGCCTGCGCCGAGGCGCTGGCGAAGTACCGCATCAACCCCGGCAATGTCGGTTTCAAGGACAAGAAGGACAAGCAGTTCTCGCAGATCATCGAGATGGCGATCAGGCACCGCAAGCCTGTCCGCATCGGCGCCAACTGGGGCTCGCTCGACCAGGAACTGCTGACCGCGCTGATGGACGAGAATGCTGTGAGCGCGCGCCCGCTCGACGCCCGCGCCATCATGCGCGAGGCCATGGTGCAATCGGCCCTGCTCTCGGCCGAGCGCGCCGAGGAGCTCGGCCTCGCCCGCGAATACATCATCCTTTCGGCCAAGGTCTCGGGCGTGCAGGACCTGATCACGGTCTACCGCATGCTCGCGAGCCGGGCGAACTACGCCATCCATCTCGGCCTCACCGAGGCCGGCATGGGCTCGAAGGGCATCGTCGCCTCCTCCGCCGCGCTCGGCATCCTCCTGCAGGAAGGCATCGGCGACACCATCCGCTATTCGCTGACGCCGGAACCGGGCGGGGACCGCACGCTCGAGGTCAGGACGGCGCAGGAACTGCTCCAGACCATGGGCTTCCGCGCCTTCGTGCCGCTCGTCGCCGCCTGCCCCGGCTGCGGCCGCACGACCTCGACCGTGTTCCAGGAGCTGGCGCGCGACATCCAGGACTGGATCTCCACCTCGATGCCCGAATGGAAGACGCGCTATCCCGGCGTCGAGAACCTCAACGTCGCGGTGATGGGCTGCATCGTCAACGGACCCGGCGAGTCCAAGCATGCCGATATCGGCATCTCGCTGCCGGGCACAGGCGAGGCGCCGACCGCCCCTGTCTTCGTCGACGGCAAGAAGGTCACGACCCTGCGCGGCACTGGAATCGCGGACGAGTTCAAGACGATGGTTGCGAGCTATGTCGAGCGGCGCTTCGGCGCCGGTCTCGGCGCGGCTGGCTGACCCTGCCTTTGCGTGCCCCTCGCATTATGCTAGAGGCCCCGGCCTTTCGCTGCACCGCAGCACGCGCGGAGATCCCTTATGGGGCATGAGAAGCAGAATCCTGCGACCGTCCGGCCGGAGGATTCCCGTTTCGGGCTCGACGATGGCCACGGCCATGCCGGCGGGCACGGTCACGGCAAATCGGGCTATACCGCGCTTGCGCTCGGTGCGCTCGGCGTCGTCTATGGCGACATCGGCACGAGCCCGCTCTACGCCCTGCGCGAAACACTGCTCGCGGCGACCGGCGGCGCGGAGAACGTCGTCATTCCGCCCACGGTCGTCATCGGCGTCCTCTCGCTGATCCTGTGGTCGCTCGTCATTGTGGTGACGCTGAAATACGTCGTGCTGCTGATGCGGGCCGACAATAACGGCGAGGGCGGCATCCTGACCCTCGTCGCGCTCGCCCAGCGCAGCCTCGGCCGGGCGCGCAGCCACATGGCCCTGCTGCTCGGCATGATCGGCGCGGGCCTGTTCTACGGCGACACCGTCATTACCCCGGCGATCTCGGTGCTTTCGGCGATCGAGGGCGTCAAGCTGATCACGCCGGCGCTCAACGACTACATCCTTTGGATCGCCTCGGTGATCCTGATCGGCCTCTTCGTGGTCCAGAGCCACGGCACCCAGCGCGTCGCGACCTTCTTCGGCCCGATCATGCTGGTCTGGTTCCTGACGCTGGCCGGGCTCGGCATCTATCACATCGCCGACGACCTCAGCGTGTTCCGCTCGATCAACCCCTATTACGCGCTACTGTTCTTCCGCGACCACGCCGGCGTGGCGCTGGCCGTCCTCGGCTCGGTCTGTCTGGCGGTGACGGGCGCCGAGGCGCTTTACGCCGATATGGGCCATTTCGGGCGCGGCCCGATCCGCGGCGCCTGGCTCTATATCGTCTTCCCGGCATTGTGGCTGAACTATCTCGGCCAGGGCGCGCTCATCCTCTCCGACCCCAGCGCCATCGACAATCCGTTCTACCGGCTCGCTCCGGAGGGCCTGCTGCTGCCCTTCGTCGTGATGGCGACGGTGGCGACCATCATCGCCAGCCAGTCCGTCATCACCGGCGCCTTCTCGCTGACGCGACAGGCGATCCAGCTCGGCCTGCTGCCGCGCATGGAGATCCGCCACACCTCTGAGCAAACCTCGGGCCAGATCTATGTGCCCCGCGTCAACCTGCTGCTGCTCGTCGTCGTTCTGATCCTGGTCTGGTCGTTCCGGACATCGTCGAGCCTGTCGCACGCCTATGGCATCTCGGTCTTCGGCACGATGGTGGTCTCTTCCCTGCTCGCCGCCATCGTCATCCGCCGCCACTGGGGCTGGAGCCTGCCGGCCACCGCCGCGCTCATCCTGCCCTTCCTGCTGGTCGACGTATCTTTCTTCTCGGCCAACATGCTGAAGCTCTTCCACGGCGGCTACGTGCCGGTGCTGCTCGCCATGGGGCTGACGCTGGTGATGTGGACCTGGATGCGCGGCACCAAGATCCTCTTCGACAAGACCCGCAAGACCGACGTGCCGCTGCTCGAGCTCGTCACCATGCTGTCGAAGAGCCCGCCCGCCCGGGTGAAGGGCATGGCCGTCTTCCTGACCAGCGACCCGGAGACCGCCCCGGCCTCGCTGCTGCACAACCTCAAGCACAACAAGGTGCTGCACGAGCGCAACGTCGTGCTGACCGTGCGCTCGGCCGACACGCCGCGCGTCCTCGAGGAGGAGCGCGTGCGCCTCGCCCGCATCACCGACGACTTCTGGCGGGTCGACATGGTCTACGGCTACATGGAGAGCCCGAACGTGCCCAAGGGGCTGGCGATGCTGCGCAAGCAGGGCTTCAAGTTCGACATCATGTCGACCTCGTTCTTCCTGTCGCGCCGCTCGATCAAGCCCTCTCCCCAGTCGGGAATGCCGATCTGGCAGGACAATCTCTTCATCGGCCTGACCAAGAGCGCGACCGACGCGACGAACTTTTTCCAGATCCCGACCGGCCGCGTCGTCGAGGTCGGCACGCAGGTCACGGTCTGAGCAAACGCGGCTGTCATTCCGGAGCAAGCGCGCAGCGCTTGAGCCCGGAACCCAGAACCGGCGGAGCTTGTTCGGAAGAGCTCCCCGAGCCCGTAAGCTCATGCGATATCAGACGTCGGTTCTGGGTCCCGGGCTCGGCCCTTGCAGGCCGCCCCGGAAAGACAGCGCGATTCCTGTCGAGCCCTACAGTCTCTAGTCCAGCCGCGCCGAGGCCGCCTCTTCCGGCACATGCCGCACCCGCTCGCGATAGAGCAGGTAGAGCCCGGAGGCGATGACGATGCCGGCGCCGGCGAAGGTCCAGCCGTCCGGCAGCTGGCCGAAGACGAACCAGCCGAGCAGCACCATCCAGACGATCTGCGAGTAGATGAAAGGCGCGAGCACGGTCGCCGGCGCCAGCCTGTGCGCGAGGATCAGGAGCCAGTGGCCGAAGCCGCCGAGCACGCCGACAAGGATCATCAGAAGCCAGGGCAGCAGGCCCTGCGGCGTCTCCCAGATCCAGGGCAGCAGCGGGATGGTGGCGAGCGTTCCGGCGGCGCCGGAATAGATCATCGTCGTTTCCGATGAATCATGGCCCGAGAGCATGCGCGTCGACAGCGCGTAGAAGGCGAAGCAGAAGCAGCCGAGCACGCTGAGCAGCGCCGCCGGATGCATGCCGCCGATGCCCGGCCGCGTCACCACCAGCACGCCGATGAAGCCGACGGCGATCGCCGCCAGCCGGCGCGGTCCCGGCCATTCCCCGAGCAGCGGCCCGGAGACCAGCGCCACCAGCAGCGGCGCCGCGAACATGATCGAGATCGTCTCGGCGAGCTGGAGATAGCGCAGCGCCACGAAATTGAGCGCCGTCGAGCCGAGCAGCAGCAGCGAGCGCCCCCATTGCAGCCAGGGACGCTTCGTCCGCAGCACGCCCGGATGCGACCACGGATTGATGAGCGCGAGCACCAGGATCATGCTGCCGGCATAGCGCGCGAACACCACCTGCAGCGGGTTCATCGACTGCCCCAGCCATTTCGCGCTCGCATCGAGCATCGAGAACAGCAGGACGGCGACGCCCATCAGGCCGATGGCCATGAGGCGCGCTCGCCCCGCGTCGGACGGAGCCTGGGATGGCAGGGGCACGTGGTTTCGCCATGCTCTGGAGGAATGACGAAGCCAGATTGAACCGATTTAGAGGCCTCCGCCAGCTCAGGAGCGCATGCGCTCCATGCGCAGATCAGGCGTCGCTATCGGCCTCGTCGAGATCGGTGTCGGGATCGTCATGATCGGCGCCGGCCCGGGAAAGGCCCTTGGCGGCCTTGCGCAGCAGCTTGCGCAACTGCTTGCGTTCCTTGCCGTCGAGCTTGTCGAGAAGCTCTTCCTCGACGTCGTTCCAGACCGCGTCGAGTTCCGCGGCGGTCTTCTGCCCGGTTTCCGTCAAGGCGACCTGGACCAGCCGGCCGTCGCGATTGCCGCCCTCGCGCGTCACGAGGCCCTGGAGCGAGAGGCGCCCGATCGTCTTCGACACCGTCGGCGGCTTCACGCGCAGCAGCGAGGCAAGCTCGCCCATCGTCATCGGCGCCGGCTGCAGGGCTTTCAGCGCCTGCTCCTGCCCGGGGAACAGTCCGAGCCCGTTCAGCCGCTCGCCCATCCGCGATCGATGCAGACGCGCGGTGACGAGCAGGGCACGGCCAACGCTTTTCTCGAGTGCCTTGGTCATGGGTCGATCCTTCGGGCCGATCCTTGGACGGATAAGGAGACGCTTCGCCGGCTGCGTATTCGCGCGCGAACATGACAGACGGATGACAATGCAATGTCAGAGCTAAAAGACTGTGAGTTTCGCGGCGACTTTTTGCAGGAAAGCGTCCCGGCTCTCGGGCGTCGAGAGATTCATGTCATAATGCGCCAGATAGGTCGTGCGGGCCAGCGGGTGACAGACCGCACGCAGCGCGCGGCAGACCGCCTTGCGCGGCGGATCGCCCATCAGCAAGGCGCGCCAGCGTGAGCCGCCATAGCTCGTGACGGCCGCAAGCCGGCGGATATTGTGTAGCGCCGGCTGCGCTTTCCCATCGGCCATCCTGAACGAGACTCCCGGCAGGAAGACCCTGTCGAGGAAACCCTTCAGGATCGCCGGATAGCCGAAGTTCCAGACGGGGAAGCACAGCACCAGCGCGTCGGCGGCCCGCACGCGTTCAACATAGCCGGCAACCGGCAATGTGTTGCTGGCGATGTCGTGATAGCCGCGCCGCTCCTCCCGGCTCAGCACCGGGTCGAAGCTCTCGGCATAGAGATCGCAATCATCGACCTCGTGCCCGGCCTGCCTCAGTGTTGCGACCACCGTCTCGTGGGCCGCGGCACCGAAGCTCTCGGGAACGGGATGGGCATAGAGGACGAGCACGCGCATTGCTGAGGCTCCGAGTGCGGGCTGTTTTTGACGGAACCACAACGTCATCCCGGACAAGCCGCGTCTGCGGCGCCGATCCGGGATCCATCATAGAGTTCCGGTGTCCTTCGATGAGTCCCGGGTCAAGCCCGGGATGACCGAGCGGCCCGTTCGCAAGCGTTCTAGCCGACTCCGGCCTCAGTGAGACTGCGGAACAGGAAGGTCTTGCCCGAGCGATAATCGTAGCTCGGGTCCTCCCAGGC
Organism: Allobosea sp. P4_C6; assembly: GCF_056402015.1. Taxonomy (NCBI): domain Bacteria; kingdom Pseudomonadati; phylum Pseudomonadota; class Alphaproteobacteria; order Hyphomicrobiales; family Alloboseaceae; genus Allobosea; species Allobosea sp. P4_C6. The sequence goes on from NZ_JBFUIF010000016.1 coordinate 74,140, forward strand.
GATCATCTTGCCGGGGTTGAGCAGGCCCTGCGGATCGGCCTCGCGCTTGAAGGCGAGCTGCGTCTCGTCGGTCTGCTTCATGCCGCCTTCCTCCAGCGTGTACCGATGCGGGTTGAAGATCGGCGCGCCCATCTCCTCATGAACGGCGATGATCTCCTCCAGCCGCTCTTCCGTGGTGAAGCGCACCAGCGGCAGGCCGAAGCAGGTGATCTTGCCGTCGAAGCGCACGAATTCGAGATGGGCGACCACCTCGTCGCCGAAGCGGGCATGGATCTTGTCGACGAGGTCGATCTGGTTCGGGAAGGGATAGAGCACCTGCAGATAGGTGATCGCGGGGTCRACACGCAGCGCCCGCAGCGTCGTGTGGTTCCAGCCGAGCTCGTAAGCCGGCGGCAGGCCCTTGGCATCTTCGGGCGACAGCTTGTCGGTGCGCAACAGCAGCTCCGCGCCCTTGAAGCGCCGAGCATAGGCGCAGAGCGCATCCACCGCGAAATCGGCGGCCATGACGATGACGAGATGGCTGTCGCGCGGCAGGAACTTGCGATGCCGCAGGAAATAGTCGTGCGGCGCGGGCGCGGCGACGACGCAGAGGTTCTTGAGCGCGAGCCCGTCCTGCTCGCCCACCGCATTGGCGAATTCGGTGGCGGCGCGCAGGCTGTCGAAACCGACGATGACGTCGACCCAGTCATAGGCCGGGCCGAGCGGCATCTCGACCTCGGTGATGATGCCGTTGGTGCCATAGGCATGGGCGACCTTGTGCAGATCCTCGCCGGAGAATTCGAGGATGCGAGGGCTTGCCTCCATCGTCGCGACCTTGAGCCGGATGATGTTGCCCCAGTCGCGCAGGCCACCCCATTTGATCGAACCGACGCCGCCCGAGCCGCCGGCGATGAAGCCGCCGATCGAGGCGGTCTGGTAGGTCGAGGGATGCAGGCGCAGTTCCTGGCGCGAGTGGGCACGCGTCTCGTCATCGATCCGCGCCATGATCGCGCCGGGCTCGGCGACATAGCGGCCGGCACCGATTTCCCTGACCTTGTTGAAGCCGGAGAGGTCGAGCAGCACGCCGCCCGACAGCGGCATCGCCTGCCCGTAATTGCCGGTGCCCGTACCACGCGGCGTGACGGGGATACCGAGCTCGTGGCAGGCGGCGAGCACTTGCACGACCTCTGCCTCGCTCACCGGCGAGACCACGATATCGGCGACGATATGGTCGAGCTGGCGCTTCAGCACCGGCGAGTACCAGAAGAAGTCGCGGCTCTTCTGCTTCACCAGCGCCGGGTTCTCCTCGGTGCGGATGCCACCGAGGCGGGTCTTCAGCGTGGCGATGTCGTAACGTCCGGTCATGATGCTCTGCCCATCAGATGGTCGAGTTCGCGGTAATCCGGCAAGGTCCGGTCGATCGGTCGTCCGGCGACCAGCACCGTGCGATCGGCCTGCGGCCGGGAGAAGAGTTCCGTCCAGTCGCGCGCCCGCGTCAGGATGAGATCGGCCGGCGCTCCCACCGCGATGACGCCGGCGCCACGCAGGCCCATCGCTTCCGCCGGTGTGCGCGCCACGGCCGCAGCCCAGTCCGGGCCAGAATGATCGAGCTGGAGGATGCGCGTGCCCTCGCGCAGCACCTCGACGAGGTCGAGATCGCCATAGGCATAGAACGGGTCGCGCGTGTTGTCGGATGCGATCATCACCGGCACACCGGCCGCCTTCAGCTCATGTAGGGCGGTGACGCCACGCCAGCGCGGTGTGCGGCCCACCCCCCTGTCCTGCAGATACATGTTGCAGAGCGGCAGCGAGACCACGGCGATGCCGGCCTCGCGAACCTTGGCGATGATCCGCGCCTCGTCCTCCGGCGCCTGCAAAGCGAGCGAGCAGCAATGCCCGCACAGGATCTTGCCTGAAAAGCGATGGCGCAGCGCCGCATCCGCGATGTGCTCCAGCGAGCGGGCCGCGGGATCGTTGGTCTCGTCGACATGAAAGTCGAGATCGAAGCCGTTCTCGATCGCCGCCTGAAAGAGGATGTCGAGCGCCCGGTCGAGCTCCGGGATCATGTAGGTGACGCAGCCGAGGATGCCGTCGCCATGCGCCTTCACCGCCGCGATCACCGCCGCCATATGCGCCGGATCGAGCGCCGCATCGGCCCCGAACAGCGGCGAGGCCTGCAGCGCGATACGCCCGGCCCATTCCGCCCTGATCTCGGCATAGGCAGGCCAGGAGATGCCGATCTGCTTGCCGACGGAATCGATATGGGTCCGCATCGCCGCCGTGCCATGCGCGAAGGCGGTGCGTAGCGAGAAATCCATCCGCGCCCGCACATCCTCGGCGGACCAGTTCGCCTCGCGGTCGGCTGCGACCGTCGTCAGCGCACCCGGAAAGGTGCCATCCCGATTGGGGCTGCGCGGCCAGATATGGCCCTTGTCGAGATGAACGTGACAATCGACCAGCCGCGGCAGAACGATCCCGCCGTCGAGATCGACGGCCGGCATCGCCCCCGCAGCCACCATGCCGGCCGGCTCGATCCTTTCGATCCGGCCCTCGGCAATGACGAGATCGATGCGCGCCAGCCCGTTGCGGTCAGCCGCAACCTCGCCGCCCTCGATCAGGCAGGCAGGAGCGCGGAGCTCGGCAAGGCGGAAGGCCGGGGCATCGGGCATGCGGGCGAAACCGGTCGTCACGTTGTCCCTGCCCCTTCCAGCCTCGCGTCTTGGTTCGTCGATACCGGGCGGCCCGTAAGCCCGCAAGCCGCGACGGACGCCCCTCCCCTGCCACATGGCACCCGTGGCCATGTCGCCATCGCATTCGGGCTTGTCCGGGCCGGCCGGATCGCGCATGAGGGCGGCGTCACCCATAAGGACGAGGTCGGACCATGACCGGTGAAGCCCGCATCATCGACGGCAAGGCCGCCGCCGCCGCGCTCAGGGCCGAGATCGCCCGCGAGGTCGCCGTGATCAAGGCTGCGCGTGGGCTCGTGCCGGGGCTGCATGTCGTGCTCGTCGGCGAGGACCCAGCGAGCAAGGTCTATGTCGCCTCCAAGGAGAAGCTGGCGGTCGAGATCGGCATGAACTCGGTCGCCCATCGGCTGCCGGCCGAGACGACCGAAGCCGAGCTTCTCGCCAAGCTCGCCGAACTGAATGCCGACGACAATGTCGACGGCATCCTGGTCCAGCTCCCCCTGCCGAGGCATATCGACACCGGCCGCATCATCGACGCGATCGATCCGGCCAAGGATGTCGACGGGCTGCACCCGATCAATGCCGGTCTGCTTGCCGGCGGCAAGAACAGGCTCGTGCCCTGCACGCCGCTCGGCAGCATGCTGCTGCTGAAGCAGGCGCTGCCCTCGCTGTCCGGACTGGATGCGGTCGTCATCGGGCGCTCGGAACTGGTCGGCCGGCCGGTTGCGCAATTGCTGCTTCAGGCCGACTGCACCGTCACTATCGCCCATTCACGCACGCGCGACTTAGCCGCCGTGGTCCGGCGAGCCGATATCGTCATCGCCGCCGTCGGCCGCCCGCGCATGGTCAAGGGAGACTGGATCAAGGCCGGCGCCACCGTCATCGATGTCGGCATCAACCGCCTGCCCGACGGCAAGCTCACCGGCGATGTGGATTTTGCCGAGGCCGTGAAAGTGGCCGGCGCAATTACGCCCGTGCCGGGGGGCGTCGGCCCGATGACCATCGCCTGCCTGCTCCGCAATACGCTGACGGCGTTCAAGGCGCGGCGGGGGTGAAGTCAACCGCGCGATCGGACGAGAAGGTCTTCGATCGCAGCGCGCAGTGGCGGCAGATCCTCCGCCACCACGGCCCAGACGATATCGGGGTCGACGCGCCAATATTCGTGTCGGATCAGGTTGCCGATGGCCCGAACGTCAGCCCAAGCGATCTCGGGCCTTGAGGCGAGCAGATCATCGGGGAGATGGCGAACAGCTTCCGAGATGATCTCCAGCAACCGTTCGATGCCGCGCTGCGCAAATCCAGCCTTGGCAAAGCTCGCGCGATCATGGCTTGAAGCGGCGTCCTCGATCATCCCGATAGCATCGAGAATGTCTTCGAGGACGACATCGACGCGTCTTGCCATCAGAAGACCCGGACGGCCTCGCTCTCGATCTGGTCCCGCAGCTTCGGATGCAGGCTCGATCGTGTCGTCAGGTCGATCGTGACGCCGAGCTCTTCCGTCAGGTAGCGCTGCATCCCCGCGAGATCGAGCAGCGAGAACTTCCGGCCGGGCTCGACATCGATGAAAATATCGATGTCGCTGTTCTCTCTCGCCTCGTCGCGAGCGGTCGATCCATAGACAAAGGCCGCCTGTGCGCCACGATCGCGCAAGACCTTGGCACGGCAGATCAACTCGGCGGTAGCTTCGTCACGGGTCATGACGCCGATCCTATATCAGATCGGCAATGAACCAAAGGACCGGAGGCTATTCCCCCAGCCGAGATGGTCGGCCCTGAGCCGACCATCTCGGAAACCAGAATTCTCTCGTCACGAGATTCTCGGGTCGAAGCCAAGCTTCGCCCGAGAATGACGCAGACGGTTCCGATCACATATGGATCTGGCGCTTCTCCACCGCCATCGCCGCCTCCTTGACCGCCTCGGCCAACGTCGGATGCGCGTGGCAGGTGCGGGCGAGGTCTTCGGCCGAGCCACCGAACTCCATCAGCACGGTCACCTCGGCGATCAGGTCGCCGGCATGCGGGCCGATGATGTGGCAGCCGAGCACGCGGTCGGTCTTGGCATCGGCCAGCACCTTCACGAAACCGTCGGTATGGCGGATGGCCCGGGCGCGGCCGTTGGCCGTGAAGGGGAACTTGCCGATCTTGTATTCGACGCCGGCGGCCTTGAGCTCTTCCTCGGTCTTGCCGATCGCGGCGACTTCCGGCGCGGTGTAGACGATGCCCGGAATGGCGTCGTAGTTCACATGGCCCGCCTTGCCGGCGATGATCTCGGCCACCGCGACGCCCTCGTCCTCTGCCTTGTGCGCCAGCATCGGCCCGCGCACCACGTCGCCGATGGCATAGATGCCGGCGACATTGGTCTTGAAATGGTCGTCGATGACGACGCGGCCCTTCTCGGTGGCGACGCCCGCCTTGTCGAGGCCGAGGCCCTCCGTATTCGGGCGGCGGCCGATCGCGACCAGCACGATATCGGCATTGAGCGTCTTGGCCTCACCACCGGCGGCGGGCTCGACGGTGACGGTCGCGCCGCCCTTCTTGGCCGTCTCGACCTTGGTCACCTTGGATCCCAGCTGGAAGGTGAAGCCCTGCTTCTCCAGGATGCGCTGGAACTGCTTGGCGATCTCGCCATCCATGCCGGGCAGGATGCGATCGAGATATTCGACGACGGTGACCTTGGCGCCGAGACGAGCCCAGACCGAGCCGATCTCGAGGCCGATCACGCCGGCGCCGACCACGACGAGCTCCTTGGGCACGGCGCCGATCTCGAGCGCGCCGGTCGAGGTCACCACGGTCTTCTCGTCGATCTCGACGCCCGGCAGCGGCGCGGATTCGGAGCCCGTCGCGATGACGATGTTCTTGGTCTCGAGTTCCTGCGTCTTGCCGTCCTCGGCGGTGACGACGACCTTGCCGGCGGCCGGGATCGCGGCCGTGCCGTGGAAGGCGTCGATCTTGTTCTTCTTGAGCAGGAAGCCGACGCCGTTGACGTTGGCGTCGATGGTTTCCTGCTTGTGCGCCATCATGGCCTTGAGATCGAGCTTCGGCTTGCCGACGACGATGCCGAGCTTTTCGAAGGTGTGGCCGGCTTCCTCGAACATCTCGGAGGCATGCAGCAGCGCCTTGGAGGGAATGCAGCCGACGTTCAGGCAGGTGCCGCCATGCGTCTTACGCTTCTCGACGACGGCGACCTTCAGCCCGAGCTGGGCTGCCCGGATGGCGCAGACATAGCCCCCGGGGCCGGTTCCGATAACGACGAGATCGTAGGCCATGACGCCCTTCCGTTGATGGTTTCGAGGCCGCGGACGACGCCGCGGCGGATGGCGGTCGGCATACATCGGTTCTGCGGCAAGCGCTACGTCATTCATGCGTTGACGGCATGCCGCGGCGCTTGCCGCGACTCAGACAGCGGCGCTTACTGCCGGATCACAAGAAAAGGATGAAACGCCATTCGCTGAACATTGCAGATCAGCCCGCTGGAGGGGCACGCCGTCATGTGGAATCAGGTCTATGATCCATTCGGCAACAGCGTCCTGTCGACGCTCGCAGCCGCGCTACCCGTCGTCGTTCTGCTCGGTCTCATCGCATCCAACGCCGTCAAGGCGCACATCGCCGCCGTCATCGCGCTCATCGTCGCCAATCTGGTCGCGATCTTCATCTTCACCATGCCTGCAGGGATGTCGCTGCGCGCGACGCTGCTCGGCGCCGTCACCGGCTTCTTCCCGATCGGCTGGATCGTCCTCAACGTCATCTTCCTCTACCGGCTGACGGTCGAGAAAGGTGCCTTCAAGACCTTGCAGACCACGATCGGCGGCGTCACCGACGACCGCCGCATCCAGCTCCTGCTGATCGCCTTCGCCTTCGGGGCCTTCTTCGAGGGCGCGTCCGGCTTCGGCACGCCGGTCGCCGTCACCGGCGCCATCCTGATCGGCCTCGGCTTCTCGCCGCTGGCGGCATCGGGCCTTTCGCTCATCGCCAACACCGCCCCCGTCGCCTATGGCGCGCTCGGCACGCCGATCCAGGGCCTCAGCCAGGTCACCGGCATCGACCCCTTCCTGCTCGGCGCCATGGTCGGGCGTCAGCTGCCCTTCTTCTCGGTGCTGGTTCCCTTCTGGCTGATCTGCGTCTTCGCCGGCTGGCGCGGGATGTTGCAGATCTGGCCGGCGATCCTCGTCACCGGCGTGTCCTTCGCCGTGCCGCAATTCCTGATCTCGAACTTCATCAATCCCTGGATCGTCGATATCGGCGCCTCGCTGATCTCGATGGCTTGCCTGATCGGCTTCCTGCAGGTCTGGAAGCCGAAGGAGATCTGGACCTCGCCTAAGCTGCGCGGCCACGACATCTCCGACGACGGCAGCCTCGTCCAGCCCACCGCCGGGGCCAAGCCGAGCTCATCGCAGGTCTGGATGGCGCTGACGCCCTGGATCATCGTCTGCATCATCCTGCTGGTCTGGGGCACGGGCTGGTTCAAGAGCGCGGTCAATCCCTGGGCGACCTGGAACTATGCGGTTCCCGATCTCCACAACCAGATCAACAAGGTCGCGCCCGTCGCCGCCAGGCCGAMCCCGGAAGGCGCCATCTTCTCCTTCACATGGCTGTCCTATACCGGCAGCGGCATGCTGATCGCGGCGGTCATCTCTGGTTTTGCGCTGGGTTTCGGCCCGGGCAAGATGCTCTCGATCTACGGCAGGACGATCAGGCTCTGCGCCTATTCGCTGATCACCATCGCCGCGATGCTGGCGATCGGCACGCTGACGCGGCTTTCGGGCATCGACGCCACGCTCGGCCTCGCCTTCGCCGGCACCGGCGTGCTGTATCCCTTCTTCGGCACGCTGCTCGGCTGGCTTGGCGTCGCGCTCACGGGCTCGGACACGGCCTCGAACGTGCTCTTCGGCAATCTGCAGAAGGTCACCTCCGAACAGCTCGGCCTCTCGCCGATCCTGATGAGCGCGGCGAACTCCTCGGGTGGCGTCATGGGCAAGATGATCGATGCCCAGTCGATCGTCGTCGCCTCGACCGCGACGGGCTGGTTCGGCCATGAAGGCACGATCCTGCGCTTCGTCTTCTGGCACTCGATCGTGCTGGCGAGTCTGGTCGGCGGCTTCGTGATGCTGCAGGCCTATGTCCATCCCTTCTCGGCGATGGTGGTGGTGCAGCCCTGATCTGGAGCATCTTCGAGCGAAGTGGATACCGTTTCGCGCGAAGACAATGCGACAGAACAAGAGGCCGGAGCATGTCCGCGATTCAGGGAAACGCGGACATGCTCCGGGATGGATCCGGCGCGGCGGATCGAACTGCCGCGCCGACGCCTCACATCAGCAGTCGCCAGAGCATCATCGCGAGGCCGGCGACCGAGGCCAGCCAGACGACGGTGCGGACCACCGGGATGCCGGTGGCATAGAGAATGACATAGACGAACCGCGCGGCGAGATAGAGCCACGCCCCGGTCGCCGCGATGCCGCCGGCCTTGCCCGTGACGGTGAGCGCAAGCGCGAGTGCCACAAAGGCCGGATAGGTTTCGAGCAGGTTGTCGAGCGCGCGCTTCAGCCGCTGCGCGACGATGCTCTGCGGTTCGCGCCGCTCGTCGCGCGGGCTGAACAGATAGGTCGGCCCGAGATCGGCGGACGTTCCCGCCTGCAGGACGACCTGCACGAGCAGGAGCAGCACGCTCCAGCCGAGAACGGTGATTTCGGTCGTCATGGGAAGTGCGGTCATGGTCCCCTCCAGCCCGGATAGGCGGGGAGCATGACAGCTTGTCGGGTTCAGGCCAATCCGATCACGGGCGCGTCGGCGAAGGCGCGATCACAGCGGCGCGTTGAACGCCCAGACATGGCCGAAGGGGTCGCGCAGCCTGCCATAGCGGGCGCCCCAGAACACGTCGCTCGCCGGCATGAAGATTTCGGCGCCGGCAGCCTCGGCCCTGGCCAGCGCGGCATCGACATCGGCCGGCGCCGGCAGGTTGATGCTGATCGCGACGCCGGTGCCCTTGAGGCTCGTCGGCGCCATGACATGGCCGCCGAATTCCGGGAACTCGTCATGCAGCATGATCTCGCTGCCGAACAAGGCGAGATTGGCGTGCATCACGCGCTCGCCATCCTCGGCCGCCTGCATCAAGGTGCATTGCGCGCCAAAAGCCTTCTCATAGAAGGCGATCGCCGCCTTGCCGCCCCTGACGCAGAGATGTGGCTGCAGCGGCGGAACATTCGGTGGAAAAGCCATAGCTCATCTCCTCCTGCCCCGCCGTCGCGGGTCTGGCCGTCCTCAGAGATCGAGGACGAGGCGCGCCGGGTCCTCCAGGCCTTCCTTGACGCGGACGAGGAAGGTCACGGCTTCCTTGCCGTCGATGATGCGGTGGTCGTAGCTAACGGCGAGATACATCATCGGCCGGATCTCGATCTTGCCGCCGACCACGACCGGGCGCTCCTGGATCTTGTGCATCCCCAGGATCGCCGATTGCGGCGCGTTCAGGATCGGGGTCGACATCAGCGAGCCGTAGACGCCGCCATTCGAGATCGTGAAGGTGCCGCCCTGCATCTCCTCGATCGAGAGCTTGCCGTCGCGGGCCTTCTTGCCGAATTCGCCGATCTTCTTCTCGACGCCGGCGATGGAGAGATCGTCGGCATCGCGCACCACCGGGACGACGAGGCCCTTCTCGGTGCCGACGGCGACGCCGATATGGTAGTAGTTCTTGTAGATGATATCGGTGCCGTCGATCTCGGCATTGACCGCCGGGATCTCCTTCAGCGCCTGGACGCAGGCCTTCACGAAGAAGCCCATGAAGCCGAGCTTCACGCCGTGCTTCTTCTCGAAGACGTCCTTGTACTGGTTGCGCAGCGCCATGACGTTGGTCATGTCGACCTCGTTGAAGGTCGTCAGCATGGCGGCGTTGGACTGCGCTTCCTTCAGGCGGCGCGCGATGGTCTGGCGCAGCTTCGTCATCTTGACGCGCTCTTCGCGCGAGGCGTCGTCCGGCGCCGAGGGAGCGCGGACCTGCACCGGAGCGGGAGCGGCGGCCGGAGCGGCAGCGCCGCCGGTCGCGATCGCGGCCAGCATGTCGCCCTTGGTGACGCGGCCATCCTTGCCCGAGGCGGGGACGGAAGCCGGGTTGACGCCGCTCTCGGCGGCGAGACGCGACACGGCCGGGCCGGAATCGGCGGCCTTGGTCGCCGGCTTCACCTGCGGCTCGCCGGCAATGGCGGCGGTCTTCTTCTCGGCATCGGCGACCGTGCTGGAGCCGGCCTTGCCGGAAGCCTGGGCGACGGCGGCGTCGTCCTTCTTCGGCGCGGCGGCAGCAGCAGCACCGCCTTCGGCGATCGTGCCGAGCAGGGCGCTGACGCCAACCGTCTCGCCTTCCTTGGCGACGATCTCGCCGAGCACGCCGGCGGCCGGGGCGTTGACCTCCAGCGTCACCTTGTCGGTTTCCAGCTCGACGAGAGGCTCGTCGGCCTTCACCGCCTCGCCCGGCTTCTTGAACCACTTGCCGATCGTGGCCTCGGAAACGGATTCGCCGAGGGTGGGTACGCGGATTTCGGTCGCCATGTCAGGCCTCTGTTGTCTCGTTCTCTGGCGGTCGGTTCGGCATCGGCTCGGGAACGCGGATCGGTCCCCGGAAACACCGGTGCGGCATGAAAGCCCGGCGGAGCCCTAAGGGCGCTGCCGGGAGAATAATCAGCCCGCGAAGGCCTCGTCGAGGAAGGCGTTGAGCTGCGCGACGTGCTTCGACATCAGGCCGGTCGCGGTCGCGGCCGAAGCCGGACGGCCGACATAGCGCGGCCGCTTCGACTTCGAGCCGGCATGGCCCAGAACCCATTCGAGATAGGGCTCGACGAAGGTCCAGGAGCCCATGTTCTTCGGCTCTTCCTGGCACCAGACCACGTCGGCACCCTTGAAGCGCGCCAGCTCCTGCGCCAGCGTCTTCAGCGGGAACGGATAGAGCTGTTCCACGCGCATCAGATAGACGTCGTCGAGGCCGCGCTTCTCGCGCTCCTCCAGCAGGTCGAAATAGACCTTGCCCGAGCAGAGCACGACCCGGCGGATCTTCGAGTCCTTGACCAGCTTGGTCGACGACCGGCCGCGCTCGGCATCATCAGCCAGCACGCGGTGGAAGGTCGATCCCTCGGCCAGCTCGCTGAGCTCGGAGACGCAGCGCTTGTGGCGCAGCAGCGACTTCGGCGTCATCAGGATGAGCGGCTTGCGGAAGTCGCGCTTCAGCTGCCGGCGCAGGATGTGGAAGTAGCTCGCCGGAGTCGAGCAGTTCGCGACCTGCATGTTGTCCTCGGCGCACATCTGCAGGAAGCGCTCGAGGCGCGCGGAGGAGTGCTCCGGACCCTGGCCCTCATAGCCATGCGGCAGCAGGCAGACGAGGCCGGACATGCGCAGCCACTTGCGCTCGCCCGACGAGATGAACTGGTCGAACACGACCTGCGCGCCATTGGCGAAGTCGCCGAACTGCGCCTCCCACATCGTCAGCGCATTCGGCTCCGACAGGGTGTAGCCGTACTCGAAGCCGAGCACCGCCTCTTCCGAGAGCATCGAGTTGATGACCTCGTAGCGGGCCTGGTCCTCGCGGATATGGTTCAGCGAGGTGTGGCGCGCCTCGGTCTCCTGGTCGATCAGCACCGAATGGCGCTGCGAGAAGGTGCCGCGCTCGCAATCCTGGCCGGAGAGGCGGACCGGATTGCCGTCGAGCAGCAGCGAGCCGAAGGCCAGCGCCTCGGCGGTCGCCCAGTCGATGCCCTCGCCCGCCTCGACCGCCTTCTTGCGGTTGTCGAGGAAGCGCTGGATCGTGCGGTGCGCGTTGAAGCCGGCAGGCACCGCGGTGATCTTCTCGGTGATCTCCTTGAGCACCGCTGCCTCGACGCCGGTGGCGCCGCGGCGCGGATCGTCCTCGTCCGCGCGGATCGCCTTCATGCCGGCCCAGCGGCCGTCGAGCCAGTCGGCCTTGTTCGGCTTGAAGGACTGGCCGGCGTCGAACTCGACCTCGAGCTTGCTCTTCCAGGCGGCGCGGATCTCGTCGATCTCGCCGGCGTTGAGCACGCCCTCGGCCTCGAGCTTGGCGGCGTAGAGCTCCAGCGTCGTCTTGTGGCCGCGGATCTTGCGGTACATCAGCGGCTGGGTGAAGCCCGGCTCGTCGCCCTCGTTATGGCCGAAGCGGCGATAGCAGAACATGTCGATCACGACCGGCTTGTGGAACTTCTGCCGGAACTCGATCGCGACCTTGGCGGCGAAGACCACCGCTTCCGGATCGTCGCCGTTCACGTGGAAGACGGGAGCCTCGACCATCTTCGCCACGTCGGACGGATAGGGCGAGGAGCGCGAATAGCGCGGATAGGTGGTGAAGCCGATCTGGTTGTTGATGATGAAGTGCAGCGAGCCGCCGGTGCGGTGGCCCTTGAGGCCCGACAGGCCCAGGCACTCCGCCACGACGCCCTGGCCGGCGAAAGCCGCGTCGCCATGGATCAGCAGCGGCAGCACTTTGGAACGCTCGACGATGTCGCCGAACTGGTCCTGCTTGGCGCGGACCTTGCCGAGCACGACGGGGTCGACGATCTCGAGATGCGACGGGTTGGCGGTCAGCGAGACGTGCACGTTGTTGCCGTCGAACTCGCGGTCGCTGGAGGCACCGAGATGGTACTTCACGTCGCCCGAGCCCTCGACGTCATCCGGCGCKAAGGAGCCGCCCTTGAACTCGTGGAACAGCGCGCGGTGCGGCTTGCCGAGCACCTGCGTCAGCACGTTGAGGCGGCCGCGATGGGCCATGCCGAAGACGATGTCGCGCACGCCGAGCGCGCCGCCGCGCTTGATGATCTGCTCCAGCGCCGGAACCAGCGACTCGCCGCCATCGAGGCCGAAGCGCTTGGTGCCGGTGAACTTCAGGTCGAGGAACTTCTCGAAGCCTTCGGTTTCGACCAGCTTGTTGAGGATCGCGCGCTTGCCCTCGCGGGTGAAGGCGATCTCCTTGTCCGGCCCCTCGATGCGCTCCTGCAGCCAGGCCTTCTGCTCGGGGTCGGAAATGTGCATGAACTCGATGCCGACCGTGCCGCAATAGGTCCGCTGCAGGATCGCGACCATCTCGCGGACGGTCGCGAACTCCATGCCGAGCACGTTGTCGATGAAGATCTTGCGGTCGAGATCGGCCTCGCCGAAGCCGAAGGCGGCCGGCGACAGCTCTTCCGTATCGTCGCGGCTCTCGATGCCCAGCGGGTCGAGCTTGGCATGCAGGTGGCCGCGCATGCGGAAGGCGCGGATCAGCATGATCGCGCGCACCGAGTCGCGCGTCGCCTGCTGCACGTCGGCGGCCGAGATCGTGGTGCCCGCGGCCTTGGCCTTGGCGCCGAGCTTGTCGGAAATCACCTTCTCGACCACGGCCCAATTGCCGTCGAGGGCCGAGATCAGTTCGCTATTGGCGGTGACCGGCCAGTTCGGCTTCTTCCAGGACGCGCCCTTGGCGTTCTCCAGCACGACCTGCTTGTCGTCCTGCAGCGCGCCGAAGAAGCTCTGCCACTGCTCGTCGACCGACTTCGGGTCGGCCTCGTAGCGGGCATAGAGATCCTCGATATAGGCCGCGTTGCCGCCATAGAGGAAACCGGTCTGCGCGAGAGCCTCGTTGATGTCCTGGCGAGCCATGATGCTCCTGCCTTCCTTCGCCGCTTGCGTCACGTCCGAACCCTTGCCCGGACATCCTTAGGTTCCGTCATGCCCGGGCTCGGCCCGGGCATCCTGGCGTCATGCTCGGGCTTGACCCGAGCATGACCTGCCATTTTGCCGTCGCATCCGCCGGGACGAGATGGTCGGGTCAAGCCCGGCCATGACGTGCTCCGGCGAGCCGACGCACATCAGCCCTTCAACACTTCGACCAAGGTCTTTCCAAGGCGCGCCGGCGAGGGCGAGACCTTGATGCCGGCCGCTTCCATCGCCGCGATCTTGTCCTCGGCGCCGCCCTTGCCGCCCGAGATGATCGCGCCCGCATGGCCCATGCGGCGGCCCGGAGGCGCCGTACGGCCGGCGATGAAGCCGACCATCGGCTTCTTGCGGCCGCGCTTGGCCTCGTCCTTGATGAACTGGGCCGCGTCTTCCTCGGCCGAGCCGCCGATCTCGCCGATCATGACGATCGAGGTGGTCTTGTCGTCGGCCAGGAACATCTCGAGCATGTCGATGAACTCGGTGCCCTTGACCGGGTCGCCGCCGATGCCGACGGCCGTGGTCTGGCCGAGGCCTTCGCGCGTGGTCTGGAACACCGCTTCATAGGTCAGCGTGCCCGAGCGCGAGACGATGCCGACCGAGCCGGGCTTGAAGATGTTGGCCGGCATGATGCCGATCTTCGACTCGCCTGCGGTGACGACGCCGGGGCAGTTCGGTCCGATCAGGCGGGTCTTGGAGCCGACCAGCGAGCGCTTGACCTTGACCATGTCGAGCACCGGGATGCCCTCGGTGATGCAGATCACCAGCGGGATCTCGGCGTCGATCGCCTCGCAGATCGCATCGGCCGCGCCCGGAGGCGGCACATAGACGACGGACGCCGTGGCGCCGGTCTTGTCCCTGGCCTCGACGACGCTGTCGAAGACCGGCAGGCCGAGATGCAGAGAGCCGCCCTTGCCCGGCGAGGTGCCGCCGACCATCTGCGTGCCATAGGCGATCGCCTGCTCGGAGTGGAAGGTGCCGTTCTTGCCGGTGAAGCCCTGGCAGATGACCTTGGTGTTCTTGTCGATCAGGATGGACATGTCTGCTCCTCAGGCCTTCTTGACCGCAGCGACGATCTTCTGCGCCGCGTCGTCGAGGTCGTCGGCGGGGATGACGTTGAGGCCGGAGGACGAGATGATGTCCTTGCCTTCCTGGACGTTGGTGCCTTCCAGGCGCACCACCAGCGGGACCTGAAGGCCGACCGCCTTCACCGCGGCGATGACGCCGCGTGCGATGACGTCGCACTTCATGATGCCGCCGAAGATGTTGACGAGGATGCCCTTCACCTTCGGGTCGGCGGTGATGATCTTGAACGCCGCCGTCACCTTCTCTTCGGAGGCGCCGCCGCCGACGTCGAGGAAGTTCGCGGGCGATTCCCCGTAGAGCTGGATGATGTCGAGCGTCGCCATGGCGAGGCCGGCACCGTTGACCATGCAGCCGATCGTGCCATCGAGCGCGATATAGGCGAGGTCGTACTTGGACGCCTCGATCTCCTTCTCGTCCTCTTCCGTGGTGTCGCGGAGCGCAACGACCTCGGGGTGACGATAGAGCGCGTTGGAGTCGAACGAGATCTTGGCGTCCAGGCACTTGATCTGGCCCTGGGTCGTCACGATCAGCGGGTTGATCTCCAGCATGTCCATGTCCTTGGCCACGAACGCGGTGTAGATCTGGCTGAGCACGGTGCCGGCCTGCTTGGCGAGGTCGCCCGAGAGCCCGAGGATGCGCGCCATGGCGCGGCCGTGATGCGGCATGATGCCGGTGGCCGGATCGACCGAGAAGGTCTCGATCTTCTCGGGCGTGTCATGGGCAACGGCCTCGATGTCCATGCCGCCTTCCGTCGAGACGACGAAGGCGATGCGCGAGGTCTCGCGGTCGACCAGCGCCGAGAGGTAGAACTCCTTCTCGATGTCCGAGCCGTCCTCGATATAGAGGCGGTTGACCTGCTTGCCGGTCTCGCCGGTCTGCACGGTGACCAGCGTGTTGCCGAGCATCTCCTTGGCGTGGGCCTCGACTTCCTCGACCGACTTGGCCAGGCGCACGCCGCCCTTCGCGTCAGGGCCGAGTTCCTTGAACTTGCCCTTGCCGCGTCCGCCGGCATGGATCTGCGACTTCACGACATAGAGCGGCCCCGGCAGCTTCCTGGCGGCTTCGACCGCCTCGGCCACCGTCAGTGCCGGGAAACCGGCCGAAACGGGCGCGCCGAATTCCTTGAGGATGGCTTTGCCCTGGTATTCGTGGATGTTCATGTGCTCGGTTTCCCTGACAGCGACCGAAAATTGACGAGAGGGCGACGGCGCGAATCCGCGCCGTCGCCCTCACTTAAGCTCACGCGAGTGACGGATCGACGTTCTTGCAGGCGTCGATGAGGCCCTGCACCGAAGCCACCGACTTCGCCAGCATCTCCTTCTCGGCGCCGTTGAGGCGGATCTTGACGACGCGCTCGACGCCCTTGGCGCCGATCACGACGGGAACGCCGACGAACATGTCCTTGACGCCGTACTGGCCCCTGAGCGCGGCGGCTGCCGGCAGCACGCGCTTCTGGTCCTTGAGATAGCTCTCGGCCATCGCGATGGCGGAGGCGGCCGGAGCGTAGAAGGCCGAGCCGGTCTTGAGCAGGTTGACGATCTCGCCGCCGCCCTTGCGGGTGCGCTCGACGATGGCGTCCAGCTTCTCCTGCGTCGTCCACTTCATCTTGACGAGGTCCGGCAGCGGGATGCCGGCGACGCCCGAATAGCGGACGAGCGGCACCATGTCGTCGCCATGGCCGCCGAGCACGAAGGCCGAGACGTCCTTGACCGAGACCTGGAACTCCTCGGCGAGGAAGTGGCGGAAGCGGGCGGAGTCGAGCACGCCGGCCATGCCGCAGATCATGTTCGGCTTGATGCCGGAGAACTTCTGCAGCGCCCAGACCATCGCGTCGAGCGGGTTGGTAATGCAGATCACGAAGGCCTTCGGCGCATACTGCTTGATGCCCTCGCCAACCGCCTTCATCACCTTGAGGTTGATGCCGATCAGGTCGTCGCGGCTCATGCCGGGCTTGCGCGGCACGCCGGCGGTGACGATCACGACGTCGGCGCCCTTGATGTCCTCGTAGGAGCTCGTGCCCTTGTAGCCGGCGTCGAAGCCGTCGACCGGCGCGGACTCGGCGATGTCCAGACCCTTGCCCTGCGGGATGCCGTCGGCGATGTCGAACAGGACGATGTCGCCCAGCTCCTTGAGGCCGGCGAGGTGGGCGAGCGTGCCGCCGATCTGGCCGGAGCCGATGAGGGCGATCTTCTTACGGGCCATTGCCTAGTCCTTTTGTCCTGGCGCTGCAAAATGCCGGCGAGCCGGCCAAACCGTGCGTTCCTTTGGCCCAAACCGGGCTTTTGCCGCAACCCTTGCCCGAAAAGCGGCTTTTCCGGGGCGCCTGCCCCCGCCTCGCGCGAGAGATCAGGGCAGTCTTAGATTTTTCAATGACTTGCGCGGGCACATTTCAGCGGCCCGTCGCGGGGTGGCCGGAATTCGAGCAGTTACAATTTACGAATTCTGTAATTCGTCACCAAATTTTTCACACGATGCCGCTACCGAGCACCCGCAGGATCACGCGGATCAGGGTGGAGAGTCGCGTATCGACCGAAGCCAGCGGAACATCCGCTTCCAGCGCCAGCGAGGCGGGATGGATGAAGCGGTGCGTGGCGTCGATGACGAAGGCGATGGCGCGGTCGCGGTCGCGCGGCTCGAAGACGCCCGTCGCGATGCCCTCGTCGACGACGCGCTCGAACAGGGCGCGCACGCGCGTGCGGTTGCGCCGGCTGATGGCATGGCGCTTGGCGACGGCGAGCGACAGCGCCGCGAACAGATGCGGGTCCTCGCTGAGCAGATCGCGATTGGCCTTGGCCAGCGCCAGGATCAACCGTTCGAGCTTGTCGTCGGCCGGATCAGGCCCGTCGGCGACATCGGCGAGCCGGCGCTCGGTCGCCTTCAGCCAGACATCGACGACAGCATCGATGAGCGCCACCCGCGAGGGAAAGTAGCGGTAGACATTGGCATGCGTCATACCCGCCTCTTCCGCCACGGCGACGACGGTGAAGCGCTTCAGCCCGAACTTGCGCAGATGCTCGCTGGCGACCGAAAGGATGCGGGTCTCGCTCGGCTCGCGCTGGGGCATGGGTCAGCGATCCATCGGCTCAGATAGCACCGCCGTCATTCCGGGGCATCGCGCAGCGATGAGCCCGGAACCCAGAACCGATGCCCCTCGCGCGGTCGCTGTGCCATCCGATGCCTCTCTCTGGATCGGCGGCGTCGGCTCTGGATTCCGGGCTCGCCCCTGCGGGGCGCCCCGGAATGACGGTGAGGGATTCGCGCCGCCGGCCGTCATCACGTCTCCACCAGTCCCGTGGTATCCCCGCTCGCCGTCGAGTCGGGGCGGCCATGCGGCATGGCGAGATATTCCTCGGAACGCATCTCGATCAGCCGCGAGACGGTGCGGTCGAACTCGAAGGCCTCGCGCCCCTGCCTGGCATGGTAGAGCTCGTGCGGTTCGGCCGCCGCCGAGGCGACGAGCTTCACATGGTGCTCATAGAGCGTGTCGATCAGGATGATGAAGCGCTTGGCCTCGTTGCGCCGATCGAAATCGAGGATCGGGATGCCATCGAGCACCAGCGTATGGAAACGCTGCGCCAGCGCGATGTAGTCCGAGGCGCCATAGGCCTGGGCGCAGAGATCGGCGAAGCCCGCTCGCGCCACGCCGCCCGCCGCCTGCGGCAGGACGAGGTCGTGCCCCTGCACGTTCAGCACCGTGCGCGGCCCCTGCGCCGTGCCGGACAGTGCCTTGAAGGCCGTGTCGAGCGCAGCCTTGGCCTTCTCGTCGGCCGGCACATGGTAGACCGGCGCGCCGCCGAGCTTCTCCAGCCGGAAATCGGTACGGGCATCGAGCTTGAGCACCTCGACCTTGGTCTGCAGCAGCGCGACGAAAGGGAGGAACAGCGCCCGGTTGAGCCCGCCCTCATAGAGCCGCGACGGCTCGACATTCGAGGTCGCGACCACCACGACGCCGGCGGCGAAAAGCGCCGTGAACAGCCGCCCGAGGATCATAGCATCGGCGATGTCGGTGACGGTGAACTCGTCGAAGCAGAGCAGGTAGGCCTCGTCCGCGAGTTCGGCGGCGACGGGCGCGATCGGGTCGGCGTCCTTGACCTCGCCGCTCTTGATCTTCTGGCGGTAGATGTTGATGCGTCCGTGCACATCGGCCAGGAACTCGTGGAAATGCACGCGGCGCTTGCGCTTCACCGGCGCGGCCTCGAAGAACATGTCCATCAGCATGGTCTTGCCGCGGCCGACCGAGCCCCAGATGTACAGCCCTTTCGGCGCCTCGGCCGTGTCCGGCTTCTTGCCGAAGAGCCAGCCCAGCGCGCTGCCCTTGCGGGCGAGGCGGCGGGCTGCGAGGGCGGCGGTCAGGACTTCCAGCCGCTTCACCACCGCGACCTGCGCGGGATCGCGCTCGATAGCGTCCGCCTCGACCAGGGCGGCATAACGGTCGGTGATCGAGGCTGTCATGGTGGCGGGCGATGGCGATCCGGATGAGACCAGACCGGGTTACGGCAGCCCTGCCATCATCGCAAGTCCGACGGACCGTTTCGGGAAAAGAGCGTGATTCTCGGGTCGACGCATCGCGTCGACCCGAGAATCTCATGACGAGCGCGCGCCGGTTTCCGAGATGCTCGGGTCAAGCCCGAGCATGACGCGCAGATGCTCCGCAGGACTTACTTGCCCTGGTTGACGGTGATCGGCTTGATCGCGTTGTCGGGCAGGCCGTACTTCTGGATCAGCGCGTCATAGGTGCCGTTCGCCTGGAGCCGGTCGAGCGCGCCCTTGACGGCGTCGCGCAGCTGCGTGCCTTCCGCCGTCTTGGCGAAGGGGATGCCGGCCAGCGAATGGGTGAAGGGCTTGCCAAGCGGGATATAGGTGTTCGGCTCGAGCTTCTGGAAATGGCTCATCGTCTCGCTGCCCTGGACGCCGCCCTGCAGGCGCTGCGTCTTGAGCTGGGTGCGGGCATCGACCGAGCCCTCGGTCTCGACCACGTTGACCGCGGGCTTGCCCTTGGCGACGCAGTTCGCTGCGCTCCACTCGCCGATCTGGCGCGGCCAGTTGGTCGCGCGGCTGGCGCCGACGCTCTTGCCGCAGAGGTCTTCGGGAGTCTTGATCGTGTCCTTGAACGCCGTGACCGTGTAGAATTGCGCGCCGGAATCCAGGTAGTTGATGAAATCGGCGGCCTCGCGCCGCGCCGGCAGGTCGCTCATCCCCGCCATCACCGCGTCGACGCGGCCCGTCTGCAGCGAGGACAGCATCTGGGCGAAGGCGGTCTCCTGCCACTCGACCTTGATGCCGAGCTCCTTGGCGATGGCCTCGCCGAGCTCGATGTCGAAGCCCGAGAGCTGGTTGGTCGCCACGTCCTTGAAGGTGATCGGCGGATAGTTCGGCTGGGTGGCGATGATGATCTTGCCGGCGGTCTTGACGCGATCCGGCAGGGCTTGGGCCTGCGCGGCGAGCGCGGTGCCGGCGAGCAGCGCGGCGGCGATGGTCAAACGAAGCATGTGGTCTCTCCCTCTAGTGAACTGATTCCGCCGCCGTCACTTCAGGACGGCGGCGATGAAGTCGCGCGTGCGCGCTTGTTTCGGCGCGACGAGAACGGTCTGCGGCGGACCCTGCTCGACGATCTCGCCCTTGTCCATGAAGACGACGTCGCCCGCCACCTCGCGCGCGAAGCCGAGCTCATGCGTGACCACGATCATCGTCATGCCGGAGGCCGCGAGGTCGCGCATCACGTTCAGAACCTCGCCGACGAGTTCGGGGTCGAGCGCGGAGGTCGGCTCGTCGAACAGCATCAGCTTCGGCTTCATCGCCAGTGCGCGAGCGATGGCGATGCGCTGCTGCTGCCCGCCCGAAAGCTCGCTCGGATAGGCGTCGCGCTTCTCGGCGAGGCCGACACGCTCGAGCAGCGCCGTCGCCTCGGCGACGATCTGCTTGCGCGGCCGCTTCAGCACGGTGAGCGGCCCCTCGATGATGTTCTGCAGCGCCGTCATGTGGTTGAACAGGTTGAAGCGCTGGAAGACCATGCCGGTGGCGAGGCGCTGGCGCGCGATCTCCGGGTCGGTCAGCTCGTGCAGTTCGTCGCCGACGCGGCGATAGCCGATCAGTTCGCCATCGACGCGGATGGCACCCTGGTCGATCTTCTCGAGCTGGTTGATGCAGCGCAGCAGCGTCGACTTGCCCGAGCCCGACGGCCCGATGATGCACTGGACCGTGCCGGGCTCGATCGAGAGCGAGACGTTGTTCAGCGCCTTCAGGTCGCCGAAGAACTTGCTGACATTGGCGATCGTGACGATCGCGCTATCGGCCTCTGCCGTGTTCGCCACCGCGCTCATGCGGGCTCCTCCTGAACCGCGGCGCGTTTGATGCGCCGTCCCACCCGCCCCTTCGAGAAGTGGCGTTCGAGAAAATACTGGCCGATCTGCAGCAGCGTCACGACCAGCAGGTACCAGCCCGCGGCGACGATCAGCAGTTCGATGACCCGCGCATTGGCATAATAGATCGTCTGCGCGTTGCGCAGGATCTCGGCGTACTGGATCACGCTCGCCACCGAGGTGAGCTTGACCATGCTGATCACCTCGTTGCCCACCGGCGGGATGATGACGCGCATCGCCTGTGGCAGCACGATCCGGCGCAGCGTCGTCAGCCGCGTCATGCCGATCGCCTTGGCGGCCTCGGTCTGGCCGGTGTCGACGGAGAGGATGCCGCCGCGCACCACCTCGGCCGTATAGGCGCCCTGGTTCATGCCGAGCCCGAGCAGCGTCGCCATGAACGGCCCGATGATATCGATCGTCCGCCAGGAGAACACACCCGGAATGCCGATGGTCGGGAAGACCAGCGCCAGGTTGAACCAGATCAGGAGCTGCAGCAGCAGCGGCGTGCCGCGGAAGAACCAGATGTAGAACAGCGCCACGCTGCGCAGCACCGGGTTCGGCGACATGTACATGATCGCGAAGACGACGCCGAGCACGACGCCGAGCGTCATCGCGCAGACGGTCATGATCAGCGTGTTGCCGAGGCCGGCGATGATGGCGGGCGCCGTGAAGAACTGCCGGACCACCGGCCAGGCGATGTCGCCCTCGACGAAGGCCATCACAATCCAGGCCAGGATGGCGAGGATCACGGCCGAGGCGAACCAGCGGCCGTAGAAGCGCCGCGGCACGATCCTGAGATGGGCGATCGCGGAGAGATCGCGGCTGCTGATCGGTGAAGTGGCGTCGGTCATCGCCGCGTCTCCCGGCTCCAGGCTTCAAGAGCCGTCAGGTTGTCACGGAAGCGCGCGATCTGCTCGCGCACGCGGTCGGGTGCCGTGCCGCCATGGCCGCTGCGGGCCGCGACGGCGGCATCGAGCGTCAGATGGTCGATCACGCCGGCGTCGAGCCGCGGATCGACGGCCCGGAGGTCGACGGCGTCGAGCGTCTCCAGCTCACGCCCCATTTCCTCGCAATAGCGCACAAGCGTCCCGGTGATCTCATGCGCCTCGGCGAAGGGCACGCCCCTGCGGGCGAGATAGTCGGCCACCTCGGTCGCCAGCGCGAAGCCGGACCCGGCCTGGGCGCGCATCACCTTGGCGTCGGCGCTCATGCTGGCGATCAGCCCGGCAAAGGCGGGCAGCACCTCTTCCAGCACGTCGACTGCGTCGAAGGCGGCGCGCTTGTCCTCGGCGAGGTCGCGGTTGTAGGAAAGCGGCAACCCCTTCAACGCTCCGAGCATGGCGACGAGATCGCCGGTCAGCCGCGCCGCCCGCCCGCGCGAGATCTCGGCGATATCGGGGTTCTTCTTCTGCGGCATGATCGAGGAGCCGGTGGCGAAGGCGTCGTCCAGCGTCACCCAGGCGAATTGCCTGGAAGCCCACAGCGTCACCTCCTCGGCGAGCCGCGACAGGTTCGTCGTCAGCATCGCCGCGACGAACAGGAACTCCGCGACATGGTCGCGCGCGCCGACCGCATCGACCGAATTCTCGAACGGCCGGTCATAGCCGAGCGCCCGCGCGCTGAGCTCGGGATTGAGCGTGATCGCGGAGCCGGCAAGCGCCGCCGCCCCGAGCGGCGACTGGCCGGAGCGCGCTTCCCAATCCTTCAGGCGCGAGGCATCGCGCATCAGCACCTGGCCATGCGCCATCAGCCAGTGGCCGAAGGTGACGGGCTGGGCGCTCTGCAGATGGGTGAAGCCGGGGCTGACCGAGGCCGCGTGCAATTCCGCCTGGTCGGCGATCGCGGTCAGCAATTCGGCCAGCATCGCCGCCAGCGAACGCGACTTCTCGCGCAGATAGAGCTTGAGGTTGTTGGCCGCCTGGTCGTTGCGCGAGCGCCCGGCCCTGAGCTTGGCGCCGGTCGAGCCGATCCGCTCGGTCAGGATGCGCTCGATGAAGGTGTGGACGTCCTCGTCCTGCGGTCCCGGCGCGATGCGCCCTTCGACCGTGTCCCGTGCGATCGCGTCGAGGGCGGTCAGGATGGTGTCGAGTTCCGAGGCCGTCAGCAGCCCGGCGCGCCCGAGTTCGGCCGCATGCGCCTTGCCGCCGGCGACATCCTGAGGCACCAGCCTGGCGTGCTCGCCGGCTGCGCTGGAGAGCTTCATCAACCGCGCATCCGGCGGCTTGCGGAAACGTCCGCCCCACAGGCGGGTCGTCTGGTTCATGATGCTCGTTCCTCCCCTAGCGGAAGAATGGCCTCTTGACCGAGAGGCCGGCAAACGAAACGATCTCCGCAGAGATAGTCCGAAAAGGAATACCCCATGGCTGCCGGTCGGCCTCCCCCGTCATCGACCGCCCTGCGGGCCTTCACCACCGTCGCACGACTGGGCTCGACGGCCCGCGCCGCGCAGGCGGTCAACCTCACCCAGAGCGCCGTCTCCAAGCAGATCCTCTCGCTGGAGCATCATCTCGGCGCCGTGCTGTTCGATCGCAGCCCGCTCGGCCTGAAGCTGACCGAGGCCGGCGCGATCTATCTGCCCTATGCCGAAGCGGCGCTGGAGCAGATGGATCGCGGCGCGCGGCGCCTGGCCGAGCGCTCCGCGGTCGCCCGGCCGATCCGGCTGCACATGGTCGCCATCGTCGGCGAGCGCTGGCTGATGGGGCGCTTTCCCGCCTTCGCCGAGGCTCATCCCGGCGTCGACGTGCAGTTCACCAACTATGTCAGCGAGAGCGAGACCGAAGAGCCCGATCTCGATATCGCCCACGGCGTCCCGCCCTGGACCGGCAGGGAGGCGCACTACCTGTTCGGCCGCGACGTCGCCCTCGTCGCCGCGCCGAGCCTGATCGAACGCATGGGCGGTTTCCGCCGCGCCGCCGACATCCAGAAGATGACGCTGCTCCAGCACTATCAGATGCCGACCTTCTGGGCCGAGTTCACCGAGGCCCACGACCTGCGCGGCGCTGTGCCCGAGCACACCGTGCGCTACGGCTACTATTCCGTGATTACCAGCGCCGCCGTCGCCGGGCTCGGCGTCGCCCTGACGCCGCGCTGCTATGTGGCCGATGAATTGGCCTCCGGCGCGCTCGTCAACCCGCTCGGTCTCGGCTTCACGAGCGCAACCGGCTGCTGGCTCACCCGCCCGCTCGGCCAGCCGGATCGCCCCGGCCTCGACGAATTCGTCACCTGGCTGCTCAGCGAAGCCGGGCAGTTCGACGCCGCGACACGGGCGCCTTCCGCCGCAGACTGATTTCCCGCGAAACTTCCCTCCGGGCGGGGCGTTGTCTTCGCCGAGGAGGAGACATGCTCACCATTCTGCCCGCCCCCGACCATGTCGGCGCCTACCGCCTGTCGCGGACGCTGACGGCCGATGATCTCGATCAGATCATGGCCGATATCGATGCGAAGCTTGGCCGCCACGAGAAGATCGGCATCCTCGCCGACTTCACCGATTTCACCGACATGACATTGGCCGCCGCCTGGAAGGATGCGCGCTACAGCCTTGGCAAGCTCTGGGAACTCCAGCGTTTTCCCCGCGAGGCCGTGGTCACCGACAAGAGCTGGCTCGCCGCCTTCGTCGACCTGCTCAACCCCGCGATCCCCTTCGTCACGGTGCGCACGTTCAAGCCGGAGGAGTACGACACCGCGCTGGCCTGGGCCGGCGATATCGAGGGCGGTCCCAACGCCTGACGATCGCGCGCGTCAGCTGCGCGCGAAGGTCTCGTCGAAGGCGTAGCCGGCGCCGCGCACCGTGCGCAGCGGGTCCTTGGTGTTGGCAGGCGTGATTGCCTTGCGCAGCCGCCCGACATGGACGTCGACCGTGCGCTCGTCGATATAGACGTCGCGGCCCCAGACGGCATCGAGAAGCTGGGCGCGCGAATAGACCCGCCCCGGTGCCTGCATCAGGAATTCGAGCAGCCGGAACTCGGTCGGCCCGAGATGCAGCTCGCTGCCGGCGCGGCGGACGCGCCGGGTCGTGCGGTCGAGTTCGAGATCGCCCGCGGCCAGCAGCCCCGCGACGTGACCTGGCTTCGCCCTGCGAAGAAGCGCCTGGATGCGCGCGATCAGTTCCGGCAGCGAGAACGGCTTGACGACGTAGTCGTCGGCGCCGGTCGCAAGGCCGCGTACCCGCTCGGTCTCCTCGCCGCGCGCCGTCAGCATGATGATCGGCACGCGCTCGGTGTCGCGCCGCGAGCGCAGCCGCCGGCAGAGCTCGATGCCGGAGAGGCCGGGCAGCATCCAGTCGAGCAGCACGAGATCGGGCGTGTGGTCGCGCAGATGCAGCTCCGCATCGTCCCCGCGCGCGACGCTGTCGACCTCGAAGCCCTCGGCCTCGAGGTTGTAGCGCAGCAGCAGGGTGAGCGGCTCCTCGTCCTCGACGATCAGGATGCGTGCGGCCATGATGTCTTGCCTCAGCTGCCCGTGATCGCCTCGACCTCGATATTGGTCGTGTCGAGCTTCGGCCGGTTCACGTCGAGCGAGTCGCCGGTGATGAGATAATGGATTGTCTCGGCGATGTTGGTGGTGTGGTCGCCGATGCGCTCGATGTTCTTCGCGCAGAACAGCAGATGCGTGCAGAACGTGATGTTGCGCGGATCTTCCATCATATAGGTCAGGAGCTCGCGGAACAGCGAGGTGTAGAGCGCGTCGATCTCGTCGTCGCGGCGCCAAACCTCGAGCGCCTTCTGCTCGTTGCCGGCGGCATAGGCGTCGAGCACGTCCTTGAGCTGCGCCTGGACGAGGCGGCTGATATGCTCGAGGCCGACGACCGCGCGATGCGGCGGCTGGAACTGCCCGGCGATGGCGACGGCCCGCTTGGCGATGTTCTTGGCGAGATCGCCGACGCGCTCGACATCCGCCGCGATGCGGATCGCCGAGATCAGCTCGCGCAGATCGTTGGCGAGCGGCTGGCGCCGGGCGATGGTCAGCACCGCCTTCTCCTCGACCTCGCGCTGGAGATTGTCGAGGCGCTGGTCGGCCGAGATGATCTTCTGGGCGAGCGCGGTGTCGCGGCGCACCAGGGCGACGGTGGAATCGCCCAGCATGCGCTCGGCCATGCCGCCCATTTCGGCGAGGCTGCGGCGGATGCCCTCGAGATCGGTGTCGTAGGAACGGACGATGTGATCGGTCATGGCGTTATCCTCGAAGCATTTTCAAGCGAAGTGGGCACCGGTTCGCGCGATGAAAATGCGATAAAACAAAGAAGTCCGTCGCCGCTCAGCCGAAACGGCCGGTGACGTAGTCCTGCGTCTGCTTTTTGCCGGGGTTCATGAAGATCGTGTTGGTCGGCGCGAACTCGATGACCTCGCCCAGATACATGAAGGCGGTGTACTGCGAGATGCGGGCCGCCTGCTGCATGTTGTGGGTGACGATGGCGATGGTGAAGTCGCTCTTCAGCTGCTCCAGCAGGTCCTCGATCTTGCCGGTCGAGATAGGATCCAGCGCCGAGGTCGGCTCGTCGAACAGGATCACCTCCGGCTTCTGCGCGATGGTGCGCGCGATGCACAGGCGCTGCTGCTGGCCGCCGGAGAGGCCCATGCCGGAGCTCTTCAGCTTGTCCTTGACCTCGTCCCAGAGCGCGGCGCGGCGCAGGGCGCCTTCGACGCGGTCGTCGAGCTCGGACTTAGGCGGCCTCTCATAGAGCCGGATGCCGAAGGCGACGTTGTCGTAGATCGACATCGGAAACGGCGTCGGCTTCTGGAACACCATGCCGACGCGCGAGCGCAGCTCGTTCACGTCGACATCGTTGGAGATGATGTTGCGCCCGTCGAGCAGGATCTCGCCGGTCGCCCTCTGCTCGGGATAGAGCGAGTAGATCCGGTTGAAGATGCGCAGCAGGGTCGACTTGCCGCAGCCGGAAGGGCCGATCAGCGCCGTGACGTGCCGGTCGCGGAAGTCGAGATTGATGTTCTTCAGCGCCTTGTGCTCGCCGTAGTAGAAATCGAGGTTTTTCACCGCGATCCGGACGGGCGCCTCGGCATCGAGCGATTGCGGGGAGAGTTCAAGGGTCGAAAGCATCGACATGGTCCTTCAGGATCAGACGCGACCGGGTTGGATTCAAGCTCTACTTGCCGCCGCTGACGATGCGGCGGGCAACGATCGAGAGCAGCAGGATCGACATGGTGATGATGAGCGAGCCGGCCCAGGCCAGCTGCTGCCAGTTCTCGTAAGGGGCCGAGGCGAACTGGTAGATCGTCACGGGCAGGTTCGAGACGCCCCCGACGAGGTTCGCCGAGAACCAGAAATTGTTGTTGAGCGCGGTGAAGATCAGCGGCGCGGTCTCGCCGGCGATGCGGGCGAGCGCCAGCAGAATGCCGGTGACCATGCCGGCCTTGGCCGCCCGCCAGGTCACGCTGGTGATGACGACCGAGGGCGGCGCGCCGAGAGCGGCTCCGGCCTCGCGCAGCGGGCCGGGCACGAGACTCAGCATGTCCTCGGTGGTGCGCACGATGACGGGGATCGCGATGATGCCGAGCGCGACGCCGCCGGCCCAGCCGGAATAGCCGCGGAACGGCTCGACCAGCAGGACGTAGACGAACAGGCCGATCAGGATCGACGGCGCCGAGAGCAGAATGTCGTTGATGAAGCGGATCAGGTTCGCGAGCTTCGAGCGCCTGCCGTACTCGGCGAGCCATGTCCCCGCCAGCACGCCGATCGGCGTGGCGATGGCGATGCCCAGGAAGGTCAGCACCACCGAACCGACGATGGCGTTGGCGAGGCCGCCGCCTTGAGAGCCGGGGCCGGGCGTGACCTCGGTGAAGGTCGCGAGCGAGAGCCCGCCGATGCCCTTCACCACCAGCATGCCGAGGATCCAGAACAGCACGAAGATGGCGCAGAAGGTGAAGCCGGTGGCGATGATCTTCATCAGCCGGTCGGCGGTGCGGCGGGACTGGCGGACGCGCCCCCAGGGGGTATGGGGCAGTTCGCGCGGCTTGGAAGCAGTGGTCATGCTCATCTCCCGGGACCTCAGTAGCGCTTCACCCGCGAGACCAGCAGTCGCGCGATGACGAGGACGACGAAGGTGACGAAGAACAGGATGCAGCCCAGCGCGATCAGCGAGTTGAGCTGGAGGCCCATCGCCTCGTTGAACTCGTTGGCGATGCGCGAGGCGATGGTCGAGCCCGGATCGAGGATGGAGCTCGACAGGCGGTTGGCGTTGCCGACGACGAAGGTCACCGCCATCGTCTCACCGAGCGCGCGGCCCAGGCCCAGCATGACCGCGCCGATGATCGAGACGCCGGCCTGCGGCACCAGCACATGGCGCACGACCTCCCAGGTCGTCGCGCCGATGCCGTAGGCGCTCTCGCGCAGCACGGAGGGGATCTGCTCCAGCATGTCGCGGGTGATCGAGGCGATGAAGGGCACGATCATGAAGGCCAGGATGATGCCGGCCGTGAAGATGCCGAGACCCGAGGGCGAGCGCGAGTAGAGCACGGTGCCGACGATCGGGATGCCCTCGACGATGTTCGAGAGCGGAATCTGCACATAGGCCGCGAAGAGCGGCGCGAAGACGAACAGGCCCCACATGCCGTAGATGATCGAGGGCACGGCGGCGAGCAGTTCGATCGCGGTGGCGACCGGCCGCTTGAACCAGGGCGGCGCGAGCTGGGTGAGATAGACGGCGATGCCGAGCGAGAGCGGCACGCCGATCAGCAGCGCGATCAGCGCCGTCGAGAGCGTGCCGACGATCGCCGGCCAGGCGCCGTACTGGTCGTTCTGGGTGTCCCAGACGCTGGAGGTGATGAAGCCGAGCCCGAACTCGCGGAAGGCCGGCCAGCCGCCGACGACCATCGAGAGCATGATGCCGGCGAGCAGCACCAGGACGAACAGCGCCGCCGCGAAGCTGGCATTGCGGAAGAACAGGTCGAAGCCTGCCTTCGGCGTCCTGCGGACGATCGGCGCCGCGCCGGGAATGCTCGTCATGTCGGTTGCTGCGGTCATCCGCGGAAGCTCCGGTGTCGTAGCCGAGGTCGCCTGCGGCCGGTCGCCCGGCGCCGATCAACCTCAGCCCTCATCCTGAGGAGCGCTCTGCAGGAGCGTGTCCCGAAGGAGGCTCCCGTGCACTCTGGATCCATCCTTCGAGACGCCGCGCACCGCGGCTCCTCAGGATGAGGGCTGAATGTATCGGCAAGGCGGGAATGTCCCGCCTCGCCTTGTCGGCCGCAGCGATCAGAAGATCGGCTTGCCGGCGGTATCGGTCACGCCCTTCCAGGCAGCGCGGACCTGGTCCTTCACATTCGCCGGCAGTGCGACGTAGTCGAGCTCGCTCGCCAGCTTGTCGCCGCTCTTGTAGGTCCAGTCGAAGAACTTCAGCGCGGACTGCACATCTTCCGGCTTCTCCGGCTTGGCATGGACGAGGATGAAGGTCGCCGAGGTGATCGGCCAGGCATCCGCGCCCTTCTGGTTGTTGAGCGAGATGCCGAAGCCGGGCTGCTCCTGCCAGTTGGCATTGGCCGCAGCGGCCTGGAACGCCTTCTCTTCCGGCGCCGGGAAGTTGCCGTCGGCATTCTTCACCAGGGCATGGGCGAGCTTGTTCTGCTTGGCATAGGCGTACTCGACATAGCCGATCGAGTTCGCGACCTGCTTGACGGAAGCCGAGACGCCTTCATTGCCCTTGCCGCCGATGCCGACCGGCCACTGGACCGACTGGTTGGTGCCGATCTTGGACTTCCAGTCGGCCGAGACCTTCGAGAGGTAGTCGGTGAAGACGAAGGTCGTGCCCGAGCCGTCCGAGCGGTAGACCGGGTTGATGTTGGCGTCCGGCAGGGTCACGCCGGCGTTGAGCGCCACGATCTTCGGGTCGTTCCACTTCTTGATGTCGCCCAGATAGATCTGCGCGATGATCTCGCCCGAGAGCTTGAGCTTGCCCGGCTCGATGCCGGCGATGTTGACGGCCGGAACGACGCCACCCATCACGGTCGGGAACTGGATCAGGCCGTCCTTGGTGAGGTCCTCGCCCTTGAGCGGGGCGTCGGTCGCGCCGAAGGCGACGGTCTTCGCCTTGATCTGGCGGATGCCGCCGCCCGAGCCGATCGACTGGTAGTTCAGGCCGATGCCCGTGTCCTTCTTGTAGGCCTCGGCCCACTTGGAATAGATCGGGAAGGGGAAGGTCGCGCCGGCGCCGGTAATGTCGGCGGCCTGGGCGGAACCGGCGATCCCGGCGGCGACGGCCGCGAGAACGAGAATCTTGCGCATTGAGATGTCCTCTCTGGGTCGCTGTATGCAGCGGCCCTGTCAGAACACCCTCTATATGACAGCCAAATGACATTTCGTCATGAAAGCTGTCATGAAGGGCTGACAGCCGGTCTCTAGCCGGCCTGCTGAGCGCCGAAGCGCGGCAGGATCGCCTTGAAGGTCGCGCCTTCGCCGGGCTTGCTCTCGATCGTCAGCCGGCCGCGATGGCGCAGCACGATATGCTTGACGATGGCGAGGCCCAGGCCCGTGCCGCCCGCCTCGCGGCTCGCCGCGGTATCGACCCGGTAGAAGCGCTCCGTCAGGCGCGGCAGGTGCTCCGGCGCGATGCCGGGGCCGTCGTCACGCACATGGAAGCTGGCCTCGCCCTCCCCGGCCTCGACGGTGATCAGGACCTCGCCGCCCCGCTTGCCATATTTGATCGCGTTCTCGACGAGGTTCTCCATCAGCCGCAGCAGTTCGTCGCGATCGCCGGGAACCTGGAGCGGCTCGCGCGGCGTGCGCAATGTCAGCGTCACCTCGCGCTCGCGCGCCATCAAGGTGAGCGAGTCGACGATCTCGCGCGCGATGCCGGCGAGATCGACGGGCGTGTCGGGCGCAACATGGGCACGCTGCTCGATGCGTGAGAGCGAGAGCAAGTCATCGACGAGACGCGCCATGCGTAGCCCCTGCTCGCGCATGATCCCGAGGAAGCGCTCGCGGGCGCGCTCGTCGTTGCGCGCCGGCCCCTGCAAGGTCTCGACGAAGCCGAGCAGCGAGGCCAGCGGCGTGCGCAGCTCGTGGCTGGCATTGGCGACGAAATCGACGCGCATGCGCTCGATCACCCGCTGCTCGCTGAGGTCCTGGAAGGTCAGCAGCGTCGCGCGCCGGCGCCCGGCGCCCAGCGCCGCGATATGGATGCGAAAGGCTCGCTCGAACGGCACCCGCTCGACGAGCTCGACGGTCTTGCGATCTCCCCCGAGCGCGACATGCTCGATCGCGTCGTTGAGATCGGGGTCGCGCAGCACCAAGGCCAGCAGCTTGCCGATCTCGAGCCCCGGAATGAGCGCGTGCATCGCCGGGCTCAACGCCTGCGCGAAACCCTGCTCGTCGAGCAGTACGACCGGAGCGCCGAGCGCCTCGATCATGTGCCGCGTCGTCGCGGAGTGGGAAACGGCAATGTCGACCATGGAGCGCCCGAAGCCTGCCGGCGGCGGCCGGCGCGCCCTTCCTGAGCGGAAGAAGCGGAAGCGTCAATTCCCTTCCGCGCGGCAGCCGGCTAGGCTTTGCGCGAAACAAGGAGCCGACGATGGCGAAGAAATTCTCCGGTTCAAATGCGAAGAACGCGATCGAATTGCCGTCGGGGAACCAACCGAAGCCGGCGAAGGCCCGCTCGAAGCCCGCCAAGCTCAAGGACTTCGACATCGAGGCCGATACGCTGCCGGAAGCCATCGTCGATGCCGCCTATCACAGCGGCGACTATCCCTATGGCAAGCGGATGAAGCGCAAGCGCTACAACCGCGAGCTCGAGCCGCTCCAGATCGAATTGCAGAAGCTGACGCGCTGGGCCGCAAAGCAGGGCGAGCGCATCGTCATCGTCTTCGAGGGCCGCGACGGCGCCGGCAAGGGCGGCACCATCGCCCGCTTCACCCAGCATCTCAACCCGCGCCAGGCCCGCATCGTCGCGCTGCCGAAACCCTCCGATACCGAGAAGGGCCAGTGGTACCTGCAGCGCTACGCTGCCGAGATGCCGACGGCGGGCGAGATCGTGTTCTTCGATCGCTCCTGGTACAACCGCGCCGGCGTCGAGCGCGTCATGGGCTTCTGCACGCCGGAGGAAACCGAGCATTTCCTGCGCGAGGCGCCGGTCTTCGAGGGCATGCTGGCGCGGGACGGCGTCCGCCTGATCAAGCTCTTCCTGACCATCGGGCGCGAGATGCAGATCACGCGGCTGCATGCCCGCTGGCACGATCCGCTGAAGCGCTGGAAGCTATCGCCGATCGACTTCGAGGCCCTGCCGCGCTTCGACGATTATTCCCGCGCCTTCGACGAGATGCTCGGCCGGACCTCGACCGAAAGCGCGCCCTGGCACGTCGTGCGCAGCAACGACAAGCTGCGCGCCCGCCTCAACGCCATCCGCCACGTGCTGAAGACGATCCCCTACAAGGACAAGGACGAGGCGGCGATCGGCATACTCGACGAGGAGATCGTCATCCCCGTCGACCGCTATCTCGACCATGGCGGCGAGCCGGAGGGCCGATAGCACCCCGGCCGCCGCCTCACGGCCCCATCACGTGGTTCGGCAGCCAGGTCGTCAGCGGCGGCCATAGCGTGATCATGGCCAGCACCACCAGCAGCGGCACGAGCCAAGGCAGGATCGCCTTCGACATCGTCTCGAAGGAGACGTTCGCGATCCGCGTCACCACGAAGAGCACGACGCCGATCGGCGGATGGATCGTCCCCAGGATCAGGTTCAGGATCATGATGATGCCGAACTGCACCGGGTCGATGCCGAAGCTGTGGGCGGCTGGCACCAGGATCGGGATCAGGATCAGGAGCGCCGCCAACGCCTCCATGAAGCAGCCGACGACGAGCAGGATGAGGTTGCAGACCAGCAGGAAGACCAGCGGGTCCTTGATCGTGTCGACGATCAGCGGGGTCAGCGTCTGCGGCACGCGCGAGATCGACATGCACCAGCCGAGCGCGCCCGCCGCCATGACCAGCACCGTGACGAGGCCGGTGGTCTCGACGGTCTCGATCAGGATCGGCCAGATCTGCTTCACCTCCAGCGTGCGGTAGACGAAGAAGCCGAGGAAGAGCGCGTAGAGGCAGGCGACGGCCGCGGCTTCCGTCGGCGTGAAGATGCCGGTGAACATGCCGCCGAGGATCAGCGGGGGCGTCATCAGCGCGAAGAAGCCGCTGAGGAAGGTCCGGCCGATCTCGCGGAAGCCCTTGAACTTCTCCTTCCGGAAGCCCTGGCGCTTGGCGATGATCGCGACCATCACCATCAGCGACAGCCCCATCAGGATGCCGGGAATGACGCCGCCGATGAACAGCCGCCCGATCGAGACATCGGCCGTGACGCCGTAGATCACCATCGGCAAGGAGGGCGGGATGATCGGGCCGATCGTCGCGGCCGCCGCGGTGATCGAGGCCGCGGTTTCCGGCCGGTAGCCGGCCTTGCGCATGGCGCGGATCTCGATCGCGCCCGAGCCCGCCGCATCCGCCACCGCCGAGCCGACCATGCCGGCGAAGATCATGCTGGTCAGGATCGAGGCATGGGCATAGCCGCCGCGCAGCCAGCCGAGCACGGCCGTGGCGAAGGCGACGATGCGGTCGGTGATGCGCGCCGCGCCCAGGATGTTGCCCATCAGGATGAAGAGCGGCGCGGCGACGATCGGGAAGGAGTTCATCGCCTGCGCCATCTTCTGCGGCACGATCGAGGCGGAGAAATCGCCGATCAGCACGAAGGCGAAGGCGGCCAGCCCCATCGAGGCGAAGAGCGGGAAGCCCGCCAGGATCGAGAGCAGCCAGACCCCGGAGATCTGGAAGATCAGCGTGCTCACTCGGCCGCCTCCTGCATCGTCGGCACGACCGGCGCGATGGGCGGCGCGTTCCAGTTGCGCAGATTGTCGACGAGATCGGCCACGCCCTGCAGCGCGGTGACGACGCCGGCCAGCAGCATGGGCACATAGAGCACTCCCATCGAGAGCGGCACCGTCGTCGCCTCGAGGTCGTAATTCGCATGGACCAGATGGACGCTGTACCAGGTCACCAGCAGGCCGAAGACGATCATCGCCAGCTGCATCACGGTCTCGGCCGCCCGCCAGCCATGCTGCGGCAGGAGATTGTGGAAGAAGCGGATGCGGATATGGGCGCGCCGCCGGCTCGCCAGGACCCAGCCCGCGACGGCGACCCACAGCATCAGGAAGCGCGAGACCTCGTCGGTCCAGATCAGCGGGTCACCCAGCGCCCGCGTCACGATGCCCAGCGTCACGGTGACGAGGAGCGCGACGAGAAGGATCGCCGCGATCACCTCCATCAGGCGGTCGAATATTGCGCGTACCAATACGGCCATCGGGATATCTCTCAGCCTCGGCTCGGAACCACGCGGTCATTCCGGGGCAGGCCAGCGGCCTGAGCCCGGAACCCAGAACCGCGACGACGACCGCAAAAGACGAAGCGAACGTCCCGCTCTTCCCGGGTGAAATCGGCGGCTATGGATTCCGGGCTCGCTGCTGCGCAGCGCCCCGGAATGACGGCGGAACGATCTTTACGGACGACCGACTCAAAGCGCCTGGATGCGGTCCCAGAGCCCCTTGCCCCATTTGCTCTCGAACTTGGCCGGCACGCTCGCCAGAACCGGCTTGCGGAAGGCCTCGTTGTCGGGCTTGATCACCGTCATGCCGCCCTTCGCCAGCGTGTCGGCGAGGCCCTTTTCCTGCTCCAGGATCTCGTTGTCCTGCCAGGTGGCGGCCTTGTCGACGGCCGCGACGATGACGTCGCGATCGGCCTGGGGTATCTTCTGCCAGGCGCTTTCGTTCACGATCACCAGCCGCGGCGTGATGATGTGCGCGGTCAGCACGAGGTATTTCTGGACCTCGCCGAGCTTGGCGGAAGCGATGGTCGGCAGCGGGTTCTCCTGGCCGTCGACCGCCCCTTGCGACAGGGCGAGATAGAGCTCGGAGAAGTTCAGCGGCGTCGGCCGCGCCCCCCAGGCCTCGGCCATGGCGCGGAAGGTGTCGACCTCCGGCACGCGCAGCTTGAAGCCCTTCATGTCCTCGACCGAGTTGATCGCCTTCTTGCCGCTGGTGAGGTGGCGCACGCCGTAATAGTTGACGCCGATCATGCGCATGCCGCGCTTCTCGACCAGCGCCTTGTTGAGCTCGTCGATCAGCGGGGATTTCAGCGCCCGCGTCATATGCGCCGAATCCTTCCAGATATAGGGCGCCTCGATGATCGAAAGCTGCGGCACGAACTGGCCGAGCTGCGCCGCGCCTTCCGTGACCATGGTCAGCGCGCCCGATGCCACCGACTCGACCATGTCGCGCGAGGAGCCGAGCTGCCCGTTCGGGAAGGACTGGATCTCGACGCGCCCGCCGGTCTTCTCCTTGATTTCGGCGCCGGCCTTCACCGCGCTCTGCGGCGAGGGATGGCTCGCCGGCTGGCCGTCGGCCCAGCGCAGCACCAGCTGCTGCGCCCGCAGGATGTTGGGCGCGGCGATCGTTGCCGCCCCTGCCGCCGTGGCAGCCAGAAAATCGCGCCTCGTCTGCCTCTTCATCGCTGTTCCCTCCGGGAGCGGCCGGTTCTCCGGCTCGTGGTGGTTGCGGATGTCAGTACTGCATCGCCCGTGTCCTGGCGTTGCCGATATGGGCGGCCATCGCCTCGGCCGCGCGCTCGGGGTCGCGCGTCTCGACCGCCGCGATGATCGCGAGATGGTCCTGCATCACCGGCACGATGATGCTGTTGTGGATGCGCGTCTCGTATTGCCGGATCAGGCGGATCTTGAGCCAGGTCACGCGGAAGGCCTGGCTGACGATGTCGTTGTCGAGGTGATCGATGATCGCCTCGTGCATCAGCCGGTCGATGTCCTCGGCGTCTTCGATCAGGCGCTCGTCGCCGCCCGCTTCGGCGCGGGCGACGATCGCCTCGTGCCGCGCCCGCTGCTCGGCGATCTCCTCATCCGTGGCGTTGCGCGCATAGAGCGCCGTCGCCTCCTTCTCGAGGAAGAGCCGGAACTGGAAGGCGTTGCGGATCAGGTTGAGGTCGACATGGGCGACCTGCATGCCGCGCTGCGGCACGGTCTTGATCAGCCCCTCTGCTTCCAGTCGCGGGATCAGCTCGCGGATCGCGCCGAGCGGAAAGCCGGTCATCGCGACGAGCTCGCGCTGGGTCACGAACTGGCCGGGCTTGATCTCGCGCGCCAGCAGCCGCTCGGTGAAGGAGGCATAGGCGCGCTCCCTCAGCTTCAGCGGTTCGCCTTCGCGCGGTTCCTGCTCCGGCTGGTTCACGTCGCCCTCCCTCAGGCCGCCTCCTTCAGGCGGCTTTCGCCTGCGAGATCGAATCGAAGGCGGCGAAGAGCCGCTTGCGGGTCGCCTCGTCCAGCGCCTCCAGCGGCGGGCGCATCGCGCCATAGCCGGGATCGCCATGGATATGGCCGGTCAGAGCCTTCACCGCCGCCAGCACCGGGTGCGAGCAGATCTCGTCGACCAGCGCGTTCACCACCGGGCTGTCCTTGCCCTCGTAGACCATCGGGCGCAGCAGGCCGGGCACCAGATTGGCGAGGCCGCAGATCGTGCCCTCAGCCCCGTTGCGCACCGCCTTGGCAAGCTGGCGCTCGTCGCCGACCAGGATGGCGAGCTCGCCATGCGCCTTCAGCAGCGCCTCGGTATTGGCATAGCTGCCCGAGGAATCCTTGACGCCGATGACGAGCCCSGGGAACGCCGTCTTCAGCCGCTGCACCAGCCCGACGCTGATGTCGACCGCCGTCACCGAAGGGATGTGGTAGAGGATGACGTTGCGGGCCGAGCCGCCCAGTTTCTCGAAGAACTGCGAGAACCAGACATAGAGCCCCTCGTCGCTGACGCCCTTGAAGTAGAAGGGCGGCGCGACCAGCAGGCCCTTCGCCCCGGCATCCAGCGCCAGCCCGGCCTGCTCGACCGCCTCATGCATGGAGGCCGCCGCGATGCCGGCATAGATCTGACGGGCCGGATCGATACCCGCCCCGATCAGCGCGCCCATCATCGCGGTGCGCGCCGGCAAGCCGAGCGCCGCGCCCTCGCCCGTCGTGCCGAACAGCGTGACCGAGTCGCAGCCTTGGGAAAGCACATGTCGCGCATGCTTGACGAGACGCGGCAGGTCGACGCCGCCGCCCTCCCGCATCGGGGTCGTGATCGCGCAGGAAAGGCCGAAGCGGTTCTTGTCGGTGGCCATTTGAGGGAGCTTTCAGGTCTGAACGGTGACTGACATGTTAGTATGAAGACAGAGGTGCCCGCAAGCGCTCGCCAGCGGTTTCGCTAGCCGTCCTTGAGACCTCCGGAGGAGAGCCCGGCGACGATCTGGCGTTGCGCGATCACCGTCACCAGCAGCACCGGCAGCGTCACCAGCAGCGCCGCCGCCGCCAGTGGACCCCAAGAGATCTGCTCGAAGGTCAGCGAGTTGTAGACGGCCGATGGCAGCGTGCGGCTCGCCTTGCCGCCGAGCACCACCGAGAAGATGAAGTTGTTCCAGGAGAAGATGAAGGCGAGGATGCCGCCCACGACGATGCCCGGCTTCGCCAGCGGCAGCGCGACATGGCGGAAGGCCTGCCAGCTCGTCGCGCCGTCGATGCGCGAGGCATCCTCCAGCTCCATCGGCACGTTCTCGAAATACCCGATCATGATCCAGACGATGATCGGGATCGTGATGACGAGATGGGTGATGACGAGCGCCGTGATCGTGCCGACGAGGCCGGTGATCTGGAACAGCAGGAAGAGCGGGATGAGATAGGACAAGGCCGGCGTCATCCGCGCCACCAGGATCAGCACCGCGAACTTGTGCGCCTTGCCGCGCGCGATGCCGTAGCCGGCGGGCACGCCGACCAGAAGCCCGATCAGCACCGCCCCGCCGGTGACGAGGATCGAGTTCCACAGATAGAGCCCGAAATTGTTCTGCGCGAAGACATCGACATAGTTCTTCAGCGTCGGCGGATCGGGGATGAACACCGGCGGGAAGGCGGTGTTGTCGAGCTCGTTCTTCAGCGACAGCGAGATCATCCAAAGGAAGACCAGCACCGCCGGCGACACCAGCACGAAGACCGAGGCCCAGAAGCCGACCTTTTTTAGCGTGCGGGTCATGACGACCACCCCTCGCCCCGACAGGAAAGGACACCGTCATCCCGGACGCAGCGAAGCGGAGCTCCGAGATCCATCGTAAAGCGCCGAGCCCTCCGATGGATCCCGGGACAAGCCCGGGATGACATTGCGAGGGCAGTGACGCGGAGAGACAGGGCAAGGAAGCCGGAAGAGGAGCCCATCACGCGTTCCACTTCGACTTCTGCCGCGCATAGAGCAGCAGCAGCGAGAGCATGATGATGATGACGAAGAAGATCACCACGACGGCCGAGGCATAGCCGATCTTGTAGAACTGGAAGGCCTGCAGATAGAGGAAGATGTTGAGCGTCTCCGACGCCGTCCCCGGTCCGCCCTGGGTGATCACGAAGATCGTGTCGAAGGCCTTCAGCGCATCGATGGTGCGGATCACGATCGCCACCATGATGAAGGGCCAGACCAGCGGCAGCGTGATGTGCCGGAACATGTGCCAGTCATTGGCGCCGTCGATCAGCGCGGATTCATAAGGCTCGCGCGGCAGGCCGGCTAGGCCACCGAGCACGATCAGCATGACGAGCGGTGTCCAGTGCCAGACCTCGACCATGACGAGGGTCGGGATCACCGTCGCCGGATCGTAGACCCAGCCCTGCGGCCCGATCCCGATCAGCGACAGCAGGTAGTTGAGCACGCCGAGCTGCGGGTGGAACATCATCGTCCAGACCAGCGCGACCGCGACCGGCGTCGCCATCATCGGCATCACGAAGATGGTGCGCAGCAGGCCCCGGAACGGGAATTCGCGATGGAAGACCAGCGCCGCCGCCGTGCCGAACACGATGGGCAGCACCACCGCGAGGACCGTGAAATAGACCGTATGCCCCATCGACTCGAGGAAGCGCTGGTCCTTCGCCAGCTCGGCGAAATTGCCGAGGCCGACGAATTCCACGCCGCCGCCGATCTTCCAATCCTGGCCGGACATGTAGAGCGTGAACAGCCACGGAAAGACGATCACCGCCGTGATCACCAGCACCGCCGGCAGCGAGAACAGCCAGTAGCGCGGCGTGAAATCATGCGACGCGGCAGCGGCCGGAGGCGCTGCACTGGCGAGACTTGCTGGCAGGGACGTGCTGGTCATGCGTTCGAACCGTCATGCCCGGGCCTGACCGGGCATCTCTTTGAAAAAGGCCCAATGGTCGCGAGATGGCCGGGTCGAGCCCGGCCATGACGCCTATGATCCTCACCCCTGCTCGCTCTTGGCGAGCACCGGCGCGAAGGTCTCGGTCGCCTTCTTGAGCTCGGCCGCGACATCGGCGCCACCGATCGCATTGGTCAGCGCCACGCCGAACACGTCGCGGAATTCGGTCACCGGCACGATCTGCGGCAGGCCGGCCCGCGCGATCTTGGCGGAGGACAGCAGGCAGTCGAAATACTGCTTGCCGAACTTCGACTGCTGGATCGTCTCGGTGTCGAGATAGGCCGAGGAACGGCCCGGCGCGCCGGCGCCGGCCTTGAGCATCGCGATCTGGTTCTTCTTGTTGGTCATGAACTGCAGGTAGAGCCAGGCCGCCTCCTTCTTCGAGGAGCCGCGCGAGATGCCCATGCCGTCGGCGAACATGCCGGCGTAATGCGCCTTCGGCCCCGGCGGCGTGACGCCATATCCGACCTTGCCGACGATGCGCGACTTGGTCGGATCCTCCAGCGGCGTGGCGAAGCCGATGCCGTCGAGCCACATCGCGGCGCGGCCCTGCATGAAGGTGGTCTGGCATTCGTTCCAGTTGAAGCCGACCTGCCCGGCCGGGCCGGTCTCCTTGTTGAGCTTGCGATAGAGATCGGCCGCCCAGATCGCCTCCGGCGTATCGGTGAGCAGCTTGCCCTCCGGCGAGGTCGTCTCCATGCCCTGTCCGAGCATCAGCGAGGTCCAGACCGGGACATTGGCGTTCTTCAGGCCGCGCGAGACGAAGCCGGCGATGCCCTTCGCAGGATCGTGCAGCTTCTGCGCGACGGTGAACATCTCGTCCATCGTCTTCGGGTAGGCCACGCCCTTCGCGTCGAAGAGCTCCTTGTTGTAGTAGACCATCCAGTAATCGACGAAGAACGGGATCGTATCGAGCGCCCCGTCCGCCTGCCGCGCATAGGCGACCGGGCCGGCGCCGAAATCGGCGAAGTCGAAATCGGGCGCCGTCAGCGCAGGGTTCTTGATGTAGGGATCGAGGTTCTCGAACCACTTGCCTTTGGCCGCCATGCGCTTCTGGACGTGCAGCGAGATGCCGCTGACGTCGAAGCTCGGCTTGCCCGAGGCGAACTCGATCACCGCCTTCTGGCGCTGCTGCTGCTCCGGCACCTGCTCGGCCGAGACCTTGATGCCGGTGAGCTCGGTGAACTCCTTCTCCGCCGCCTGCATCAGGTCGGAGCGCGGGTTCTTGACCAGCAGCACGTCGATCGACTGGCCGGAGAACTTCTTCCAGTCGAACGCGCCTTGCGCCTGTGCCTTCCGCAGCACGAGCGGCGAGGCGATCGCGGCGGCCGCGCCGCCCAGAAGAACGCGGCGGGTCGGTTTCAGAATGCTATCGGTCATCGGCGTCCTCCCCAGGACAAAAGGCTGCCCTTTGCGGGCTTTCAGGTCGCGCGGAACTGGAAGGAAGCACCGCTTCCGTCTCCCGCGATCGGGGTGGACGCTAATCCGCTTTCGAGGCGGTTGCAAGCTAACATGTTGGCGTGCACATAGTGGCGCCGCGCCGGCCTTGCCCGGCCTTGAGCCCATCCGCGAGAGCCGCCCGTGAAGAGCCCGCCCCGCATCGATTCGCACCAGCATTTCTGGCGGCTCGCCCGCGGCGATTATGGCTGGCTGACGCCCGCGCTCAAGCCCATCCATCGCGACTTCGAGCCCGCCGACCTCGCCCCGCATCTCGCGCAGCACGACATCGCCTCGACCATCCTGGTCCAGGCCGCACCGACCGAGGCCGAGACGCGCTACCTGCTCGCGCTCGCCGCCGCGACGCCCTTCGTCGCCGGGGTGGTGGGCTGGGCCGATTTCGAGGCACCCGACGCCCCCGCCCGCATCGCCGCGCTCGCCGCCGACCCGCTGCTGGTGGGCCTGCGGCCGATGGTGCAGGACATTCCCGATCCGAACTGGCTCGCGCGGCCGGACCTTACCCCCGCCTTCGCCGCGCTCAAGGCCCACGGCCTCGTCTTCGACGCGCTGGTGAAGCCGGCGCAGATACCCGCCCTCCTCACGCTGCTGGAGCGCGAGACCGAGCTCCCGGTCGTCATCGACCACGGCGCCAAGCCCGACCTCACCGGCGCCGATCTCTCCGCCTGGCGTGCCGGCATCGCGGCGCTGGCCGCGCGGCCGAACACCGTCTGCAAGCTCTCCGGCCTCGTCACCGAGGCGCCGCCCGGCTGGCGCGAGGCGACGCTGGCGCCGGCCGTCGCCCAGCTCCTCGCCTGCTTCGGGCCGCAGCGCCTGCTCTGGGGCAGCGACTGGCCGGTCGCGACGCTTCGCTCCTCCTATGACCAGTGGCTCGCCACGGCCGAGCGGCTCACCGCCACGCTCTCCGAAGCCGAGCGCGCCGCGATCTTCGGCGGCAACGCCGCCCGCATCTACCTGACGAAGAGGGGGCGCCGCCCGGCAGCCTCGCCATTGCCAACTTCACCTCTCAGCCCTCATCCTGAGGAGCGGCCGTGAGGCCGCGTCTCGAAGGATGATCCAGCTCGCTTAGGAGCCTCCTGGAGCATCCTTCGAGACGGCGCTGACGCGCCTCCTCAGGATGAGGGCTCGCCAAGGAACCCCGCCATGCTGAAGAACCTCGATCCCGTGCTCTCCGCAGACCTGCTCTGGGTGCTTGCCGCCATGGGCCATGGCGACGACCTCGCGCTGGTCGATGCCAACCACCCGGCCGAGACGATCGCCAGTTCGACCACGAGCGGCAGGCTGATCCGCCTGCCCGGCCTGACGATGCAGCGCGCCGCGCGCGCCATCCTCTCGGTGCTGCCGATCGACGATTTCGAGCCGGAGCCGCTGAGGCGCATGGAGGTGGTGGGGGATGCGGCGGCGCTGCCGGATGTGCAGCGGGCCGTGCAAGGCGAGATCGATGCGGCGCTCGGCCGCCCCGCCCCGCTGGCGGGGATCGAGCGCTTCGCCTTCTACGCGGCGGCGCGGGGCGCCTTCGCGGTGGTGCAGGTCGGCGATCCCCGACCCTATGGCTGCTTCCTGCTGCGCAAGGGCGTCATCGCCGGGGAGCCGGGCTGAGCCCCCGCCCCGGCCGCGACAGGGCGCCGCCCTCGCGCTCGGCGGCCTGCGCCTGCCGCACCCGCGCGGCGCGCGCG
>NZ_JBFUIF010000017.1:0-195542 GCF_056402015.1 Allobosea sp. P4_C6
GACGAATCTCTCCGCGAGGGGCCGCCTGGCTCTTAGCTGCGATACCAGGCCGCGAGGTTCCAGGTATCGACGTCCCAGCCGGAATGGTCGTGGGAAAGGTTGTTCAGCGATGCGGCCACGCGGGTGCGGGACAGCAGCGGCAGGATGATGTTGGCCTCGCAGAAGATCTCGTTGACCTTGATCAGCAGCGCGGCGCGCTTGGCCGGGTCGAGCTCCTTCTGAGCGGCCTTGTAGGCCTCGTCGGCAGCCGGATCGGTGTAGCGCGAGACGTTGCGGCCGAGCCACTTGTTCTCCTTGGTCGCGACCTCCCAGGAGACGAACTGGTTGAGGAAGCGCTCCGGATCGGGCTGGGGCTGGGTCGTCGTGTACATCTCCATGTCGACATAGAGCTTGGTGTAGGTGTCGGGATTGGCGACGTCCGACGAGAAGAACACCGAGGCCGTGACCGACTTGAGCTCGAGATCGATGCCGGCGCGCTGGCAGGCCTGCTTGATGATGGCCTGGGTCTTCTGGCGCGGGGCGTTGATCGAGGTCTGGTAGACGTATTTGAGCTTCTTGCCGTCCTTCTCGCGGATGCCGTCGGCACCCTTCTTCCAGCCGGCGTCGTCGAGGATCTTGTTGGCCTTGTCGACGCTGAACTCGTATTTCAGCTTCTGCGACTTGAACTGCTTGGGCTCGTTGACGAAGCTCGCCGTCGCGATGCCGCCGCGGCCATAGATGAACTTCTGGATCGAGTCGCGATCGATCAGGAGGTTGATCGCCTCACGCACCTTCGGATCCGACAGCGTCGGGTGCTTGGTCTTGATGCTCGAGCGCTCGCCGTCGACTTCCGTCCACGGATCGGTCGGGTTCAGGATGATGAACTCGATGTCGCCCGAGGCGACCGCGCTGATCTTGCCGCGACCGCCGGTCTCCATGCGCTTGAGGACCTCGTCCTCGACCTGCAGGTTCCAGGCATAGTCATATTCGCCGGTCTGCAGCACGGCGCGCGCCGCCGAGACTGCGTCGCCGCCGCCCTTGACCTCGAGCGTGTCGAAGGCGGGCT
This sequence comes from Allobosea sp. P4_C6, assembly GCF_056402015.1. NCBI lineage: Bacteria > Pseudomonadati > Pseudomonadota > Alphaproteobacteria > Hyphomicrobiales > Alloboseaceae > Allobosea > Allobosea sp. P4_C6. Next base: position 1,046 of record NZ_JBFUIF010000017.1, read on the forward strand.
GGTTCTTGATGTGATAGTCGACGAAACGCTCGCCGGTCAGGACGTCGCCGGGCTTGAACTCGACGAACTTGTAGGGGCCGGTGCCGATCGGCTTCAGGTTGTCCGGCGCCTCGCGCGACTTGGCGCCGACATAGTCGCCGAACCGGTGCTTGGGCAGGATCTGGCCGACGGTGCCGACGAAGGGGTCGGCCCAGAACGGCGTCGGCTGCTGGAAGATGACCTTGACGGTGAGGTCGTCGACCTTCTCGACCTTGATGTTGGTATAGGAGCCGGTGGTGTAGGCGGCCGTCGCCGGATCCTTGGCGTATTCCCAGGTGAAGACCACGTCGTCGGCGGTGAAGGGCTTGCCGTCATGCCACTTCACGCCGGGCTTCAGCTTCCAGGTCACGACCGTGCCGTCGGCCGAGAGCCCGCCATTGGCCTTCGTGGGCACCTCGGCGGCGAGGCAGGGGATGAGGTTGCCTTCCTTGTCCCAGCCGGCGAGCGGCTCGTAGAAGATGCGCGAGGCGATCTGGTCCTTGGTGCCGGAGGCGAAATGCGGGTTGAGCAGGGTCGCGGCCTGCCAGAGCAGGATCTTCAGCGGCCCGCCGCCACCGGCCTTGGTCGGCTTGTATTCGAGCGTGGCGTTCGCCATCGCGACATCGTTCCAGACGAGGATCTGGCTTGCTATCGGCGCGGCGATACCCACCGCCGCCATCTTTTGCATGAAGGAGCGTCGCGAAAGCGTGCCTTCCTTCACATCCGCGACGAGGCCGCGGATTTCCTGCTCTTTCATCGGATTGCCTCCACCTTTAAACAATAAATTATCCCCCGGCGCTTTCGCGCCGTGTTTTCGTTGATGGCCTCAGCAAGGCATGTGCCAACGAAAGCGTCAACTGTGCAGCGCGGGACTGGTATGTCCCTGTGACGGTCTCGGATGGCTGGAAGCGGGAGCGTATGCATGAATGTGCCTTGCGCCTGCATCTTGCTGCAATTTTATGCGGGTCAATCCGTAAAGACGACAGTTTTCTTTCCGTTGAGAATGATGCGGTCCTCAAGGTGATGGCGGACGGCGCGCGCCAGCACGCGCCGCTCGATGTCGCGCCCCCTGCGGACGAGATCGTCAGGCGTGTCCCGGTGCGAGATGCGCTCGACGTCCTGCTCAATGATCGGGCCTTCGTCGAGATCCGAGGTCACGTAATGGGCGGTGGCGCCGATCAGCTTCACGCCGCGCTCATGCGCCTGGTGATAGGGCTTGGCGCCTTTGAAGCCGGGCAGGAAGGAATGGTGAATATTGATGCAGCGCCCGGCGAGCTTGGCCGAAAGCCCGTCGGACAGGACCTGCATGTAGCGCGCGAGCACCACGAGATCGGTCCGGCTGTCCTGGATCCGCCGCCAGATCTCGGCCTCCTGCTCCATCTTGGTCTGGCGGGTGACCGGCAGGTGGTGGAAGGGCAGCTCGCCCAGATCGGTCGAGGCGAAATGCTCGCGCGCGTGATTCGAGACGATGCCGGTGATCTCCATCGGCAATTCGCCGATCCGCCAGCGATAGATCAGGTCGGCCAGGCAATGGTCGAATTTCGAGACCAGAAGCATGACGCGCTTGCGGCGGCTGGCCTCGTGCAGGCTGAGCTCCATGCCGAAGCGCCGGCCGAGCGCCGCGAGCGATTCCGCGATGGCCGCGTGCGGCTGGCTGCCGTCAAGCCGGTTGAAGACGACGCGCATGAAGAACCGGTCGGACTCGGTGTCGTCGAATTGCTGTGCGTCGAGGATGTTGCAGCCGGCCTCGAACAGCAGGGTGGAGACGGCGGCGACGATGCCGGGGCGGTTCGGGCAGGAGAGGGTCAGGTTCGAGCTGAGATCGAGCATGGCTGGCGCCGCCCGCCGGGGCGGCCCTTTCACGATAGAGATGAAGACATGAAGCGAGGAGCCGGCTGCGCGCGACGCGCTGCGGTCAACCTCGGCCGGCCGGGCGCCGGAAAGCTGCCGCCGGTGAGCGACGTTGCGGCCGGGAAAGGCGCTTCGGTCTCGCTGTCCTCATGATCGTCCGGGCTGTCCTGGCTCATTGGTCGGCTGGACCATGCCGGATCAAACACCGCCCCCGGCGGCTTTTGTCAACGCGTGCAGCCGGAGCGCCTTGACTTGTTCGTGCCGAGAATGGAATATTTATTCCAATAAGCGGGAAGCCTAAAAAATTCCTGCCGTTTTCCGGGAGGCAGCTTCCTTGCCGCAAGCCAGCGTGTTCAGCCGTGATCTCCACGGCAAGGTCGCCGTCGTCACCGGTGCCAGCCAGGGACTTGGCGAGGCGATCGCGCGCGAATTCGCCGCTCGCGGCCTGCAGGCCGTGCTGCTGACCGGGCGCAACGCGGCGCGCGGCGAGGCGGTGGCGGAGAGCCTGCGCACTGAGGGCTGCGACGCTCGTTTCCATCAGGTCGATCTCGCCGATCTCGACGCCGTCAGGCAGATCGTCCCGGCGGCGGAGAAGGCCTTCGGCCGCCTCGACATTCTCGTCAATGCCGCCGGAGATACCGATCGCGGCACGATCTTCGACACGTCGCCGGAGCTCTACGAGCGCATCATGGCGGTGAACCTGCGAGCGCCCTTCTTCCTGATCCAGGGCGCGGCCGAGCTGATGCAGCGGCAGGGCATCGCGGGCGCGATCGTCAACATCCAGTCGATGTCGGCCCATGGCGGTCAGCCTTTCCTCTCCGCCTACAGCGTTTCGAAGGGCGCGCTCGCGGTGCTGACCAAGAATGTCGCCTACGGCCTCATCAAGCACCGCATCCGCGTCAACGGCCTGAACATCGGCTGGATGGCGACCCCGGGTGAGGACGCCATCATGAAGCTGCGCCACGACGCCAGGGATGGCTGGCTCGACGAGGCCGCCGCCTCCCAGCCTTTCGGCCGGCTGATCGATCCGCGCGAGGTCGCCAAGGCCGTCGCCTATCTCGCTTCTGCCGAGTCGGGGCTGATGACCGGCGCCAACATCGATTTCGACCAGAACATTCTCGGCGCGCACGACTAGCGCGCTGAGCCCAATCGCGGCAGGACGGCCGCCGGACATGACCACGGGACTGAAGACGACCATGAAGATCGGATTGCTGGGCGCCGGCCGCATCGGGCGCATCCACGGGCTGAACGTCGCCGCGCGCGGCGATGCCGAGTTGGTCGCCGTCACCGACGCGATGCCGGAGGCCGCCGCCTCGCTCGCCGCCGCCACCGGCGCGAAGGCCGCGAGCACCGAGGCGATCCTCGCTGACACCGCCATCGACGCGGTGCTGATCTGCACCCCGACCGACACCCATGCCGATCTGATCGAGCAGGCAGTCTCCGCCGGCAAGGCCGTGTTCTGCGAGAAGCCGGTCGATCTCGACGCCGCCCGCATCCGCCGCTGCCTGGAGATCGTCGGCAAATCCGGCAAGCCGCTGATGATCGGCTTCAACCGCCGCTTCGATCCGAATTTCGCGGCGCTGGAGAAGCGGCTGCGCGCGGGTGAGGCCGGCGAGATCGAGATCGTCACGGTGATCTCGCGCGATCCTTCGCCGCCGCCGGTCGATTACGTCAAGCGCTCGGGCGGGCTCTTCCGCGACATGATGATCCATGATTTCGACATGGCGCGCTTCCTCTTGGCCGAGGAGCCGGTCGAGGTCTTCGCGCTCGGCTCCGCCCTCGTCGACAAGGCGATCGGCGAGGCCGGCGACGTCGATACCGCCGCCGTCGTCATGAAGACGGCCTCGGGCCGCATCGCCCAGATCTCGAATTCCCGCCGCGCGACCTATGGCTATGACCAGCGCATCGAGGTCCACGGCTCCAAGGGCATGCTGCGTGCCGGCAACATCCACGAGACGACCGTCGAGATCGCGACGGGGCAGGGCTTCCGCGCCGATCCCGTGCAGAACTTCTTCCTCGAGCGCTATGCGGCCGCCTATCGCGCCGAGCTCGACGCCTTCATCGCCGCCTGCAACGGGAAGGCTATGGCGTCGCCGACCGGCCTCGACGGGCTGAAGGCCCAGATTCTGGCCGATGCCGCGACGGAATCGGCACAGACCGGCAAGCCGGTCCGCGTCGATCTGGGAGCCAAGTGATGGCTGGTGGTGCGATGACCCCGGCGGAACGCGATCTGCGGTATTATGCGGCGCTCGGCCTCGCGGCCGAGGCAAGCCATCTGGCGCTGGGCTATTTCAACAAGCGCGAGTCGCTCGGCGTCACCATGAAGGGCGCACAGGACTGGCTGACCGTCGCCGACGGCAAGGTCGAGGACTTCCTGCGCCAGCGGCTTTCCACGCTGTTCCCGAACGATTCCGTCATCGGCGAGGAAGGCGGCGGCGAGGCCTCCGACGCCGTCTGGATTCTCGATCCGATCGACGGAACCGCCAACTTCGCCCATGGCGACCGCAACTGGTGCATCTCCATCGGCTTCCTCTCGCAGCGGCAGCCGGCGATCGGGGTTGTGGCCGCGCCTGCGCTCGGCGAGGTCTATGCCGCGCGGCGCGGCGTCGGCGCCACGCTGAATGGCGATCCGATCAAGGTTTCGGGGGCGGCCGACATAGCCCGCTCCTCCGTCGAGCTCGGCTGGTCGACCCGCATTCCCGCGCAGAACTACCTGAAGGTGATCGAGCGGGGCTATGCGGCGGGCGCGGCGATGAAGCGCGGCGGCTCCGGCACTCTCGGCCTTTGCCATGTCGCCGGCGGTTGCAGCGACGCCTATGCCGAACTTCACATCAACGCCTGGGACGTCGCGGCGGGCATCGTCATCGCCAGCGAGGCCGGCGCTCACATCAATGATTTTTTCGCCGGCGAAGGGATCGCCAAGGGCAATCCGATCCTATGCTGCACGCCGGAGCTGGCACCGGTGCTGAAGGAGATCACCGGAATCGTTTAGCCAGCACGATATTTGATTGATCTTTCGGAGAAGTCGTCTCAGCTTCGTCTCAAGCCACAAAAACAAGAGATCCGATCAGGGAGGTTACCATGCAGTCGAAATCCTGGCTCAAGGCGGGGCTCTTCGCCGCGCTCGCCACCGCGGCCTTCGCCGCCACGCCGGCCCGCGCTCAAGGGTCGCTCGTCATGTATTGCGGCGTCCAGGAGGAATGGTGCCGCGCCATGTCGACGGCCTTCGAGAAGGACACCGGCATCAAGGTCGCGATGACCCGCAAATCGGCGGGCGAGATCTATGCCCAGCTCAAGGCCGAATCCTCCAATCCGCGCGGCGACATCTGGTGGGGCGGCACCGGCGATCCGCATCTGCAGGCGGCGGAGGAGGGGCTGACCCTCGAATATGAATCGCCCAAGAACGCGGAGCTGAACAGCTGGGCGCTAGACCAGTGGAAGGCCGCCAAGCAGCGTTCCATCGGCATCTATGCCGGCGCGCTCGGCTTCGGCTTCAACACCGAGCAGATCAAGGCCAAGGGCATCCCCGAGCCGAAATGCTGGGCCGACCTGCTCAACGCCAAGCTCAAGGACGACGTCCAGGTCGCCGATCCCAACTCGTCCGGCACCGCCTACAACCTGCTCGCCACCGTCGTGCAGCTGATGGGCGAGGAGAAGGGCTTCGAGTATCTCAAGGCCCTGCACAAGAACATCAGCCAGTACACCAAGTCGGGCGCCGCTCCGGCCAAGGCGGCGAGCCTCGGCGAGACCGCCGTCGGCATCGTCTTCATCCATGACGCGGTGGTCTTCGCCGTGCAGGGCGACCCGATCAAGCCGGTCGCGCCCTGCGAGGGCACGGGCTACGAGATCGGCTCGATGTCGATCGTCAAGGGCGCGCGCAATCTCGACAACGCCAAGAAGTTCTACGACTGGGCCCTGACCCCGGCCGCCCAGGCGCTGGCCGCCCCGGCCAAGTCCTATCAGGTGCCGTCGAACAAGGCTTCGCCGGTGCCGGCGCAGTCGCCGAAGATGGATCAGATGAAGCTGATCAACTACGACTTCGTGAAATACGGCTCCTCGGCCGAGCGCAACCGCCTGCTCGCCAAGTGGGACAAGGAAGTGAAGGCGCTGCCGAAGTAATCGGCGCCGTCCTTCGGTGAGACGTCGGGAGGTTCACCTCCGAACCTCCGCCGTCATCCCGGGCTTGACCCGGGATCCATGCCAGAGCGCTTCCGCTTAACGTTCAGGCATGGATCCCGGATCTCCGCTCCGCTCCGTCCGGAATGACGGTTGCGGGGCTCCTACAGAATCGCATCAAGAACCGTGAAGGCCGGCGCGAACCGGCCCGGATCGCTTTCCACGAGGGGACAGGGCAACCATGGCGCCAGCGACGCGACTCGTGCTGCTGATCGGCTGGCTCGGCTATGCGCTGATGCCCTGGTATCTCGTCGAGGGCATGAGCCTGACGAGCTGGGGCTGGCTCGGCGAATACCCGTTCGGCAAGGCCGGCAGCGCGCTGGCGCTGGCTCTTTCGCGCCAGACGCCCTGGCTCCTGCCGGTCGGCATTGCGCTGGCAGCGGCGACGGCCTTTGTCGGTAGTCATGACCGGCAGCGCACGGCGCGCGTTCTGGTCTGGGCGGGCCTGCTCGGCATGGTCCTGTTCTTCGCCCAGGCCTTCTCCATCGTCCTGCAGGACCAGGGCATTCCATGGCTCGCGGCGCTGCTCGCCGGCGCCGGCGCCGCCCAGCGCGGCATCGGCGGCGGCGCCTTCGTGACGCTGCTGTCGCTGCTCTTCCTGCTCTGCCACGGCCTCGCCTATCGCGGCGTCTGCCGGGGCGACCTCTTCACCGTCTCGACGATCGGCCTCGTCGTCCTGCTGATCGGCATCTTCATCTTCTTCCCGGTGGCGATCATCCTGAAGAGCGCCCTGGTCGACCAGAGCGGCGCCTTCGCGCCCTCGGCCTTCATCGCGCGCTTCCTCGATTCCTCGATCTGGGGGTTGGGCTGCGTCACCAGCAACACCAATTGCGGCGTCGCCTGGAACACGCTGGTCCTCGCCGTGCTCTGCGGCGTCATCACCACGCTGCTCGGCCTTGCCTGCGCGCTTCTCATCCTGCGCACCGGCATGCCGGGCAAGCGCATCATGCGCGCGCTGACGGTGCTGCCGATCATCACGCCGCCCTTCGTCATCGGCCTGGCGCTGATCCTGCTCTTCGGCAGGGCGGGAGCCATCTCGACGATGCTCTACGAATGGTTCGCCATCCCGCGCTCGCGCTGGCTCTACGGCCTGCCGGGCGTGCTGCTGGCGCAGGTGCTCGCCTTCGCGCCGATCGCCTTCCTCGTGCTGATCGGCGTCGTCCAGGGCATCAGCCCAAGCCTGGAGGAAGCCTCGCAGACGCTCGGCGCCAAGCGCTGGCAGACCTTCCGCACCGTGACCTGGCCGCTGCTCAAGCCCGGCATCGCCAACGCCTTCCTGCTCGGTTTCGTCGAGAGCATGGCCGATTTCGGCAATCCGCTGGTGCTCGGCGGCAATTTCGAGGTGCTCTCCACCAAGATCTTCTTCGCGGTGGTCGGCGCTTCCTACAATCAGGGGCAGGCGGCGGTGCTCGCCATCGTGCTGCTCGCCTTCACGCTCGGCGCCTTCTGGGTGCAGCAGCGCTGGCTCGGCGGCAAATCCTATACGACCGTGACCGGCAAGGGCGATGCCGGCCTGCCGACGCCGCTGCCGCGCCGCATCACCTGGCTGTCGGCGGCCGTGATCGTGCCCTGGGTCGCGCTGACGCTGGTGATCTACGTCGTCATCCTGGTCGGCGGCTTCGTCCGCAACATGGGCCGGGATTTCACGCCGACCCTGCAGCATTACACGACCGGCTTCGCCATCGACTTCAGCAACGGCATCTATTTCCAGGGCTCGGCCTGGCCGTCCTTCTTCACCACCATCAAGGTCGCGGCGATCTCGGCGCCGCTGACGGCGATCATCGGCCTGCTGACCGCCTATCTGCTGACGCGCCAGCGCTTCCGCGGCCGCGGCGGGCTGGAATTCGCGACGATGCTCTCCTTCGCCATTCCCGGCACGGTGCTCGGCGTCGCCTATATCCTCGCCTTCAACGTGCCGCCGGTCGAGATCACCGGCACGGGGCTGATCCTCATCATCGCCTTCGTCTTCCGCAACATGCCGGTCGGCGTGCGCTCCGGCATCGCCGGCCTGTCGCAGATCGACAAGAGCCTGGACGAGGCCTCGACGACGCTGCGCGCCCGCAGCTTCACCACGCTCTGGCGCGTCGTGCTGCCGCTCTTGAAGCCCGCGCTGGTCTCGGCGCTGGTCTACAGCTTCGTGCGCTCGATGACGGCGGTCAGCGCGGTGATCTTCCTGGTCTCGGCCGAGTACAACCTTTCCACCGCCTATATTGTCGGCCGCGTGGAGGCCGGCGAGTTCGGCCTCGCCATCGCCTATTCCTCGGTGCTGATCGTCTTCATGGCGCTCGGCATCGGCCTCATCCAGTTCGGCGTCGGCGAGCGCAAGCTCGGCCGCCGCAAGGTCGTGGCACTATCCAGCTCGGTCTCCGACCCAATCACCCAGGGAGCAACAAGTTGACGAAGGCCGGTCCCGCTTCTGTCGAGTTCCGTAACGTCTCCATGCGCTACGGCGCGGTGACGGCGGTCGACAACGTCAATTTCACCATCGAAGCCGGCAAGCTCGTCACGCTGCTCGGGCCCTCAGGATGCGGCAAGACCACGACTTTGCGCATGATCGCCGGCCTCGAGATCGCCAGCGAGGGCCAGATTCTGATCGGCGGCAATGACGTGACCAAGCTGTCCGCTGCCGACCGCGACGTCTCCATGGTCTTCCAGTCCTATGCGCTCTTCCCGCATATGAGCGTGCTGGAGAACGCGGCCTACGGTCCCACAGTGAAAGGGCTCGGCAAGGAGCAGGCGAAGCAGATGGCGCTGGATAAGCTGGCGCTGGTCGGCCTCAAGGGCTTCGAGAGCCGCTACCCCTCCGAGCTCTCCGGCGGCCAGCAGCAGCGCGTCGCCGTGGCGCGCGCCCTCGTGCTGGAGCCGCAGGTGCTGCTCTTCGACGAGCCGCTCTCCAACCTCGACGCCAAGCTGCGCCGGAGGGTGCGGGAGGAAATCCGCGAATTGCAGCAGGATCTCAACCTGACCGTGGCCTACGTCACCCATGACCAGGAGGAGGCGCTGGCCGTCTCCGACCGCATCATCGTGATGTCGAATTCGCGGATCGCGCAGGAGGGCGCGCCGCGGGACCTCTACGAGCAGCCCTCCAACGCCTTCGTCGCCGACTTCATCGGCGATGCCAATTTGGTGGATGTCACCGTGAAGGCCGTGGCCGATGGCCGCGCCGATGTCGGCATCGGCTCGACCACCGTCTCGCTGCCGGCGCGCGGGCTCGGCCCCGGTCCGGCCAAGGTCGCGATCCGGCCTGAATCCCTGCTGCTCGGCGAGGCCGGCCTGGCTGGCTCGCTGCCCGGCACGATCCGCAAATGCGCCTATCTCGGCAACCATCTCGACATCATGGTCGAAACCGAGGTCGGCGAGCTCTTCGTGGTGCAATACGGCGCCCGCGATCTGCTGGAGCAGGGCGCGCCGGTCGCGGTTTCCTTTGCGAAATCGGGCGTGACGCTGATTCCGCCCAACTGAGCCGGGCGAAGATCGATAAAAATCAACGTTCGTATGCCATCCGAATGGGCGTTCTGCCGCATTCTCGGCACTTTCAGGCGTTATTTCTGTTGAGTTGGCTAATCAAAAAATGATAGATTCTGCTGACACATGATCACCCAAAACGGGGAAAGACCGCACTGAAATGGCCACGGGCGAAAGCGCTACCAACATCCTGCTCCACCTCGCCGGCGGCGTCGCGCTGCTGATCTGGGCGGTCAGGCTGGTCCGAACGGGCGCGATGCGCGCCTTCGGCTCCCAGCTCAGGCATGCGCTGCAGAGTTTCACCCGCAATCGTTTCGCCGCTTTCGGCAGCGGCATCGTCGTCACCATGGTGCTGCAGAGTTCCACGGCGACGACTCTGCTGGTCTCCTCCTTCGCCGGTCAGGCCTTGATCGGCTCGGCCATGGCGCTCGCGGTCCTGCTCGGTGCCAATCTCGGCACGGCGCTCGCCGCCTTCGTCATCTCGATGGATCTCGGCTGGCTCTGGGGCCTGTGCATCGCCATCGGCGTCGCGATGTATCTGTCGAGCGAGGCGATGGAGCGCCCGCGCAATATCGGCCGCGTCCTCGTCGGCATCGGCCTGATCCTGCTCTCGCTGATCGAACTGAATACGGCCGCCGCCCCGCTCGCCCAGTCGCCGACCTTCCGCGTCGTGCTCGGCGCCCTCGGCAGTGAGCCGCTGCTCGCCGTGCTCGTCGCCATCGCCGCGACCTGGATGGTGCATTCCAGCATCGCCATCATCCTGCTGGTCGCGACCTTCGCTTCCTCAGGCCTGTTCCCGCCGGCGACGGCTCTGACGCTGGTCATCGGCGCCAATCTCGGCAATGCGCTGATCCCGGTGCTCGACCAGCTTGGCGCGCCCGCCGCCCAGCGCCGCGCCGCCGTCGGCAACCTGCTGACCCGGCTCGTGCTGGCGATCGCCGTGCTGCCCTTCGTCGGCCCGCTCTCGGCCTGGCTGCTCAGCCTGCCCTCTGCCGATGCGCGCCTCGCGATCGAGTTCCACGTCGCGCTGAACTTTGTGGGTGCGCTCGTCTTCCTGCCTTTCGTCAAGCCGATCTCATCGCTGGTCGAGCGCTTCATGCCCGGCAAGAACGATAAGGCCGAGGCCGTGGCGCCGCGCTATCTCGACCCCAACGCGCTCGACAGCCCGACAGAGGCTCTGGCCGGCGCCATGCGCGAGGCGCTACGTCTCGGCGACCGCGTCGAGGTCATGCTGCGCGACACCATGACCCTGCTGGAGAAGGACGAGCTCAAGCTCTCCCGTGCCATCGCCCAGGCCGATGACGGCGTCGATACCATCCACGAATCGATCAAGCTCTATCTGGTCAAGGTCTCTCGCAACGAGCTGACCGAGGAGGAGAGCCGCCGCCTGTTCGAGATCATCACGCTGATCACCAATCTCGAGCATATCGGCGACATCATCGACAAGAATCTGCGCGAGCTCGCCGAGAAGAAGATCCGCAAGCGCTACACCTTCTCGCCGGAGGGGCTCGGCGAGATCCGCCAGTTCCATCAGCGCGTCGCCTCGGCGCTGGCGCTCGCCCTCAACGTCTTCGCCACCCGCGACCTCGTGCTCGCCCGCCAGCTCTTCGCCGACAAGGCGGCGATGCGCGAGGCCGAGCGCCACGCCGCCGACAGCCATTTCCAGCGCCTGCGCTCCGGCCGGCCGGAATCGATCGAGACCAGCGCGATCCATCTCGACATCATCCGCGACCTCAAGCGCATCCACGGCCACGTCGTCTCGATCGCCTATCCGATCCTCGAGAGCGCCCACGAGCTGCGCGAGAGCCGCCTGCGTGAGACCAAGGAAGCGGCCCGCAATCGCGAGACGCCGACCGTGCTCATTCCGTCGCCCCATTCGGGGGGGTAGAGCGCGCGCTCCACAACGGTGTCGTCATTCCGGGGCGGCCCACAGGGCCGAGCCCGGAACCCATGAACACGACGTCTCGGAAAAGAAGCAAGGCGCGGCAGCCGTCGTTCCGCTCCGGCACCTATGGTGTTCATGGGTTCCGGGCTCATTGCTGCGCAATGCCCCGGAATGACGGTGGAGCTTTGAGAGCCGGGTAAGCCGGCGCCGGGTCACCTCGGCGCCGCGAGGATGATCGCGGCTCCGGTGAGGCAGACGATCCCGCCGGTCAGGTCCCCGCGATCCGGCTCGCAGAGCGCGGCGCCGATATAGGCGGCGATGGCGGGCATGGGCGTTCGGGGCTTTGCGCGGCGGGTGCGCCAGTCTAAAGCCATGCCTTACAGAAACAACGCCGTCATCCCGGACAAGCGGCTTCAGCCGCACCGATCCGGGATCCATGCCAGATCGCTTCTTCCGAAGGTTCAGGCGTGGATCCCGGGTCTCCCTCTCGTCACCCGGGATGATTGATGAAGGTTTGACGCATGCCCGATATCGCCATCATCGGCGCCGGCCCGGCCGGCCTGATCGCCGCCGAGCGGCTGGCCGCGGCCGGGCACCGCGTCACGATCCACGAGCGCATGACCTCGCCTGCCCGCAAGTTCCTGCTGGCCGGGCGCGGCGGCCTGAACCTGACCCATTCCGAGCCGCTCGACGCCTTTCTCCGGCGCTATCGCGAAGCCAGCGGCTGGCTCGAACCGGCCCTGCACGCCTTCCCGCCGCAGGCCCTGCGCGACTGGGCCGACGAACTCGGCGCCGACACCTTCGTCGGCTCCAGCGGCCGGGTCTTCCCGCGCGCCATGAAAACCTCTCCGCTGCTGCGCGCCTGGCTCGGCCGGCTCGATGGGTTGGGCGTGCGTCTCGCGGCGGGCAGGAGCTGGACGGGCTGGGATGCAGCGGGCGCGCTGACCTTCCGCCTGGCGAGTGGTGAAACCGAAGCCATCCGCCCCGACGCGACGCTGCTCGCGCTCGGTGGCGCGAGCTGGCCGCGGCTCGGCTCCGATGGCGGCTGGGTGCCTCTATTGGCGGAGCGCGATGTCGTCGTTTCCCCGCTGAAGCCCGCCAATGGCGGTTTCACGGTTGCCTGGTCGCAACTGATGAAGGAGCGCTTCGCCGGCCAGCCGCTGAAGCGCGTCGTCGTCCGTTTCGCGGGTGAGCAGGCGGCCGGCGAGGCCATGATCGATGCCGAGGGCATCGAGGGCGGCGTGATCTACGCGCTCTCGGGCCCGATCCGCGAGGCGATCCTGCGCGACGGCGCGGCGGAGATCGAGGTCGATCTGCGTCCCGATCTCACGGCGGAAGCCCTCGCCACCCGCCTCGGCAAGCGCCGCAAGGGCGAGACGCTGAGCAACCATCTGCGCAAGGCAGCGGGCCTCTCGCCGGTCGCGGTCGCTCTGTTGCGCGAGGTCGCTGGAACCGCGCTTCATGATGAGCCGGAGCGCCTGGCTGTGCTGATCAAGGCGTTGCCGCTGCGTCTCGGCGCGGCCATGCCGATCGCCCGCGCCATCTCGACGGCCGGCGGTGTCGCGCGCGATGCGGTCGATGCCGGCTTTATGCTGAAGCGCCTGCCCGGAATCTTCGTCGCCGGCGAGATGCTCGACTGGGAGGCGCCGACGGGCGGCTATCTGCTGCAGGGCTGCTTCGCCACGGGCGTCGCCGCGGCCGCGGGAATCGAAAGCTGGTTGCGCGGGTCCGGCGATCGCGGCTGAACCTCGGCCCGCCCGCTGCGTTGCTTCAGCATCGCAGCAGGAGAGTCCGGGCATGACCGAGGCCTTGAAGCCGGGAACCGATGTCACATGGCGCTGGGGGCGCTCATCGCGCGCGCGGCCGGGTCGAGCAGGTCTTCACCCGGCCGGTGAGCCGCACGATCAAGGGCACGCGTGTCCGCCGCAATGCCACCGAGGCGAAACCGGCCTATCTCATGACGCAGGCCCATGGTGGCTACGCGCTCAAATCCCATACCGAGCTGGAGCGGCTGCAATGAAGCATGTCGATCTCACCCCGCCCGAGGCCGTCGCCAAGGCGGCCGCGAAAGGCCTCAGGCTGCGCCAGCAATTCAATCGCGGCGGCACGCAGATCGGCGTCGCGCGCGCCCGCGACCTCAGCCATCGACGGACATTGAGCGAGGACACCGTCCGGCGCATGGCGAGCTATTTCGCGCGTCACGCGGTCGATTGTCAGGCCAAGGGCTTCGGCGACAGGGATAACCCTTCGGCCGGCTGGATCGCCTGGCTGCTCTGGGGCGGCGACGAGGGCCGCGACTGGTGCGAGCGCAAGAAGGCCGAGCTGGAGCGGGCCGGCGACCGGGAGCAGAAGCGCGCCTGACGCCGCTGGCACGTTGTTCTATGCGGAACCACGCCGTCATTCCGGGGCGGGCTGCAGGCCCGAGCCTGGAACCCATGAACATGACAGCCCATCAAAGGAGCGCCGACCGGACGAATCTTCTCGTCCGTTCCCGTGTTCATGGGTTCCAGGCTCTTCGCCGACGCGAAGCCCCGGAATGACGGCGTGGTTCCGTCAGAACCCAGCAAGCTCCCAAGCCTCAGCCGGTGGCCATCAACCTGCGCACGAAGCTCACGCCACCATCCGTGGTCGAGATTTCGCCGACTCGTGTCAGCGACACCAGGATATCGCGCACCGCGCGCTCCACCTTGCGGCCCTGCCGGAAGCGGCCGGCGATCGCCGCCGCGTCGAGCGCCGCCGGGGCGGAGCCCAGCGCGGACAAGACGCTGGCCACCCGCTCCACCGGGTCGGTCGGGAAGACCGGACGCCCGGCATTGGCCGGAAGCGCCGCGACCAGCCCATCCGCCTCGATCTGCTCGCCGCCTTTGCCGGCACCGCCGAAGCGCGGGCGCTGGTAGTCCGGCCTGAGCCAGCGCACGGTGCCGCGCGCCTCCTCCTGCGTCCTGTGGCGGTTCAGGGCGACAAGCCGCGCCAGAACCTCCTCCTCGCCCAGATCGGCCGGCCAGCCATAGGCAGCTGCCACGGCCGCATCGATGGCGTCATGATATTCGTTCAGGATCAAAACCAGCCCACGGTCGCGAATATCGTCCTCAGCTGTGGTCAGCGCACGCCCCGCCAGGATCGCCTCGCGCACATTGTAGAGCTTGGTCAGGGTGAGATCGGGATGATCGGCCAGAACCTGCTTGCGCAAGCCATCCAGCGCCTCGGCCGGCCGGCGAATGGCCTCCTTCTGAAGATCGCTCGCATCGGGGAACGGGAAGGGATCGAAGCAGCGCGATTTCACGTAGACAGCATCGCGGGCGTAGACGCCGAGCTTGCCCGCGCTCGCGAGATACCAATTTTCGTGGATCGAGGACGATAATACCCCGAGCGCGTAAGCATCTGAAAGGCCAATGGCTATGAGTTTGTTGTCAGGCAGAATCGACGCGTCGAGGAACTGGAAAACGCGGTGCTTCGCCGTCTCCACCGTGGCGATGTAGCGTTGGAGGTGAGCGAGGGCGGGACGAATTTCATCGCGCGTCCGGCCGAATAGCCACCAGCGCGCTTTGATGTCGGCATCTCTGTTGCGATCGCGCTCTACTTTCACAGTTCGGAGCAGGTGCTGATAGACCTCGGGATAGCGCTCCCTGACCTCGTCCGGTTTGAGACCATAAAGGTCGACGACCATCACATCTCTAGGGCGAGCGGTCAGGTCGCGGCCGTTTCGATAGGCGCGAATGTGATGTTCCAATCCCGTCCGCCGCCCAAGTCCTAAAGTGCGCGCCTGTTGTGCGCTGACGATAAAACCGGCCCCGAACAGCATCACCCCGCGGGAACTGAGAGCGGCATTAGCCCGGAGACCTGCGGCTGTGCCGGCGTCCACTCCGATGGTCAAATCGGAATTGATCCGTCCTTCCCGTTCGCTCAGTTCGATCTGTGGCTGATCGGTGTCGAGGCCGGACTCCGACACGACCTCGAACAGCTTGCCCTGGCACCGTCCGGCTTGCGCCACCGTCATCGCGATGCGCACCGCGGCTGCGTCCTTGCCCACCTTGATCCAGGGATGATCCGCGATCGCCATGACGAGTGAGAGCGACCGCTTGCCGTTGAGGTGCCGCTCCACGGTCCGGCGCTGGAAAAGCTGGGTGATCGAGTTGGTGGTGACGAAGCCGAAACGCCTGAGCCTCGTGCCTGGCCGGGTCAGGACTTCGGCCGCCCGGTCCCACCAATACATCACGAAATCGGCGCTCTCGTTCATCTGCGGATGCGCCGCCCAAAGCGCCTCGGCATAGACGCTGCCGAGCCGGTTCCGCAGGTCCTTGCCGCCGATGAAGGGCGGATTGCCGACGATGAACTCGGCCTCCGGCCATTCCGGACGGCGCGGATTCGGCAAGGCCTCGCTGCCGTCGCGCCATTGCGGGACCGGCCAGCCGTCCCAGCACAGCACCGCGTCGCGCTTATGGATATGGTCGAGCTTCTCCAGGATCGGCTCGCGCGGTGCGAAGCCACGGGTCCGGAAATGCCATTGCAGATGGCCGATCCAGAGTACGAGATCGGCGATGGCGACGGCGCGACGGTTGGTTTCCATGCCGAGGAATTGATGCGGCCCGACATGGTGGGCGGCGAAGCCCGACAGCTCCTCGTTGCGGCCGAGCTCGCCCGCCGCATCCAGCACCTCGCCCTCCAGCTTCTTCATCAGCTCCTGCGCGACGTGCAGGAAGTTTCCCGTCCCGCAGGCCGGATCGAGCACCCGCGTGGTGCAAAGCGCCTCGTGGAACTGCTCGACCAGAGCCAGCGCCTTGCGCGCGTCGCCGCCGTCGCGTGCCTGCTGCGCCGCGCCGAGGACGGCCCGCCAATCCTCCCGCAGCGGGCCGATGACGGTCTCCACGACCAGCCGCTCGACATAGGCGCGCGGCGTGTAATGGGCGCCGAGCCGCGCGCGCTCCTCCGGGTCCAGCGCCTGTTCCAGCAGCGCGCCGAAGATCGCGGGCTCGACCTCCTTCCAGTCATGCTCGGCCGCGGCGAGCAACTCGCCGATCTCCTCGCGCCCGAGCGCGAACACCCTCGCATCCTCGTAGAGCTTGCCGTTGAAGCGCTTCATCCTCTCGCGCACGGAGGTCGAGTATTCGCCCTTGTCCATCGCCTGCCAGAGTTCCGCGACCAGCGGCAGGAAGGATGCGGGGTCGTCGCGGCACTCGCGCAGCAGCGCCTTGAAGGCGTCCTTGCGGATCAGCCCGACATCCTCGGCGAACATCGTGAACAGGCAGCGCATCAGGAAGAGCGCGACCTCCTCGGGGTCATGCGCGCGCTCCAGCGCCTTCGAGACCGCGGCCAGCCTTTCGGCGATGGCGCGGGTGACACGGGCGGCATGGCGGGCCGGGTCGAGCGCGAGCGGCTCGGTCCAGATCGCGGCGAGGCGCTTGCGCACGGCCTCATCCCGTAGATCGTCGAGGTAGACGCGGTAGCTCTGCCGATCCGGGAACTGGACGTAGTTCTTACCCTGGCCGGTGAAGTCGGCGTAGAATTCGAAGCAGTGCCCGACATCGCAGACGATCAGGAAGGGCGGCCAGCCATGCGGGGCCGGGAGCGCCTTGGCGTAATCCTCCGCCTGGCGCCTTGCATTCAGCATCAGCACGTCCCAGGCCCGGTCGGCGCCGCGTCGGCCGCGCGGGCCCGCCGGCTCCGCGAAGGGCAGGGCGCCCTGCGCCGGCAGGACCTCTTTCGCCTGCCCCTTCAGCCGGCTCTGCTTGGCCTCGAGGACGAAGGCTCCCTTCCGGTAGAGGTCGATCCGTCCCGTGGTGGAGCCGCCCTGCCCATCCGGGAAGCGCACGGGGTACTCGAAGCGATAGGTCACCGCGTCGGAATCGCTGGTCGGCGGCAGCGGCGCCTCGACGCCGATCAGCCGGCAGAGTTCGCTGAGGAACTGCGCATAGGCCGCGCGCTCCGCCCCTTCCGATACGCGCCAGCGGGCGATGAAGGCCTCGACCTCCGCCGCATCCGCCTCGGACCCGCCCCCCGACATGGCCCGTCTCCCCAGGTTGTATTATCGTCATATATGCAATCTAAGATTGCATAAGCCTCTCCTGTCAACTGCTGTCACCAATCGCGCCCGCGAGGCGTCGTGCCCCCTCGCATCCCCGGCCGTTCCGCCCCATATTGCGGCCATGCCGAAAAGCTCCGACACCACCGCGACCAAGCCGAAAGCCGTGAAGAAGCCGGCCAGCACCCGCACGCCGAACTCCAAGGCGTCGAAGCCGGAGCTGAAGCCGCTCGAGGGCTATCTCGCCGATCTGCTGAACCCCGCGATCAACCGCGGCACGGCGGTGCCGGGCGGGGCCTCCGGCTTCAAGGACACGCCGCAGGCCGGCTACGAGGCCGAGGCGCGCCCGGGCGACGGCGATGACAGGCCGAAGAAGAAGCTCTCGAAGAAGGCCGATTCCGCCTTCGCCGGCGCCGAGGGTGCGGCGGCCGCCACTGCGACCTCGCTGCAGGCGCTGCTGGAGACCGGCAGCCCCTTCATCGATCCGGGCAAGGCCTGGACGCCGCATCGCCCGCCGCGCCCCGAGAAATCGGAAGGCGGCATCCGCTTCCGCATGAATTCGGAGTTCGAGCCGGCCGGCGACCAGCCCACCGCGATCGCCGATCTCGTCGACGGCATCCGCCGGCAGGAGCGCGACCAGGTGCTGCTCGGCGTCACCGGCTCGGGCAAGACCTTCACCATGGCGCAGGTCATCGAGAAGACGCAGCGCCCGGCGCTGGTGCTGGCGCCGAACAAGACGCTGGCGGCGCAGCTCTACGGCGAGTTCAAGAGCTTCTTCCCCGACAACGCGGTCGAGTACTTCGTCTCCTATTACGACTACTACCAGCCGGAGGCCTACGTTCCGCGCTCGGACACCTATATCGAGAAGGAATCCTCGATCAACGAGCAGATCGACCGCATGCGCCACGCCGCGACGCGCTCTTTGCTCGAACGCGACGACGTGATCATCGTCGCCTCCGTCTCCTGCATCTACGGTATCGGCTCGGTCGAGACCTATACGGCGATGACCTTCTCGGTGAAGCTGGGCGAGCGCATCGAGCAGCGCCAGCTCATCGCCGATCTCGTCGCCCTGCAATACAAGCGCACCCTCGGCGATTTCGCCCGCGGCACCTTCCGCGTACGCGGCGACGTCATCGAGCTGTTCCCGGCGCACTATGAGGACCGCGCCTGGCGCATCGGCCTGTTCGGCGACGAGGTCGAGTCGATATCCGAGTTTGATCCCCTAACGGGACAAAAAACCGGCGAGCTCGAATTCATCAAGGTCTACGGCAATTCGCACTACACCACGCCGCGCCCGACGCTGACGCAGGCGGTGAAGTCGATCAAGGAGGAGCTGCGCGGCCGCCTCGACGAGCTCAATCGCATGGGCCGTTATCTGGAGGCGCAGCGTCTCGACCAGCGCTGCACCTTCGACATCGAGATGATCGAGGCCACCGGCTCCTGCAACGGCATCGAGAACTATTCGCGCTATCTCACCGGCCGCAAGCCGGGCGAGCCGCCGCCGACCTTGTTCGAATACCTGCCCGACAACGCGCTCGTATTCACCGACGAGAGCCACGTCACCGTGCCGCAGATCGGCGGCATGTATCGCGGCGACTTCCGCCGCAAGGCGACGCTGGCCGAATACGGCTTCCGCCTGCCCTCCTGCATGGACAACCGGCCGCTGCGCTTCGAGGAATGGGACGCGATGCGGCCCCAGTCGGTGCATGTCTCGGCCACGCCCGGCGGCTGGGAGATGAACCAGACCGGCGGCGTCTTCACCGAGCAGGTCATCCGGCCCACGGGGCTGATCGACCCGCCGGTCGAGATCCGCCCGGCCAAGCACCAGGTCGCGGACCTGCTCGACGAGATCAAGGAGGTCACCGAGAAGGGCTACCGCACCCTCGTTACCGTGCTGACCAAGCGCATGGCCGAGGACCTCACCGAATACCTGCATGAGAACGGCATTCGCGTCAGGTACATGCACTCCGACATCGACACGATCGAGCGCATCGAGATCCTGCGCGATCTGCGGCTCGGCGCCTTCGACGTGCTGGTCGGCATCAACCTGCTGCGCGAGGGCCTCGACATCCCCGAATGCGGCTTCGTCGCCATCCTCGACGCCGACAAGGAGGGCTTCCTGCGCTCCGAGACCTCGCTGATCCAGACCATCGGCCGCGCCGCGCGAAACGTGGACGGCAAGGTCATCCTCTATGCCGACCACATCACCGGCTCGATGGAGCGGGCGATGGCGGAGACCAACCGCCGCCGCGAGAAGCAGGTCGCCTATAACGAAGAGCACGGCATCACGCCGCAGACGATCAAGCGCGCCATCGGCGACATCCTCGGCTCGGTCTATGAGCGCGACCATGTCACGGTCGACAAGGGGCTGGTGGCGCCGGCCTCCGGCCACAACCTCAAGGCCGCGATCGCCGATCTCGAGAAGCGCATGCGCGAGGCCGCGGCCGACCTCGAATTCGAGACCGCCGCGCGCCTGCGCGACGAGATCAAGCGCCTGCAGGCGACGGAGCTGGCGATCTCGGACGACCCGCTCGCCCGCCAGAGCGATGTCGAGGCCAGCGCCGGCCGCTACAAGGGCGAGCGCAGCTACGGCTCCAGCGCCAACCTGCCGCCGACCCGCGCCCGCAAGCCCACGGATGAGGACATGGGTCCGCATAATCTCGGCGGCGGCGAGGGCCGGCCGAAGCGCGGCGCGGCCCCAGAGCCCCTGGCCTCACGCGCCCGCAAGCCGACGCTGGACGAGATGGGCCCGGTGCCGGAGTCGCGGCCGAAAGGGGCGGGGGAGCGAAGGCGGCGGAGGTAGGCGTAGCGCTGGAAGTGGGCTTTCCGACTCGTCTCAAGTGCCGCATAGTGCCTGAATGTCACTCGATGCGCCGCCTAAAAGATGAAAACGTTGAAAGAAACACAGCAACTAGGTTTTGATTTTACGTTCCCTAGTACTAGCGCCATTAGGCTCCTTTCTGTTGGGGATCTCTATGATCGGATGACGGATGCAATTGCTGCGTCCGCTGAAGAAGATCATAGAATAGAACGAAAAATTTGTGATTATCAGCCGAGGGCTTTGGGTGATTATTTCTCTATGAGGGCGAATACAGCTCCCGAAGGAGGACTGATTCTTCTCGGAGTTGACAATGATGGACAAATTTCCGGGTGCTCGACCGCCCCAGTGGAAAGAATTAATGAGTTACAGCGCGCGGGAGATATATATTGTCCCGACGCTCGTTACCAATGTAAAGTAGTTCCTCTAAAAAACAAGAATGGATCTGACGATTACATTATTGCGATAAATGTATTCTATCGAGAGGATCGTGTTGTCGAAACGACGAAGGGCGACGCCTCATAAGGCGCGGCTCGACAAAGAAGCAGTTAAATGAGGCTGAAAAAAGAGAATTGCAGATAGCTAAGGGGCAGCTTGAAATCGAAAGTGAGCCGTCCAGGCTCAATTACCCCGATGCATTTAACATCCAGCTGATAAATCAATTTGTCGGAAGTGTAAGGCATCAGCGTGGCCTTCCAGAGGATCTAACAACAGAACAGATTCTTGAATTGCGTCGATTGGGTCGGTTTAATTCTGGTAATTTTGTACCCAATTTGGCTTGTGTGTTGCTCTTCGCCCGCGATCCTCAATTGGTCGTCCCCGGATGCAAGATCCGCTTTCTGCGCTTTGAGGGTTCAGTCGAGAAGTAAATGCATGCGTGCATCGATCTTACAATTTAAAGAATATGCATGTCGTTATAAAGATGTTTGATGATAGATTAGAAGTGGAGAGCCCTGGTGGATTCTTGCCGCTGGTGACTCCAGAGAATATTTATGAGATGCATTCACCGCGCAATCATCACTTGATGGATGCGATGTTTTATCTGAAATTTGTCCTATGTGCGCACGAGGGGACGCGACGAATTCGAGATTCAATGAAAAAACTTGGATTGCCGGCCCCGGTCTTCCAAGAGACGACGTCTACTTCGGCCTTTGTGCGCGTAACTCTGCGCAACGATGTTGAGCATCGCAAGCAATTTGTGGATAGTGATGCCTATCGTGTCTTAGGAGAATCTCTATCAAGCAGTCTTGATGAGCTTGAGCGCAGAATCGTGAACCATATCGCCGAACATGGGACTATAAATGTAACGGAAGCGATGCGCCTCGGCGGAATAAGATGGCAGCGGGCAAAGAAGATTCTTTCAAAGCTCGCTGAAAGGAATATTCTAGACCACATTCACAGTAATACAGTTGAGCGAGATGCCAGCGCGTATTTCACACTAAAAAAGAGATTTATTGACAAGCTTCGCCTAAAAAGTCCGTAATACTGGAGCAATTTGCGAGCTGTAAAAAGCGCGGGGAACCCCTCTCCCGGATGGGAGAGGGGCAGGGGKGAGGGACTGCCGTTGATCATGAAGCGCAACGGCGCCGCAGCGCCTCCTGTGGAAAGCGCACACCCTCATCCGGCGCTCCGCGCCACCTTCTCCCATCCGGGAGAAGGGAAGGGCGTAGCGGTTCTTGCGCCTTATCCTCCCGCCATAGCCTCCGCCTTCGTCTACACCTCGCGCGATCTCTAACGACCTCGATGYGCGATGAATGAGGCGCGGGGAACCCCTCTCCCGCATCGAAGTCGGCTGTTGCCGACTTCGACACTCCGGGTGCTGATCTCGGGCATGCCCGAGATCAGTGAGAGGGGCAGGGGGGAGGGACCGCGGCCGATCATGAAGGCGCAACGGCGCCGCAGCCCCTTTTACGGAAAGCGCGCACCCTCATCCGGCGCTCCGCCAGCTTCTCCCTCCGGGAGAAGGGAAGAGGCGTTCCGGTTCCGGAACTCAGATGAGCAAGGCCTTGCGGATCGCGGCAACGACCGTGTCACGATCTCCGATCACTTCGCTATTCGCGAAGCGAATGACCGTGAAGCCATGCCGCTCGATCTCCTCGGTCCGCGCGGTGTCGTCGTCGCGCTCCCAGCCATGTTGGCGGCCGTCGAGCTCGACCACCAGCTTGCGGTCGATGCAGAGGAAATCGACGGTGTAGCCGAGCAGCGGCACTTGCCGCCGGAACTTCAGACCGTCGAGGCGGCGATTGCGGAGTAGGGACCACAGGATGTCCTCGGCTTCCGTCGCTCGGGTCCGGAGCTTTCGGGCGAAAAGGCGCTGTTCCGTGGTCATCGGAAAGGATGCTGTATCGGCATGCCCTTCCCGGCAAGGGCGGTCCCTCACCCCTCCCCGTCCGGGAGAGGGATTCCGCGTCCCGGTCCCTACGCAAGCCTTGAGCGGAAGACGCGGCTCCCGCTCGCCTCAGGGCGAGATCGCCTGCAGCGCCCAGGCGCGCGCTTCGAGCGGGATCGTGCCGTCGGCGGCGATCGGCAGGCTCTCGCGCAGCTTGAGCCGCAGCTGCTCGCGCGCCTCGGGCGGCAGGCTGGCGCAATAGCCGGGCGCCGGGCCGGCGCCGAGGGTGAAGGGCTGCCAGAGATCGTCGAAATCGCGGAACAGCGTCGGCACGGTGATCGCCTCGCAGGCGATGTCGACCAGCCCCGCGGCGCCGGCAAGCTCGGTCAGCCCCTCCTGCGTGCAGAAGGGAAAGCGCCTGTCCTCGGTGAGCTCGCGCGCATTGGGGTCGAGCGCCGCCGCGGCGGTCCAGAAGGCGCGCATGAACTGGATGCCGCCGCCCGGATAATCCCAGACATAGAAGGCGACGAGCCCGCCCGGCCGCAGGACGCGCCGCATCTCGGCCAGCGCCTTGCCCCGGTCCGGCACGAAGTTGAGCATCAGCGCCGAACCGGCGGCGTCGGCGCTGGCGTTCTCCAGCGGCAGCGCCTCGGCGCTGCCGAGCCCGAAGGTGACGCGGCGGTCGGTCACGCGCGCCTGCGCCTGCGCCAGAAAGCCTTCGGAAGGGTCGATCGCGACAATGCTGACCGGCACGGCCTCGCCCAGCAGCGCCTCGGTTAGCGCGCCGGTGCCGCAGCCGATGTCGAGCCAGTCGAAGCCGGGCAGGGGATTCAGCCAGTCGACAAAGCGCGGCGCGAGCTGGCGGCTCCAGCGCCCCATATAGCGATCATAGCTGTCGCCGGCCTGCCATGCGTCATGGCGCGTCTGGTCGGGCATCGCCTGGCCTTTGGCTCTACGATAACTAACCTTACGTCAACGCGGTAACCTGCACGAGCGAGGGATGTTCCATGTCGCGAAACCGGGGTGCAAAACTTATCCCCGCCCTCCCGCGTCGCCCCTATCCTCGGCCCACCTCATCCCCGAGGGGCAGCCATCCGGAGGCATGTCGTGTGGTGGGGTGGGGTCGGCGCCTGCGGCTGGCCTTGCACGCCAGACTCGGGAGGCTTCGGGGCACCGCTCTGGGGGTACTACGGCCCCTGCGCGAGGAGCTCGCTGGGAGGCTCGAAGGGGAAGGTCCTGCAACCCGAGACGCGACGAGGCCGGCATCGGGCCGAGAAGTGCAAACCACTTTTCGGGATCATCCGATGCACGAGACAAAGCGAAGCGCAGCGCGCTCCGTGCCGAACTGGCGTCGAGGCGAGCGGGACCGGAACCGGAGAGCCGTAGAAGCGCGGCCCGAAGTCTAGATGAGAACGCCGATAGGCGGAGCGCCACGGGGCGTGCGGAAGGTGGCTCAATCCTTCCGCGCCGCATCCTGGCTCAATGGAAGCGGCCCGATACCCCCGCGCCTCGCGGCGCTCCGCTGCCCCTCGATATTTCGAAACGCTCGCGCGGCAGCGCGGGCGAGCGAAAACACGCGCGTCATTCTCGGGCGACCGCAGGGAGGCCCGGGAATTACGGGCCGGACAAGGCTCCAAAGCCGCCTGGTCAGGAGATGCCCGGGCCAAGCCCGGGCATGACGCGGGAGCCGAGCCGGGCGTGACGCCGATGTGCGGTTGGAAAGGAGCGCCTTACGCCGCCAGGGCGGGCGTGTTTCCCAGCTTGCGGATGGCGGTGCTGAGCTCCGGCTCGTCGACCAGGTCGGCGGCGTCGGCAAGCTTGAACCAGTGCAGGTCGCGCTGGTGCTGCTCGGCGAAGTTGTCGAGCTGCTGCTCGACCTCGAGCAGATAGAGCTTCACCTCGCAGAGCGCGAAATGGTCGCTCATGCGCTTCCAGTAGGTGTAGCGCCCGGCCGGGTCGCGGCTGACGCGGCCGAGCACGCCGGCCTCCTCATAGGCCTCGCGCGCCGCGGCGTCGCGATCCTTCAGCCCCTTCATCGGCCAGCCCTTGGGCACGATCCAGCGCCGGGTCGTCCGCGATGTCACGAGCAGGATTTCGGTCGAGCCGTCGGCGGCACGGCGGATCGGCATGGCGGCGATCTGCGACCGCTTCTCCCCCGGTTTCCGCTTGGCCTTCTTCATCGACGCTGGAAGCCCCTTCTTGGCTGCACATTCGTCCGGCTCCGAATCATAATGTTCGCCGGAGCGAATAAATATTGCATCGCTGCGTAAAATTGGAAGAGGCATTCTGCCGAAAAAGTGAACGCGTCAGCCTTGCTTCCTGTGCATATCGTCGCTGGCGGAGAACCGCAGAAGCAGCCAGCCGCCGATGCCGGAGATGAGCGAGCCCGCGATCACGCCCATCTTGGTCTGGTTCTGAAGCATCTCCGAATCCGGGAAGGCGAGCAGGCCGATGAACAGGCTCATGGTGAAGCCGATGCCGCAGAGCAGGGCGATGCCGTAGAACTGCGCCCAGGAGGCTCTGGCCGGCAGATCGGCGAGCCCGGCCCGGATCGCCAGCCAGCCGAAGCCGAAGATGCCGATCTGCTTGCCGACGAACAGGCCGAGCAGGATGCCGAGCGGCAGCGGCTCCGCCAGCGTCGCGAGCCCGAGGCCGCTGAACGGAAGACCGGCATTGGCGAAGCCGAAGATCGGGATAATCAGAAAGGCGACATAAGGGTGGAGCCCGTGCTCCAGCCGGTGCAGCGGCGAGCCCGCGTCGTCGGGCCTGGCCGGGGAGGCCTTGAGCGGGATGGTCAGCGCCAGCGCGACACCGGCCAGCGTCGCATGCACGCCGGATTTCAGCGTGAAGATCCAGAGCGCGATGCCGAGCAGCAGATAGGGCGCGAGCCGCGTCACGCCGAGGCGGTTGAGGGCGGCAAGCGCAACGAGCGCCGCTGCCGCGAGGCCGAGATACAGCTCCGACAGCCCGGAGGTGTAGAACACGGCGATGATGATCACCGCGCCGAGATCGTCGAGGATGGCGAGCGCGGTCAGGAAGACCTTGAGCGAGGCCGGCACGCGCGGCCCCAGCAGCGAGAGCACGCCGAGCGCGAAGGCGATGTCGGTGGCTGTCGGGATCGCCCAGCCGCGCAGGCTCTCGGGCGCGCCGCGGTTGAGGGCGACATAGATCAGCGCCGGCGCGACCATGCCGCCGAGCGCGGCGAAGCCGGGCAGCGCCCGTCGCCCCCAGCTCGAGAGCTGCCCGTCCAGCATCTCGCGCTTGATCTCGAGCCCGACGAGCAGGAAGAACACCGCCATCAGCGCGTCGTTGATCCAGTGCAGCACCGAAAGGCCGAGCACATAGCTCTTCAGCGCGGCGAAATAGAACGGCGCCGCCGGCGAGTTGGCGATGACGACGGCGAGCGCCGCAACCGCCATCAGCACGATGCCGCCGGAGGCCTCGCTGTGCAGGAATTCCCGCAACGCGGAAAGGGGTCTCGTCCGTGCAGCGGGGCCGGCCATCATGATCTCCTCTGTGGATCGAGCAGAAGGAGATACGACAGGCCTATCGATATGACCAAATCTGCAGATGCCGCAGTGGAATTCAGAGCTTCTTGCCGTCCTTGTCGAACTGCTTGAGGAAGGCGATCAGGTCGTTGATCTCCTTCTCGCCCTTGATGCCGGCGAAGATCATCTTGGTGCCCGGGATCTTGGCCCTGGGGTCCTTGATGTAGTCGGTGAAGGTAGTTTCGTCCCAGGTCAGGCCGGAGTTCTTGTTGGCGGCGGAATAGCTGTAGGCCTCGACCGCGCCCGAATGCCGGCCGATCAGGCCGTTGAGCTCGGGGCCGACGAGGTTGCGCGCGCCCTCGCCGATCTGGTGGCAGGCGCGGCATTTGTTGAAGGATCGTTCGCCCGCCGCGGCGTCCTGCGCGGCGGCTGATTGACTGAGGAACGGCAGGATAAGGAGGAGGCTCGGGAGAATGGCTCGCATGGTCAGGTCTTTTCGACTTGGAGGCATTCTTACATAACCCGAAGCCGCGCGGCGGCGGCATGGGTCCTTTCGCCGCGCACCTCAGAGCTCGCCGATCCACTCCGCGACGGTGGCGGTGAAGGCGTCCGGGCGCGAGACCGGGAAGAGATGTCCGCCGGTCTCCATGATGGTGCGCCGGCAGCCGGGCAGGGCGGCGGCAAGCGCTTCCTGATGGTAGACGGGCACGACGATGTCGTCGCGCGTGCCTAGCACCAGCACCGGCATCATCAGCGAGCCGATATCGGCCGAGCCGTCGAAGGCGAGCAGGGCATCGATGCGCTCATGCGTCACAATCCTCGCCTGCTCGCTGACGGGCGCCGATGCCAGCGCATCGTCGTAGATATGCCAGTTCTGCTCGATCCAGCGCGGCTGATAGCCGCTGAGCACGGAGATCGCGGCGTAGGCGTAGGGGTCCGCATCGAGGATCGCGCGGCGCGCCCCGAACAAGGCGCTCAGGAACCGGCCGGGCGAGAGCCAGCTTGCGCTCAGGATCAGGCCGTCGAGGCGCCCCGGAGCGAGCTTGGCGATCCGCTGGGCAATGCAGCCGCCCGTGGAATGGCCGAGCACGACCGCGCGCTCGATGCCGGCGGCGTCGAGGACCGCCAGGCTGTCGCGGGCCAGAAGCTCGATATCGCAGGGCGCTTCGCCGCGCGTGCTGGAGCCGATGCCGCGCTGGTCGAAGCGGATCACCTGGAAGGAGCGCGACAGCGTCGCGGCGATCTCCGTCCAGAACGTTGCCGTGCCGCTCAGCCCGCTGACGAGCAGCAGCGGCTGGCCATGGCCCTCCTTGAAGGCGTGGAGCACCGCGCCGTCGGGCGTCTCGACCTTGAAGTCGATGATCTCGGTCGTGGCTGTCATGCGTCACCTCGCGGAAGGGGACGTGAGGTTCTGCGCCCGGCGCACATGGTCTCGAACATGGCCCCGTTCTCCCTGAAACGTGAGGTCGCCCGCCCTCCGGTCATTCCGGCCTTGATCTGGCCGATTGGACCGGTTCGTGTCAGGATGGCGCATCAGGGCCGCCCCTGCCATGGCGTGAGTGCAGGGGGCGGAATGTTCTCGGCGCAGAGCAAATAGACCAAAGACTAATTGGCCTGCGTCTGGTGCATAGCTTTGCGCTGTGTCTGCCGGAGAGCCGCGAGGCGAGGCGTGTTCGCTACGATTTCCGTCGGCTGCGCCTGTTTGCAGCGCCGGGATCGGTGCGCCAGGTCTCGACCGGCAGAGTGGGTAGGTCGAAATAGTCGCGCGTCGTCGCATAGCCCTGGCCGCCCATGCGTCCGACGGCGTCGAGCGCGACGGGATCGACATAGAGCTTCTGCCGATCGATCGTATCGGCGCGGAAATGCGCGTAGACGACCTCGCCGAGGATGATCTCGCGCGAATTGCCGATGCCGAGCGTGGTGTGATGCCGACATTCGAAGGCCGCCGGCGCCTGGCCGATCCAGGGGCAGGGCACCTTGACGCCGGGCATCGCGGTCAGTCCGGCTTCCGCCAGCTCGTCGGCACCCGGCTCGAAAGGCACCGCGCAGACATTCATGCCTTCGACCAGCGCGTCGGAGACGATGTTCACGGTGAAGGCCAGGGTCTGGCGGACATTGCGGCCGGTGTCCTTCTGCGCGCCGCTGGGCCGGTACTCGACGCCGAGAGCCAGGATTGCGGGATCGGCCGAGAGGCAGTTGAAGAAGGAGAACGGCGCGGCATTCACCGTGCCGTGCTCGTCGACCGTGGTCACCAGCGCGATCGGACGCGGCACGACCGCGCCGATCAGGAGCTTGTAGCGCTCGCGCGGGGTCAGTGCCGCGAAGTCGAAGGTGACGATGCCGGGGGCGGTTTCGGCGCGCGGCTGTCCGGTGGGGTGGGCGGTCACGATGGGGTCAATCCTTCGCTGCGGGCGTAGGGGGCGAGCACGTCGCGGATGTCCCGCTCGACGCGCGGGGTCAGCAAGGCGCGGGTCACGACGGCGCGCAGATGGTGGTCCATCAAATCGGCGGCGCGGGCGGCGTCGCCCGAGCGCAGCGCCTCGATGAGCTGGCGATGCTCGGAGACCGCGCATTCGCTGGAATGGGGACGCCCATAGATCGCCAGGATCAGCGAGCAGCGCGACGACGCTTCCTGGACATAGCGCAGCAGCAGCGCGTTGCCGGTCATCATCGCGAGCTTGATGTGGAACTCGCCGGAAAGGCGGATCGATTCCGGCCCGTCCTGCTCATGCGCCTTCTCTTCCTGCTCGACATGGGCTTCGAGCTCGGCCGCCTGGGCCGCCGTCAGGCGCCCGGCGAGGTTCTCCGCCACGAGCCGCTCCAGCCCGCGCCGGACCTCGAAGACGTCGCGCGCTTCCTCCAGAGTCGGATAGGCGACGGAGGCGCCGCGATTGGGCTTCAGCTCGACCAGCCCTTCGACGGCAAGGCGCCCGAAGGCTTCGCGCACCAGCGTGCGGCTGACGCCGAGCTGCTCGCCGATCGAATCCTCCGGCAGCTTGATGCCCGGCTTCAACGCTTGCTCGATGATGGCGCGCCGGAGCGCCCTGTATACGGATTCGGCCCGCAGAACCGGCGTGCGACGCTCGCCCATATCGGCCTTCCCTCGTCCTGATCTGACAGTTTGCGGGAGCGTCAATGTCACGATCGCGGGCTCCGATCCAGTTTCCGCTTGTGCTCAATAATCGCATACAATACGATCTTCATATCGTATGCAAGTTTGATTACTAATCGCACACGAGATGGCGATCAAAACGCCACGGTGCCTAAAGAGGCGGCAGATGACGATCGAGGTCCGGCCGCGTGCTGCGGCGGGCCGTCAACAAAAAGGGGAGAGTTGGATGAAGAAGGCCTGGTTGCTGGCGGCCGTTGCCGCCTTTGCCCTGGTGGGTTCCGCCGAGGCGAAGACGCTCAAATGGGGCGCGGCGCGCGAGATCGCCTCGCTCGACCCCTATTCCTTCGGCGAGACCTTCACCCTGTCGGTGCTGAACCACGTCTATGAGGGGCTGGTGCGCTATACCGGCGACCTCAAGATCGAGCCGGCGCTGGCGGAATCATGGGAGACGGTGTCGCCGACCGTCTGGCGCTTCAAACTGCGCCAGGGCGTCAAGTTCCACAACGGCAACCCGTTCACCGCCGATGACGTGATCGCCTCGCTGGCCCGCGTCACCCATGCGGACTCGCCGCTCAAGGGCAACCTGCCGGCCTATAAATCCTCGAAGAAGATCGACGACTATACCGTCGAGATCGAGGTCAACGGCCCCTATCCGCTGCTGCTCAACGACCTCACCAACATCTTCATCTTCGACAAGGAGTGGATGGAGGCCAACAACTCGCTGCTCCCCACCGATTCCGGCAAGGGCGTGAAGGGCTACGCCACCGACAACGCCAACGGCACCGGGCCGTTCTTCGTCGAAAGCCGCCGCGCCGATTCCAAGACCGTCTTCGCCAAGAACCCGAGCTGGTGGGACAAGCCGCAGCACAACATCGACAAGATCGAATTCACGCCGATCACCTCGTCCTCGACGCGGGTCGCGGCGCTGCTTTCCGGCGAGATCGACTTCACCAACGTCGCCCCGCTGCAGGACCTGCCGCGCCTCTCCGCCTCGCCGGACGTCAAGGTGCTGCAGACCAACGAACTGCGCTCGGTCTTCTTCGCCTTCAACCTGACCGACAAGCTCTTCGAGAGCGACATGAAGGACAAGAACCCCTTCAAGGACATCAAGGTGCGCGAAGCACTCTATCGCGCCATCGACATCGACGCGGTCCAGAAGCGGGCGATGCGCGGCCTCTCGCGCAACACCGGCGCGCTCGTCGCTCCCGCCATCCCCGGCTATGAGCTCTCGCAGGACGACCGGCTGCCCTTCGACCTGAACGGCGCCAAGAAGCTCCTGGCCGATGCCGGCTACCCCAACGGCTTCTCCTTCCAGATGAACTGCCAGAGCGACTCCCTCGTCAACGAGGAGGAGTTCTGCCAGGCGGTCGCCTCGATGTGGTCGCGCGCCGGCCTCAAGCCCAATCTCAGCATGGCGCCGCGCAGCCAGCAGGCGCCCAAGCGCGTGAAGGGCGAGTTCGACGTGATCTCCTTCGGCTGGGCGAACGAGCCGATGATCGACGCCTATTCGCTGCTCGTGCAGGTGATGCGCTCGAAGAGCGGCACCGGCGGCGTCTTCAACTGGGGCAACTGGGGCGATCCGCGCATCGACGCGCTGATCGACAAGGCCGGCGTCGAGCTCGACGACGCCAAGCGCATCCCGATGATGAAGGAGGCGCTCAAGATCGCCAAGGCCGAGCATCTCTTCATCCCGTTGCACCAGCAGCCGATGGCCTGGGCGATGCGCTCCACCGTCGCCTCGACCGTGCAGGCCTCGGACAACAAGCCGCGGCTTTGGCTGACCATGATGAAGTGAGGCGGCGGCGACGTCATGGCTGGGCTTGACCCGGCCATCTCGGAAACCAGCGCCCTCTCGTCCTGAGATTCCCGGGTCTTCGCTTTGCGAAGCCCGGGAATGACGGCAGGGGAACAGGAGCCCACCCGATGCCGGCCTTCCTCTTCAAGCGACTGCTCAACGCCGCCGGCGTCATGCTGGCGGTGGCCTTCCTCGCCTTCCTGATCTTCCGCTTCGTCGGCGATCCCGTCGAGCTGATGCTGAACGAGCAGGCGAGCCAGCAGCAGCGCGACGAGCTGCGGACCCGGCTCGGGCTCGACAAAGGCTTCGTGATGCAGTTCGCGACCTTCGTCGGCAACGCGGCGCGGGGCGATTTCGGCATTTCCTACCGCAACCAGCAGGACGTCTTCACGCTGATCTCGGAACGCTTCCCGGCGACCTTCGAGCTCGTGCTGGTCGCGACCTTCCTCTCGCTCGCCATCGGCATCCCGCTCGGCGTCTACACCGCGATCCGACGCGACAGCTGGCTTGCCAAGGCACTGCAGTTCATCTCGGTGCTCGGCGTCTCC
Organism: Allobosea sp. P4_C6; assembly: GCF_056402015.1. Lineage (NCBI taxonomy): Bacteria > Pseudomonadati > Pseudomonadota > Alphaproteobacteria > Hyphomicrobiales > Alloboseaceae > Allobosea > Allobosea sp. P4_C6. The sequence goes on from NZ_JBFUIF010000017.1 coordinate 32,550, forward strand.
TTGCCGAGCTTCGCGCTCGGCATCCTCTTCATCCTCGTCTTCTCGGTCTCGCTGCAATGGCTACCCGCCTTCGGGCGCGGCGAGGTCGTCCAACTCGGCTGGTGGAGCACCGGCTTCCTCACATCGTCCGGTCGCAAGGCGCTGGTCCTGCCCGGCATCACGCTCTCGCTCTTCCAGATCACGCTGGTGATGCGCCTCGTGCGCGCCGAGATGCTGGAGACGATGCGCACCGATTTCATCCGCTTCGCCCGCGCCCGTGGCCTGCCGTCCCGCGCCGTCCATTTCGGCCACGCGCTGCGCAACTGCCTGATGCCGGTCATCACCGTCACCGGCCTTCAGATCGGCAACCTCATCGCCTTCGCGCTGGTGACCGAGACCGTGTTCCAGTGGCCGGGCATGGGCATGCTCTTCGTCCAGGCCGTGACCTTCGTCGATATCCCGGTGATGGCGGCCTATCTGATCGTCGTCTCCTTCATCTTCGTCACGCTCAACACGCTGGTCGACCTGACCTATGCCTGGGTCGATCCGCGCCTGCGCGAGGACGCGCTCACGGGAGGCGTCAATGCTCGTTGAGAAGACCCGGCCCGCTGACATCGTCAAGAAACCCGGCCGCCTGCGCCGTTTCCTCGACAGCGACATCGGCTGGAGCTTCTGCCACACCCCGGTCGCCTGGCTCTCGGCGCTGGTGCTGGCGCTGCTGGTGCTGAGCGCGCTCTTCGCACCGCTGATCGCGCCGCAGAATCCCTACGACCTCACGCAGATCTTCATCGATAAGGCCGAAATCCCGCCGATCTGGCAGGAGGGCGGCGAGTGGCCCTTCCTGCTCGGCACCGATCCGCAGGGCCGCGACGTGCTCTCCGCCATCCTCTACGGCTCGCGCATCTCGCTGATCATCGGCTTCTCCGCCGTCGTCGTGTCGATGCTGGTCGGCGTCTCGATCGGGCTTTGCGCCGGCTTCTATGGCGGGCGCGTCGACAACCTGCTGATGCGCCTCGGCGACACCGTGCTCTCGATCCCGACGCTGCTGATGGCGATCCTGGTCTCCGCGATCTTCCGCGAGATGCTGCCGCCGGCCCTGCGCGAGCCCTTCGCCGCCGTGGTGCTCGTGCTCTCGATCGCGCTGACGAGCTGGGTGCAGTACGCCCGCACCGTGCGCGCGCTCACCATGGTCGAGCGCCGCAAGGAATATGTGCTGGCCGCCCGGATCATCCGCGTGCCCGCCACCCGCATCATGGGCCGCCACATCCTCCCCAACACGATGACGCCGGTGCTGGTCTCGGCCACGCTCAATCTCGGCCTCGCCATCCTCTCTGAGGCGACGCTGTCCTTCCTCGGCGTCGGCATGCCGATCACCCAGCCTTCGCTGGGCACGCTGATCCGCATCGGCAACCAGTACCTGTTCTCCGGCTCCTGGTGGCTCGTCGTCTTCCCCTCGCTGCAGCTCGGGCTGATCGTGCTCTCGGTCAACCTGCTCGGAGACTGGCTGCGCGACGCGCTGAACCCGAAGCTGCGGTGATGATGCCCGCTCTCGAACCACGCCGTCATTCCGGGGCAGGCCGCAGGCCTGAGCCCGGAACCCATGAACACCGGAGTTGCTCAAAGAGGCGCGCGAATCGTCGTGCCCCAACAAAGGCCACCTGTGTTCATGGGTTCCGGGCTCGCTGCTGCGCAGCGCCCCGGAATGACGGCGTGTGCCCACAGCCAAAGAACGAGATCACGAGGAAACGCCTGCGATGACCGCCTCCCTGCTGCTGCGCAATGTCCGTCCCCATGCCGGCCCCGCCACCGATATGCTGATCGAAAACGGCAAGATCGCTCGGGTCGGAGCAAACCTGACAGCCCCCGCCGGCGTCGCGGTGGAGGACGGACGCGGCGAGATCGTCATCCCCGGCCTCGTCGAGGCGCATACCCATCTCGACAAGAGCCTCTGGGGCCAGCCCTGGTACGTCAATGAGGTCGGCCCGAAGCTGCTCGACAAGATCGACAACGAGCGCCTGAACAAGAAGCGCCTCGACATCGATCCGACCCGCCAGTCGGCGCGCCAGACCATCCAATCCTCCCTGATGGGCACGACCCATATCCGCAGCCATGTCGATGTCGATACCGATCTCGGGCTCTGGGGCGTCGAGGGCGTGATGCAGACCCGCGATGCCTACCGAGACATCGTCGACATCGAGCTGGTCGCCTTCCCGCAATCCGGCCTGCTGCGCCGCCCCGGCACGCTGGAGCTGATGGACCAGGCGATGAAGGCGGGCTGCGAGATCGTCGGCGGGCTCGACCCTTGCGGCATCGACCGCGACCCGAAGGGCCATCTCGATGCGGTCTTCGCGCTCTGCCAGAGCTACGGCAAGCCGCTCGACATCCACCTGCACGAGCCCGGCGAGATGGGCGCCTTCTCGATGGACCTGATCATCGAGCGCACCCGCGCGCTCGGCATGAACGGCAAGGTCACGATCAGCCACGCCTTCTGCCTGGGATCGCCCGATGCGGCGCTGGTCGACCCGCTGATCGCGCAACTCGCCGAACTCGACATCGCGATCATGACGACGGCTCCGTCGCGCAGCGCGGCGCCCCCGGTCAAGAAGCTGCTGGAGGCCGGCGTGCGCGTCTGCTCGGGTTCCGATGGCATCCGCGACACCTGGGGCCCCTACGGCAATGCCGACATGGTCGAGCGCGCCATGTTTATCGGCCTGCGCAACAATTTCCGCCGCGATGACGAGCTCAAGCTCGGCCTGGACGTCTGCACCACCGAAGGCGCCAAGGTGATGGAGATCGCCGATTATGGGCTCGCCGAAGGCAAGGCGGCTGATTTCGTTGTCATGCCGGGCGAGACGCTGGCGGAGCTGATCGTCACCCGCTCGCCCAAGCGCCGCGTGGTCAAGCGCGGCCGGATCGTCGCACGCGACGGCGTCTCGGTGAGGACCGCTCCGTGAGCCTGCAGGCAGCCAGGCGGCCCGAGGGCCGCATCCTGATGACCGCGCGCTGGGTCGTCGGTCACAAGGACGGCCGCCACCGGCTTTACGAAGACGGCGAGGTCGTCTTCGAGAACGGTGAGATCGTCTTCGTAGGCCACGGCTTCCCGGGCGAGGTCGCCATACGCATCGACTACGGCAATGCGCTGATCGGGCCGGGCTTCGTCGATTGCGACGCGCTCTCCGACCTCGACACCACCATCCTCGCCTATGACAACCAGCCGGCCTGGAAGAAGGGCCGCGTCTGGCCGCGCAGCTATCTCGATGCCGGTCCCTACGAGATGTATTCCCGCGAGGAGCTGGCCTTCCAGAAGCGCTACGCTTTCTCTCAGCTGATCCGCAACGGCATCACCACGGCGCTGCCGATCGCCTCGCTGTTCTACCGCGCCTGGGGCGAGACGGTGCAGGAATTCGAGGATGCGGCGGAGGCTGCTGCCGATCTCGGCCTGCGCGCCTATCTCGGCCCGGCCTATCGCGCCGGAAACCAGCTCGTCGAGGCCGATGGTCGCGTCGTTACCTATTACGACGAGGCGCGCGGCCTCGCGGAGCTCGACGCCGCCATCGACTTCGCCAAGCGCCATGAGGGCGTGGCCGGCGGACTGATCCGCGCGATGTTCGCGCCGGATCGCATCGAGACCTCGACGGCCGAGCTGCTGCGCCGGACGGCGGCGGCCTCGCGCGAGCTCGACGTTCCCGTTCGGCTGCATTGCTGCCAGTCGAAGATCGAATACGACCTTGTCCTCGCCCAGCACGGCATGAGCCCGCCGGAATGGCTGGAGAGCCTCGGCTTCCTCAACGAGCGCTGCCTGTTGCCACACGGCACTGTCGTCTCCGGTAGCCGGCTGATCGACCGGCCAGGCCGCGACCTCGATATCATCCGCGATTCCGGCGCGAGCATCGTCCATTGCCCGCTGGTCTCCGGGCGGCACGGCAATGCCATCGATCATTTCGGCCGCTACCGCGCCATGGGGCTCAATATCGCCATGGGCACGGATACGAGCCCGCCCGACATGGTGATGAACCTGCAGACCGGCATGATCCTCGCCCGCACCATGGCCGGCAATGTCGCCGCCGTCCGCTCCGAGGATTATTACGACGCCGCGACCACCGGCGGCGCCGACGCGTTGCAGAGGCCCGATCTCGGCCGCCTCCAGCCCGGCGCGCGCGCCGACATCACTGTCTTCGATCTCGACCGGCCGCATAGCGGGCAGGTCATCGATCCCATCCAGACGATGATGCTGACCGGCCATGGCCGCGACTTCTCCACGGTGGTGATCGATGGGCGCTTCGTCATGGAAAACCGGACCATCCCGGCGCAGGACGAGGCGGCCGACAACGCCCGTGCCCAGAAGCAGTTCGAGGGCGTGATGGCGCGCTATCCCGAGCGCACCCTGGGCCACCCGCCGATGAGCGAAATCTTCTCGTCGAGCTACGCGATCGAACGCAGCGAGGTCCTTGCATGACCGCTCCCGCCGCAGCGCCTCTTCTGTCGGTGCGTGATCTGCGCATCGTCTTCGACGGCCGCCACGGCGCGTTGACGGCGCTGGACGGCGTCTCCTTCGACATCGCGCCGGGCGAGATCCTCGGCGTGGTCGGCGAGTCCGGCGCCGGCAAGTCGCTGACCGGCACGGCAGTGATCGGCCTGCTCGATCCGCCGGGCCGCATTGCCGGCGGCGAGATCCACCTCTCCGGACAACGCATCGACAACCTGCCGGCCGAGGCGATGCGCAGGCTGCGCGGCCGGCGCATCGGCGCGATCTTCCAGGACCCGCTGACCTCTCTGCATCCGCTGCTCAAGGTCGGCGACCAGATCGTCGAGACGATCCTGACCCATCTGCCGGTGAGCAGGGCGGAGGCGCGCAAGCGTGCGCTCGACCTGTTGAAGGAGGTCGGCATCCCCGCGGCCGAGTCGCGCATCGACAGCTACCCGCATCAGTTCTCGGGCGGCATGCGCCAGCGCGTCGTCATAGCGCTCGCGCTCTGCGCCGAGCCCTCGCTGATCATCGCCGACGAGCCCACGACCGCGCTCGACGTCTCCATTCAGGCGCAGATCACCACCTTGCTGAAGCGGCTCTGCCGCGAGCACGGCACGGCGATCATGCTGGTCACGCACGACATGGGCGTCATCGCGGAGACGGCCGATCGCGTCGCGGTGATGTATGCCGGCCGCGTCGTCGAGATCGGCCCGGTCGAAGAAGTGACGCGCCGGCCGCACCATCCCTACACCGCCGGGCTGATGGCCTCGATCCCGAGCGTCCACGTCCGCCACGAGCACCTCAACCAGATCGACGGCGCCATGCCGCGCCTCAACGCGATCCCCTCCGGCTGCGCCTTCAATCCGCGCTGCGGCCGGGTCGAGCCGTTCTGTCGGGATCACAAGCCCGGGCTGCCGGTGTCGAGCCACGCCGCCGCCTGCCATTTCCCGCTGAAGGAGGCCGTGCATGCGTGATACCGTGACGACGCTCACGCAGGGTGAGGCCATGCCGCAGCCGGCCATGATCGATACGGCGCCCGGCGGCGACATCATCCTCGATGTCGCCTCCGCCTCCTGCCGCTTCGACGTTTCGGCGCCGGCGCTGTCACGCCTGTTCTCCAAGGAGCCCCGCCGCATCCTGCGCGCGGTCGAGAATGTCTCCTTCACGGTCAAGCGCGGCACCACCTTCAGCATCGTCGGCGAATCCGGCTGCGGGAAATCGACTTTGGCGCGCATGGTCGTGGGCCTGCAGCGGCCGACCCAGGGCATGCTCGATTTCCGCGACATCCGCCGCGCCGATGGGTCGTTCGGCCCGCCGCGCGTGCAGATGATCTTCCAGGACCCCTATGCCTCGCTCAATCCGCGCTGGCGCGTCGGCGACATCATCGCCGAGCCGATCCGCGAATTGAAGCTGCGGTCGGACACCGAGAGCACGCAGCAGCGCGTCGGAGACCTTCTGGAGGTCGTCGGCCTCTCGCGCACCGATGCGAGCCGATACCCGCACGCCTTCTCCGGCGGCCAGCGCCAGCGCATCTCGATCGCGCGAGCGCTCGCGACCGAGGCCGACTTCCTCGTCTGCGACGAGCCGACCTCGGCGCTGGACGTCTCCGTGCAGGCCCAGATTCTCAACCTGATGGTCCGGCTCCAGAAGGAATTCGGGCTGACCTATCTCTTCATCAGCCACAACCTCTCGGTCGTCCGCCACATGTCGGACGATCTCGCCATCATGTATCTCGGGCGTTTCGTCGAGGCGGGGCCGGCCGAGGAGGTCTTCACCCGGCCGCGCCACCCCTATACGCGGCTGCTGCTCGACACGATTCCCGATGTCGAGCGGCCGAACCGGGAGCGTCGGCCGATGTCCGGCGAAGTGCCCAGCCCGATCAACCCGCCGCCGGGCTGCAGCTTCAACCCGCGCTGCTCGCTCGCCGCCGATCGCTGCCGCATCGAGCCGCCGGAACTGCGGCCGATCGGCGGTGTCGAGGTGTCCTGCCACTTCGCCTGAGGCGTGAGGCGACATTCTGGGGACATTGCGCAGCAATGAGCCAGGGAGCCCATGAACACGACATTCCCGTCATGGTCGGGCTTGTCCCGACCATCCACGTCTTCATTCGACGAGGACGGTGTTCAAGACGTGGATGCTCGCCACAAGGGCGAGCATGACGTGGTGGTTCGCGAGCTTTAGCCCACCAGCGTCGCTTCGAGCGTGATCGGCGCCTTGAACAGCTTCGAGACCGGGCAGCCGGCCTTGGCCTTGTCGGCCAGCGACTGGAAGGTCGCCTGATCGGTGCCGGGCACCTTGGCCTTCAGCGTTAGATGGATCGCGGTGATGGCATAGCCGTCATCGAGCTTGTCGAGCGTCACCCGCGCCGTGGTGTCGAGCGCGTCGGCCTTGAGATTGGCCTCGCCCAGGATCAGCGAGAGCGCCATGGTGAAGCAGGCGGCATGTGCAGCGCCGATCAGCTCCTCGGGGTTGCTGCCGGGCTTGCCCTCGAAGCGGCTGGAAAAGCCGTAAGGATAGGCGCTGAGCGCGCCGGTCTCGGTCGAGATCGAGCCCTTGCCATCCTTGATGCCACCTTCCCAATGGGCCGAGCCTGTCTTGTTGATCGCCATGACGCCGTCTCCTGTTCTGGTTCGGATGGGTATGCTGCGCTTGGAACGCTACCCTTTCACAACGGCCCAAGGCGAGTCGGGTTCACCGGTGCCCGCTAGTCAGGAGGACAAGCAGGCTGGATTGCCGTAAGGTCATGGTCCCGAACGCTGGAGGCTGCCATGACCGCATTCAATGCCGTTCGCTTCAAGGTAAAGCCGGGGATGGAGACCGCCTTTCTCGATGCTCATCGCAATGTCGCCGCGGACTGGCCGGGCCTGCGGCATGCGAACATCATTGGGGCCGGAGATGGGCGCTACTGCATTATCGCCGAATGGGAGAGCGTCGAGGCGCTGGCGGAGGCCCGTCCGCAGATGATCGCCACGCTCAACAGCTTCCGTCAGACGCTCGATGATTTGGGAGGCGGCCTCGGCGTCACCGACCCGATCGCCGGATCGGTAGCCTTGTCGCTGAAATAGGCGCGGTCTCCCCAAGGCCGAACGCTTTGCGGCCATGGAGAAAGCCCGCACCGATCGCTCGATGCGGGCCCCAGTATAGATTGGAGCGTGCTGATTTTTCTCGGAACCACGTCGTCATMCCGGGCTTCCCCCGGGATGACGACGGGCCGCGGAGCTCTACGATGGATCCCGGATCAGCGCCGCTGCGCGGATTGTCCGGGATGACGCGGGGGGGTCGTGTAAAATCAACACGGTCCAGTGTCGCTGTGCTCAGCGGAACAGCGCCAGCGACTTCGACAGCGTGATCCAGACGCCCCAGGCGATCGGCAGGCCGACCACCGCCCAGGCGAGCAGGGCGCCGCCGTTGAGCCCGCCCTTGCCGATGCCGTGCGAACCGTAATGGGTCGTCGCGCTGGCATTGGCCGACCGCGCCTGCAGGGCGGCGACCTCGGCATCCTTCATGAACCACTTCGTGGCGACCGGCCGGACCAGCAGGTTGCAGAGGAAGCCCAGCACCAGCATGCCCGCGAGGATGTACATGGTGCGGTCATAGACCTGCGCGCGCGGCACGCCGGCATTGATCTGCGCCTCGCGGATGTAGTTCACCACGACAGGGCCGATGATGCCGGCGGTCGACCACGCGGTCAGCAGGCGGCCATGGATGGCGCCGACGAACTGCGTGCCGAACATGTCGGCGAGATAGGCCGGCACGGTCGCAAAGCCGCCACCATACATCGACAGGATGATGCAGAAGAAGCCGACGAACAGCGCCAGCGACCCGGCATGCGCCGCCCAGGGCGAGAGCGCGTAGAGCAGGATGCCGAGCCCGAAGAAGGTCGCGTAGGTCAGCTTGCGGCCGAGCTTGTCCGACAGCGAGGCCCAGAAGAAGCGGCCGACGATGTTGAACAGCGAGAGCAGGCCGACGAAGGCCGCCGCGATGGTGGCGATCTGCGTCTTCTGCCCGGCGTCGAGGGCGGAGAAACCGATCTCGGGCTTGCCGATCAGGGAGCCCGCGAAGATCTCCTGCAGCATCGGCGAGGCCATGCCGAGCACGCCGATGCCGGCGGAGACGTTGAGGCAGAGCACCGCCCAGATCAGCCAGAACTGCTTGGTCTTGTGCGCGTTCTGGAGATGGACATGGCCCGACGTGATCATGGCGTTCTGGGTCGCCGGCGGGGTCCAGCCGTCGGGGCGCCAGTTGGCCGGCGGCACGCGGTAGCCGAAGGTGCCGGCCATCATGAAGACGAAGTAGATCGCGGCCATGGCGACGAAGGTCTGCCAGACGCCGACGGAGGCCGGGGTCTTGAAGGTGTTCATCAGCATGTCGGCGAGCGGGGAGCCGATCATCGCGCCGCCGCCGAAGCCCATGATCGCCATGCCCGTGGCCATGCCGCGACGGTCCGGGAACCACTTCACCAGCGTCGAGACCGGCGAGATGTAGCCCAGCCCGAGTCCGATGCCGCCGATCACGCCGGAGCCCAGCCACATCAGCCAGAGCTGGTGCCAGTAGACGCCGAGCGCCGAGATCAGCAGGCCGCCGCACCAGCACAAAGTCGAGACGAAGGCCGCCTTGCGCGGGCCGACGCGCTCGAGCCAGCCACCCCAGATCGCCGCGGAGGAGCCGAGGAAGACGAAGAACAGCGTGTACATCCAGCCGAGATCGGCGACCTTCCAGTCGCAGGCCGTGGTGAACAGCGAGCCGATCAGGCCGACATCCGCCGCGCAGGCCACCGGCTTGGTGATGCCGATCGCCTGGCTCAGCGGCAGCCAGAACACCGAGAAGCCATAGGCCATGCCGATGCACAGATGGATGCACAAGGCCGCCGGCGGCACGAGCCAGCGGTTGAAGCCCGGTTTGGCGATGGTCCGTTCACGGTCGAGCAGGCCGACGCCGCCCCCGACCTGACCGATATCCTGTGCGATGCTCATTCCCCGTTTCCTTTCCCCAAAGCTTCGCTGTCGGGCCGGGTAGGTTCCCGGCTCGTTGCAATCTCCGCGCCGCCCTAAGGCGGCGCCTGGCCTGCTAACCGCCGCGCCCCGGCTTGATCCGCGGCAGCACGCGCCGCAGAAGGGGCGGGAGGTCCTCCGGACGTGCGGCGAAGGCGGCGAGGAAATCCCCGCGCATCCGCGCCGTCCAGAACTGGTTGATGTGATCGGCGACGGAGGCGGCAGCCTCCTCCTCCGGATAGACCTTGAAGAAATCGGCGATCTGCCCGGCCATGCGCTGGAGCTTCGCGACGTTGTCCTCGTGATGATCGGCCGCGTCGTGCCCGTCGGTCAGCGTAGCCTCCGTCATCGGGCGATGGTCTCCGGCTCGGGCGCGAGCGCGCCGGCGAAGACGATGCAGCCGTCGCGCCGCGCCACGGCGGCGAGCGTCAGGCCGAGATGCTTCGCCCGCTCGATCGCGAGCGAGGTCGGCGCCGAGATCGCGACCAGCGTGCCGGCGCCGAAGATCGCCGCCTTCTCGACCATCTCGAAGGAGGCGCGGCTGGTGACGAGCAGGAAGCCGTCGTTGGCATCAACTCCGGCGCGCAGCCGCGCACCGATCAGCTTGTCGAGCGCATTGTGCCGGCCGACATCCTCGCGCACCGCGAGGACGGTGCCGGCTGCATCGCACCAGGCGGCGGCATGGACGGCGCGGGTGAGTTGGTTGAGCGGCTGATGCTTGTCGAGCGCGGCAAGCGCCGTTTCGATCGCCGAGGCGGCAACGGCACGGGAAGCCCGCGTGGCGGCATCGGCGAGCGGGATCTCTTCGATCGTCTCGACGCCGCAGAGCCCGCAGGAGGTCCGGCCCGACAGATTGCGCCGGCGCGCCAGATGCTCGCGGAAGCGGCCGGGCGCGAGCGTGACGGTGACGATGACGCCCTCGTCCTTCGGCTCGACGGCAATAGTGCGGATTTCGTCGGCGCCGCGCACGATGCCTTCGGTCAGGCTGAAGCCGGTGACGAAGTCCTCCAGGTCGGACGGGCTCGCCATCATCACCGCATAGGGCATGTTGCCGTAGACGATGTTGACCGGCGTTTCGACCGCGACCTCGATCTCGCGGCCGCCCTCGCGCGCCGCGCCGAAGCGCAGCGGCTGTGCCGCGACGGCGGCCGAGGCCGGCGGCTGGGCGGGCGCGTTATTCCGCGGCATCGGGCAGGCGCTCCGCGATCCGCCGCAGGGTCACGTCTTCCTCGAAATTCTTCTCCTGCCAGGCGGACCAGGCATTGGTGCGCCGGACCTCGACGGCGGTGACCTTGTATTCCGGGCAGTTTGTCGCCCAGTCCGAGAAGTCGGTGGTGATGACGTTGGCGCCGGTCTTGGCGTGGTGGAAGGTGGTGTAGACGACACCCGGCTGCATGCGCTCGGAGATCACGGCCCTGAGCGCGATGTCGCCCGAGCGGCTGGCAAGCGCGACGAGATCGCCGTCGCGGATGCCGCGGCTTTCGGCGTCGAAGGCGTGGATCTCCAGCACGTCCTCGTCATGCCAGGCGCCGTTCTCGGTGCGCCGCGTCTGCGCGCCGACGTTGTATTGCGACAGGATGCGGCCGGTGGTGAGCAGCAGCGGGAAACGCGGCCCGGTCCGTTCCTCTGTCGGCACGAACTCGGTGATCATGAACTTGCCCTTGCCGCGCACGAAGCGGTCGACATGCATCAGGGGCGTGCCGGTCGGCGCCTTTTCGTTGCAGGGCCACTGCACCGAGCCGAGCTTCTCCAGCTTGTCGTAGGAGACGCCGGCGAAGCTCGGTGTGAGCCGCGCGATCTCGTCCATGATCTCGCCGGGATGGGCGTAGGACATCTCGTAGCCGAGAGCCCGCGCCAGATCGATCGTGACCTGCCACTCGTCCTTGCCGGGGAGCGGCGCCATCACCTGCCGGACGCGGTTGATGCGCCGCTCGGCATTGGTGAAGGTGCCGTCCTTCTCCAGGAAGGAGGCGCCCGGCAGGAAGACATGGGCGTATTTCGCCGTCTCGTTCAGGAAGATGTCCTGGATGACGACGCATTCCATCGCGGCCAGCCCCGCCGTGACGTGCTTGGTGTTGGGGTCGGACTGGGCGATGTCCTCGCCCTGGACATAGAGGCCCTTGAACGTGCCCTCGACCGCCTCGTCCAGCATGTTGGGGATGCGCAGGCCCTGCTCGGCATCGAGCGGCACGCCCCACATCATTTCGAAGACCTGCCTTGTGGCGTCGTCCGAGACGTGGCGGTAGCCCGAGAACTCGTGCGGGAAGGAACCCATGTCGCAGGAGCCCTGCACATTGTTCTGCCCGCGCAGCGGATTGATGCCGACGCCGTCGCGGCCGATATTGCCGGTCGCCATGGCGAGGTTGGCCATCGCCATCACGGTGGTCGAGCCCTGGCTGTGCTCGGTGACGCCGAGCCCGTAATAGATCGCGCCGTTGCCGCCCGTCGCATAGAGCCGCGCCGCGGCGCGGACATCGCCCGCCGGCACGCCGGTGTACTGCTCGCTCGCCTCGGGCGAGTTCTCCTCGCGGGCCACGAAGCGGGCCCAGTGCTCGAAATCGCCGAGATCGCAGCGCTCGCGGACATAGGCCTCGTCGATCAGCCCTTCGGTGACCACGACATGGCTGAGCGCGTTGAGCAGCGCGACGTTCGTGCCGGGCTTCAGCGGCAGATGATAGTCCGCCTTGACGTGCGGCGACTGCACCATGTCGATCCGGCGCGGATCGGCCACGATCAGCCTTGCGCCCTGGCGGATGCGCTTCTTCATCCGCGAGGCGAAGACCGGGTGGCCGTCGGTCGGGTTGGCGCCGATGACGAGGATGACGTCGGATTTGGCGACCGACTTGAAATCCTGCGTGCCGGCCGAGGTGCCGAGCGTCGTCCTCAGGCCATAGCCGGTCGGCGAATGGCAGACGCGGGCGCAGGTATCGACATTGTTGTTGCGGAAGGCGGCGCGCACCAGCTTCTGGACGAGGAAGACCTCCTCGTTGGTGCAGCGCGACGAGGTGATGGCGCCGACCGATTCACGGCCGTATCTCGCCTGGATGCGCTTGAACTCGGAGGCGGCGTAGTTGATCGCCTCCTCCCACGAGACCTCGCGCCAGGGATCCGTGATCTTCGCCCGGATCATCGGCTTGGTCATGCGGTCGGTATGGGTGGCGTAGCCCCAGGCGAAGCGGCCCTTGACGCAGCTATGGCCCTCATTCGCCTTGCCGTCCTTGTAGGGCACCATGCGGATGACGCGGTCGCCCTGCATCTCGGCCTTGAACGAGCAGCCGACGCCGCAATAGGCGCAGGTCGTGACCACGGAATGCTCGGGCTGGCCGTATTCGATGACCTTGTTCTCCATCAGCGTCGCAGTCGGGCAGGCCTGCACGCAGGCGCCGCAGGAGACGCATTCGGAGCCGAGGAAATCGGTCGGGCCCGCGGCGACGCGCGAGTCGAAGCCGCGGCCGGTGATCGTCAGTGCGAAGGTGCCCTGCACCTCCTCGCAGGCCCGCACGCAGCGATTGCAGACGATGCATTTCGACGGATCATAGGTGAAGTAGGGGTTGGAGGTGTCCTTCGCGAGCCAGTTCTCGTTGACCGCACCGTCCTTACCCTCTGCGAAAACATGGTTCTCGCCCTCATAGCCGTAGCGTACTTCGCGCAAGCCGACAGCGCCGGCCATGTCCTGCAATTCGCAATCGCCATTGGCGGAGCAGGTCAGGCAGTCCAGCGGGTGGTCGGAGATGTAGAGCTCCATCACGCCCTTACGCAGGCCCGACAGGTTCTCCGACTGGGTGCGCACGATCATTCCGTCTTCGGCCGGCGTCGTGCAGGAGGCGGGCGTGCCGCGCCTTCCCTCGATCTCGACAAGGCAGAGCCTGCAGGAGCCGAAGGCTTCGAGCGAGTCGGTGGCGCAGAGCTTCGGGATCTTGGTACCCAGGCTCATCGCCGCCGCCATCACCGAGGTGCCGGCCGGCACCGTGACGCTCTGGCCGTCGATGGTCAGCGTCACCGTCTTCTCGGAAAGCCGGATCGGCGTGCCGTAGTCGATTTCCTTGATCAGGCTCATCGCTGCCTCCTCACTCGGCCGCCATCGCAATTTCTTGCAGTGGGCTGGGAGGACGGTCGAAATCCTCGGGGAAATGGTTGAGCGCGCTCATCACCGGCATCGGCGTCAGCCCGCCCATCGCGCAGAGCGAGGCGTCGGTCATCAGCTTCGAGAGATCGCGCAGCACGGCAATGTTCTTCGGCACTTCGGCACCCGCGATGATGCGGTCCATCACCTCGACGCCGCGCGTCGCGCCGATGCGGCAGGGCGTGCACTTGCCGCAGCTCTCCTTGGCGCAGAATTCGAAGGCGAAGCGCGCCTGTTTGGCCATGTCGACGCTGTCGTCGAAGACGACGATGCCGCCATGGCCGAGCATGGCGCGCATCGCGGCGAGCGCCTCGTAGTCCATCTGCACGTCGAGCTGCCCGGCGGTCAGGTAGGCGCCGAGCGGCCCGCCGACCTGCACGGCCCGGATCGGCCGGCCTGAGAGCGTGCCGCCGCCCATATCCTCGATGATCTCGCGCAGCGAGATGCCGAAGGCGAGTTCGATCAGCCCGCCGCGCCTGACGTTGCCGCCGAGCTGGATCGGCAGCGTGCCGCGCGAGCGGCCCATGCCGTAATCCGCATAGGCCTGCGCGCCATGGTCGAGAATCCACGGCACGGCGGCGAAGGAGAGCACGTTGTTGACGATCGTCGGCTTGCCGAACAGGCCCTGCAAGGCGGGCAGCGGCGGCTTGGCGCGGACGATGGCGCGCTTGCCTTCCAGGCTTTCGAGCAGCGAGGTCTCCTCGCCGCAGATATAGGCGCCGGCGCCGAGCCGGACCTCGAGATGGAAGGCGTGCCCGCTGCCGAGAACGGAGGCGCCGATCATGCCGGCCGCTTCCGCCTTGAGGATCGCGCGCTGCAGCGTGCGGAACGCGTGCGGATATTCCGAGCGCAGATAGATGTAGCCGCGCGTCGCACCGACTGCGATGGCCGCGATCGCCATGCCCTCGATCACGAGGTAGGGGTCGCCCTCGAACAGCATGCGGTCGGCGAAAGTGCCGCTATCGCCCTCGTCGGCGTTGCAGACGATGTATTTCTGATCGGCCCTGGCATCGTGGACCGTCTGCCATTTGATGCCGGTCGGGAAGCCGGCGCCGCCGCGCCCGCGCAGGCCGGAGGCCTTGACGGTCTGCACGATGTCCTGGCCGGTGAGCGAAAACGCCTTTTGCAGGCCCGCAAAGCCGCCATGGGCGCGATAATCGGCGATCGAGAGTGGGTCGATGACGCCGACGCGCTCGAAAGTCAGCCGCTGCTGGCGCTTCATCCAGTCGAGTTCCTCGGTCTTGCCGAGGCGCAGCGGATGGGCGCCGCCTGTCGCAAGCCCGGCATCGAACAGCGCCGCCACGTCCTTTGCCGCGACCGGCCCGTAGGCGATGCGGCCTTCCGCTGTCTCGACCTCGACCAGCGGCTCCAGCCAGAGCATGCCGCGCGAGCCGTTGCGGACGATCTCGGCGGAGAGGCCGCGCGCCGTCGCTTCGCGGGTGACCGCCTGTGCTACGGCTTCCGCGCCGACCGACAGGGCTGCGGCGTCGATGGGTATGAAGATGCGAACCGGGGCGGCGCTCATGATTGCGCCCTTCCGTGCTGGCAGAGCCCGGCGATGCGGGCGGCGTCGACGCGCCCGATCAGTTCGCCATCGACCAGGGCTGCTGGCCCGAGCGCGCAATTGCCCAGACAATACACCGTTTCGACCACGGCGTCGTCGGCAGGCCCGCCATCGACGGCGATGCCGTGCTCATGGGCGAGCTCTTCGACCAGCGCCTCGCAGCCGAGCGCCTGGCAGGCCTCGGCCCGGCAGAGCTTGATCACCCGCTGCGGCGGCGGGGCGGCCCTGAAATCATGATAGAACGAGATCGCGCCATGGATTTCGGCGCGGGAGAGGTTCAGCGCCTCGGCGATCAGCGGCACCGCCTGCGCGTCGACATGACCGAACTCCTCCTGCAGGGCGTGCAGGATCGGCAGGGTCGCGCCTTCCAGATGCGCGAGGCCCGCGATGATCGAGCGCGCGCTCTCCTGATTCCAGGCGGGGTATCCGGCCATCTTTCCTCCATCCGGCCCGGTTCACCGGGCACATCTTGAGGAAAAGGTGGTCTATCCTGGAATGATTTCAAATCGTTTGTTTCAACTGCATGATAGTCTGGGCCTATCAAACTCGCTTGCAAGCGGAGTGGGATGGCCGCCTGCGCCGGAGAGGCAGTCCGAAAGTTTCGCGGCGGAGCCGTTTTGCGCTGCACAATTCGATGCGGGCTCTAAGACGATAGGTTGAGACTATCGCACGATCGTTCGTCGCGGCAGCCGCGCATCCGTCACCGGCTTCGTCATCATCAGCAGGTTGCGGGCGAGCGGCGCGACGGGCTGCCGGTCGGCGACGATCAGGCCGATCGTCCGTTGCGCCTCGGGCTCGACCAGCGACAGTGCTTTCGTTCCGAGCGGCACGCCGAAGAATTCGAGCAACTGCAGCGAGACGATGCTGGCGACGCCCTGGATGCCGGCATGAGAGCAGAGATTGAAGATCGAGTTGGTCTCGATCATCGGCCGCGGCGCGGTGCCGACCGAGCGGAAAATGCCGTCGATGATGCGCCGGTTCTGCATGTCGCCGGTGAGCAGGCAGAGCTTGTGCTCGGCCGCCTCGGCCCAGCTGATGGTGTCGCGCGGGCCGAGCGGGCCGTCCTCGCGGGTCAGCAGCACATAGGATTCCTGGTAGATCGGCTTCGAGATCACCCGGTCGAGCGGCTCGTTGTCGAGATAGGTCAGCCCGACATCGAGCTCGAAATTGTCGATGCCCTCCTGGATCTCCTGCGAGGTCAGCGACAGCACGGTCAGCGAAACCGCCGGATAGCGCTCCGAGAATGGCGCGGTGATGTGCGCGATCATCGGCAGCGCGGTCGGGATCGCGCCGAGCCGGATGCGCCCGGACACGCCCTCGCGCAGCTCGGCGATGGAGTCCTTCATGATCTCGGCTTCGGCCAGGATGCGGCGCGCATGGGCGAGCACGACCTCGCCTTCCTTGGTGAAGCCCTGGAAGCGCCGGCCGCGCTCGACGATCATCACGCCGAGCTCCTCCTCGAGCTGCACGATCGCCGCCGAGAGCGTCGGCTGCGAAACATGGCAGGCCTCGGCCGCGCGGCGGAAATGCTTCTCGCGGGCGAGCGCGTCGAGATAGACAAGCTGGCGGATGATCATGGCGTCGTTTCGGATGCGGCTGATGTCGCCGCGGCCTCCGAGCATCGGCATAGCCGGCGCCGCTTGCAAGCGCTGCGGTTGCAGCCGTGCAAACAGGCTGTTGCTGCAGCGGCAACACCCGGAGAATTGCGCCCGGGCAATGGCGCTCCTAACTGCGTCTGGCCGGGATGGCCGGCAAGCAACGGGCCTTGGCAGGCCTGGGGATGATCATGGCGCAGGAACTGGAATTCGGGCTCGACACCTTCGGCGACGTCACCCATGGGGCGGACGGCAAGCCGTTGCCGCATGCGCAGGTGATCCGCAACCTCGTCGAGGAAGCCGTGCTGGCAGACAGCGTCGGCATCGACTTCATCGGCGTCGGCGAGCATCACCGCGCCGATTTCGCCGTGTCGTCGCCCGAGACCGTGCTGGCCGCGATGGCCGCGCGCACCAGCCGCATCAAGCTGGGCTCCGCGGTCACCGTGCTGAGTTCGGACGATCCGATCCGCGTCTTCCAGCGCTTCTCGACGGTGGACGCGCTCTCGAACGGGCGTGCGGAGGTCATTCTCGGGCGCGGCTCCTTCACCGAATCCTTCCCGCTCTTCGGCTTCGACCTGCGCGACTATGAAAAGCTCTTCGAGGAGAAGCTCGATCTCTTCGCCGCGCTGCTGCCGCAGGAGCCGGTGACCTGGCAGGGTTCGATCCGCCCGCCGCTGAAGGACCAGCTGGTCTACCCGCCGGTCGAGCACGGGCCGCTCAAGACCTGGATCGGCGTCGGCGGCAGCCCGGAATCGGTGGTGCGGGCGGCGCGCTACGATCTCCCGATGATGCTCGCCATCATCGGCGGCGATCCGCTGCGCTTCAAACCCTTCGTCGATCTCTACCATCGCGCCTATGCGCAGCTTGGCAAGCGGGCGAAGCCGGTCGGCGTGCATTCGCCGGGCTATGTCGCGGCCACCGACGAGCAGGCCAGGGAGGAGTTCTTCCCGGCCTACAAGCAGATGCGGGACCGCATCGGCGCCGAGCGCGGCTGGCCGCCGATGGGCCGAGACGAGTTCGAGCAGGAGGTCGCGCGCGGCTCGCTCTATCTCGGCTCGCCCGAGACGGTGGCGCGCAAGATCGCCGCGACCGCCAAGGGACTGGGCATCGCCCACTTCCAGCTGAAGTACAGCGCCGGCCCCCTGGCGCATGAACGGATGATGGAATGCATCAGGCTCTATGGCGAGAAGGTCGTGCCACTGGTGCGGGAGATGTTGGCGTAGAGCGTTCGCAAAGGCCGTCATTCTCGGGCGAAGCGAAGCGGAGACCCGAGAATCTCAGGCAGGATGAGGCTCAAGGAGCCTCTTTCGGCAGGAGATGCTCGGGTCAGGCCCGAGCATGACGGCTGTTCTCCCGACCATCCTGCGATTTCACCCCACCACCTTCAGCGGATCGACAGAAAGCGTCCGCTTCAGCGCCCTCAGCCCGAAGGTCGTGCGCGTCTGGCGTACGCCCGGGATGCGGTAGATCGTCTCGCGCAGGAAGCGCTCGTAGTGGTCGGTGCCGCTGACCACGACCTTGGCGAGATAGTCGTATTCGCCGGTGACCAGATGGGCCTCGACCACCTCCGGCGCCCGGACCAGCGCCTCGCCGAACTGGTCGAGCACCTTGTCGTCATGCTTGTCGAGCGTGATCTCGACGAAGACGACATTGTTGTAGCCGAGCGCCTTGTGGTCGAGCAGCGCGACGTATTTCTCGATTGTGCCGGATTCCTCCAGCCGCTTCACCCGCGTCCAGCAGGGAGAGGGAGAGAGGCCGACCTTTTCGGCCAGCGCCTGCGTCGTCAATCGCCCATCCTCCCGCAACGCAGCGAGAATCTTGCGATCGATCAGATCGAGAGCAGGACCATTCTGGCTCTTTTTATTCATCGGGCGATAATTCCGCAATCTTCGACAAAGGCAGCAGTATCTTCTGCCTCATGTCGAGGACGTCCGCAAATTCGGAAGGAACCTCCGCCCGCGCAGCGTTAGCGTTGGTTGCAAGGGGAACGATCGCGGGCCGGCTGCGGTTGCTGTGCATGGCGGCGCCGACGAGAGGCGCCTTGCCGGATGCACGCGAAGGCGGAATGCTGGTGGCGACAGGGATGGAGACGCTCATGAGCAGCGACAAGGCCGACGGCACGTCGGCGACGGTCCAGCCGCTGAAGTTCCATGTCCCGAAGCCGGCGAGCCGGCCTGGCGAGAAGCCCGACTTCTCCCATGTCGTGATCCCGAAGGCGGGCTCGGTCGCGCGGCCGCCTGTCGACGTCGACCCCAAGGATATCCGCGATCTCGCCTATTCGATCATCCGCGTGTTGAACCGCGAGGGCGAGGCGGTCGGCCCCTGGGCGCCCGATCTCGGCAGGGACGATCTCGTCCGCGGCCTGCGCCACATGATGACGCTGCGGACCTTCGATGCGCGCATGCAGATGGCCCAGCGCCAGGGCAAGACCTCCTTCTACATGCAGCACACGGGCGAGGAGGCGGTGAGCTGCGCCTTCCGCATCGCACTCCAGCCCGGCGACATGAACTTCCCGACCTATCGCCAGGCCGGGCTCCTGATCGCGAACGACTATCCGCTCGTCGACATGATGTGCCAGATCTACTCGAACGAGCGCGATCCGCTGCGCGGCCGGCAATTGCCGATCATGTACTCGTCGAAGGATCACGGCTTCTTCTCGATCTCCGGCAATCTCGCGACGCAGTTCGTCCAGGCCGTCGGCTGGGCGATGGCCTCGGCGATCAAGAACGACACCCGCATCGCCGCGGCCTGGATCGGCGACGGCTCGACGGCGGAATCGGATTTCCACGCCGCGCTGGTCTTCGCCTCGACCTACAAGGCCCCGGTCGTCCTCAACGTCGTCAACAACCAGTGGGCGATCTCGACATTCCAGGGCATCGCGCGCGGCGGCTCCGGCACCTTCGCGGCGCGGGGACTCGGCTTCGGCATCCCGGCCCTGCGCGTCGACGGCAACGACTACCTCGCCACCTATGCCGTGGCGCAATGGGCGATCGAGCGGGCCCGCCGCAATCTCGGGCCGACGCTGGTCGAATACGTCACCTACCGCGCGGGCGCGCATTCCACCTCGGACGACCCTTCCGCCTACCGCCCCAAGCATGAATCCGACGACTGGCCGCTCGGAGACCCGCTGATCCGGCTGAAGCAGCATCTGATCGCGGTCGGCGCCTGGACGGAGGAGCGCCACAAGCAGGCGGAGGCCGAGATCCTCGCAACCGTCATCGCCGCGCAGAAGGAGGCCGAGAGCTTTGGCACGCTGCATTCCGGCGGCAAGCCCTCGGCACGCGACATCTTCGAGGATGTCTATGCCGAGCTGCCGCCGCATCTGCGCCGCCAGCGCCAGCAGATCGGAGTCTGACGCGATGGCCAAGATGACGATGATCGAGGCGATCCGCTCCGCCATGGATGTCTCCATGGGCCGCGACGACAATGTCGTGGTCTTCGGCGAGGATGTCGGCTTCTTCGGCGGCGTCTTCCGCTGCACGCATGGGCTCCAGCAGAAATACGGCGTCTCGCGCTGCTTCGATGCACCGATCAACGAACTGGGCATCGTCGGCACCGCGGTCGGCATGGCCGCCTATGGCCTCCGCCCCTGCGTCGAGATCCAGTTCGCCGACTACATGTATCCGGCCTATGACCAGATCGTCTCGGAAGCAGCGCGCCTGCGCTACCGTTCGGCCGGGGATTTCACCTGCCCGATGGTGATCCGCATGCCGACCGGCGGCGGCATCTTCGGCGGCCAGACCCATAGCCAGAGTCCGGAAGCCCTCTTTACCCATGTCTCCGGCCTGAAGACCGTCGTCCCGTCCAACCCCTACGACGCCAAAGGCCTGCTGATCGCCGCTATCGAGGACCCGGACCCGGTGATCTTCCTCGAGCCGAAGCGGCTCTATAACGGCCCCTTCGACGGCCATCACGACAGACCCGTAACGGCCTGGTCGAAGCACGAGCTCTCCGAGGTGCCGGACGGCCATTACACCGTGCCGCTGGGCAAGGCGGTGACGCGGCGCGAGGGTAGTGCCGTGACCATCATCGCCTACGGCACCATGGTGCATGTCGCGCTCGCGGCCGCCGAGGATACCGGCATCGACGCCGAGGTGATCGATCTGCGCACGCTGGTCCCGCTCGATCTGGAGGCGATCATCGCCTCGGTCGAGAAGACCGGCCGCTGCATCGTGCTGCACGAGGCCACGCTGACCTCCGGCTTCGGCGGCGAGCTGGCCTCGCTGGTGCAGGAGCACTGCTTCTACCATCTGGAGGCGCCGGTGATGCGCGTCACCGGTTGGGACACGCCCTATCCGCATGCGCAGGAATGGGACTACTTCCCCGGTCCCGCCCGCCTCGGACAGGCGCTGCGCGACATCATGGAGGCACGCTGATGGCCGAGCGCATCATCAAGCTGCCGGATGTCGGCGAGGGCATCGCCGAGGCGGAGCTCGTCGAATGGCACGTCAAGGTCGGCGACATCGTCCGCGAGGACGATCTGCTCGCCGCGGTGATGACCGACAAGGCGACGGTCGAAATTCCCTCGCCCGTCGAGGGCGAGGTCACCTGGGTCGGCGCCGAGGTCGGCGACACCGTCGCGATCGGCTCACCGATCGTGAAGCTCAAGATTGCGGGTGCGGATGGCGCGGAGAGCGACGATGTCGCAGGGAGCCAGTCCGTCAATCCGGGGCAGGCCGAAGGCCTGAGCCCGGAACCCAGAGCCGATGCGTCTCCTCGCAAGGGCGCCGGTGGCGGGGCGACAACCTCCGACAACCCAGCGGTTCTGGGTTCCGGGCCCTTCGCTGACGCGAAGTTCCGCAATGACGGCGGTGGTTCCGTTGCTAAACCGGCTGCCCCGCCGCCGCCGAAGCCGGCGCGCGCCGGTACCACACCCGCCCAGCGCCGCGCGCCGGGCGAGAAGCCTCTTGCTTCGCCGGCCGTGCGCCTCAAGGCGCGTGAGGCCGGCGTCGATCTGCGGCAGGTTAAGGGCACCGGACCGGCCGGCCGCATCAGCCATGAGGATATCGACGCCTTCCTGCTGCGCGGCCCCGAGCCGGCACGCGGCGGCGGGCTGGTCGAGCAGAATGCGGTTACCGACATCAAGGTCGTCGGCCTGCGCCGGCGCATCGCCGAGAAGATGGCGCTGTCGAAGTCGCGTATCCCGCACATCACCATCGTCGAGGAGATCAACGTCTCGCCGCTGGAAGACCTGCGCGCGACGCTGAACAAGAAGCCGACGCCGGAGCGGCCGAAGCTGACGATGCTGCCCTTCCTGATGCGCGCCATGGTCAAGGCGCTCGGCGAGCAGCCGGCGCTCAACGCGCTCTACGAAGACGATGCCGGGGTCGTGCACCAGCATGCCGCGATCAATATCGGCATCGCCACGCAGACGCCGTCCGGCCTCGTCGTGCCGGTGGTGAAGCATGCCGAGGCGCGCGACCTCTGGGGCTGCGGCATCGAGCTCAACCGCCTCGCCGAGCGCGCGCGTGACGGCACCGCGACGCGCGACGAGCTCACCGGCTCGACCATCACCATCACCTCGCTCGGCGCGCTCGGCGGCATCGCCACGACGCCGGTGATCAACTACCCGGAAGTCGCCATCGTCGGCGTCAACAAGATGGTCGTGCGCCCGGTCTGGGACGGCACGACTTTCGTGCCGCGCAAGATGATGAACCTCTCCTCCAGCTTCGACCACCGCGTCATCGACGGCTGGGACGCCGCCGTCTTCGTGCAGCGGCTGAAGGAACTGCTGGAGAACCCGGCCACGCTCTTCGTGGATCTGTGACGTGATGGGGCGAGGAAACACCACGTCATCCCGGACAAGCCGCGTCAGCGGCGCAGCTCCGGGATCCATCGTAGAACGCGGTGCTCTACGATGGATCCCGGCATTCCGCTTCGCTCCAGCCGGGATGACGGCGAGGTTCCACCGCATGATTGCGACCCGTTGTGGTGAGGACCGCGCATGACCGAAATCACCTGCAAGCTCCTCGTCATCGGCGCCGGCCCCGGCGGCTATGTCTGCGCCATCCGCGCCGGCCAGCTCGGCATCGACACCGTCATCGTCGAGAGCACCAAGCTCGGCGGCAGCTGCCTCAATGTCGGCTGCATCCCCTCCAAGGCGATGATCCATGTCGCCGAGGAGTTCGAGAAGGCGGCTGACGCCGCCGCCGGCAAGACGCCCTTCGGCCTGACCGCGGCGGAGCCTAAGCTCGACCTGAAGCAGGCCGTCGCCTGGAAGGACGGCATCGTCCAGCGCCTCAACAACGGCGTCGCCGCGCTGCTGCGCAAGGCCAAGGTCAAGATCGTCCACGGCAAGGCGCGTTTCCGCGACGGCAAGACCGTCGTGGTCGAGACCGAGACCGGCCCGCGCACGATCAGGGCGGAGGCCATCGTCATCGCGACCGGCTCCGCGCCGGTGGAACTGCCCTTCCTGCCCTTCGGTGGAAACACCATCTCGTCGACCGGCGCGCTGGCGCTGACCGAATTGCCGAAGCGCCTCGTCGTGGTCGGCGGCGGCTATATCGGGCTCGAACTCGGCACCGCCTTCGCCAAGCTCGGCAGCAAGGTCACGGTGGTGGAGGCGCAGGAGCGCATCCTGCCGCTCTACGACACCGAACTGACGGGCCCGGTCTCGAAGCGCCTGACTGCGCTCGGCGTCGAGGTGCTCACGGGCGCCAAGGCGCTTGGGGCAACGCCGAAGGGCGACGGGCTGCGCATCGAGACGGCCGATGGCACCGAGCGTGCGCTGCCGGCCGACAAGATCCTAGTCACGGTCGGCCGCAAGCCGGTCACCGACGATCTCGGGCTTGAGAACCTCGTTCTCGACAGGGACGGCCGCTTCATCCGTATCGGCGAGCGCTGCGAGACCGCGATGCGCGGCATCTACGCCATCGGCGACGTGACCGGAGAGCCGATGCTGGCGCATCGCGCCATGGCGCAGGGCGAGATGGTGGCGGAGATCGTTGCCGGCCTGCCGCGGGCCTGGGACAAGCGCGGCATCGCGGCGATCTGCTTCACCGATCCCGAGATCGTCTCGGTCGGCCTTTCCCCTGACGAGGCGAAGCGCGCCGGCCATGAGCTCAAGATCGGCCAGTTCCCCTTCGCCGCCAATGGCCGCGCCATGACCCGCCATGCCGAGGCGGGCTTCGTCCGCGTCGTCGCGCAGGCCGGCAGCGAATTGGTGCTCGGCATCCAGGCGGTCGGGCAGGGCGTTTCGGAACTCTCGGCCGCCTTCGGCCTCGCCATTGAGATGGGGGCGACGCTGCAGGACATCGCCGGCACGATCCACGCCCATCCGACCCTCGGCGAGGCCTTCCCGGAGGCCGCGATGAAAGCGCTGGGACACGCGCTGCACATCTGAAAACGCCCCGCGACCGATCCGCGCAGGCAGCCAGCTAAGATGCATACAATATTGACATTGTCTGTATCGAGGCTGATCTGAGGGGCGACGCCGATCGAACGGCGCCGTCCCGAGGAGACATTCCATGTCCGGCGAGCACTGGCCGCCACTCTCTCCGCTCCAGACCGGCCTGCGCGGCCGCTGCCCGCGTTGCGGGCAGGGCAAGATGTTCGAGAGCTTCCTGAAGCTGAAGCCGAAATGCGAGGTCTGCGGCCTCGATTATTCCTTCGCCGACCCGGCGGATGGACCGGCCTTCTTCGTGATGATGTTCGTCTGCATCCCGGCCGCGGCCTTTCCGCTTTGGCTGGAGCTGACCTACAACCCGCCGACCTGGGTGCATCTCGTCACCACGCTGCCGCTGATCCTGCTGACTTGCATTCCGCCGCTCCAGCCGCTGAAGGGCTGGCTCGTCGCCTCGCAATTCTTCCACAAGGCCGAGGAAGGCCGGCTCGCCCGCCCGACGCCGCAGGACAAGCCGGCGGCCTGATCCTGACAAGGCTGTTTCAACAGCTGCTGATCTGCGACGGAACCACGGCGTCATCCCCGGCTTGACCCGGGATCCATGCCGGAGCGCTTCCGGTCGAGGTTCAGGCATGGATCCCGGCTCTCCGCTTCGCTCCGGCCGGGACGACCCGCGTTTCCGCAAAAAGGCAACGCCTCTACCCGGTTTCAGAGTGTTCGGCGCGCCTCTTGTCGCTCCATTTCATTGCCTGCGATGAGCTTCGCTAGAAGCCGGAGCGCTTCGGCCAGCCGCGCCCGTTCCGGTATCGCCCCCAGTGCGATCCGGATCGCGTCCGGAGCCTGGCCCCCCGTGCTGAACGCATCTGCCGCCATGACGCCGAGCCCGGCCATCCGGGCACGCTCGATCAGGCGGCTGCGCTCCCAATGCGCGGGCAGCGGCTGCCAGACATGCAGCGCATAGGGATGGCCCTGCATCGTCTCGGGCAAAATCCCTCTCGCCAGTATTTGCCGCTCGACCGCTTCGCGCCGCACGCCCTCCAGCAAATCCTTGGCCACGCCGATCCTGATCCAGTGCGCGGCAAGTGCCGTCATCAATGGCGCGGGCATCAGGGCTGTCGCGCGCAGTGCGGCGAGGAAGGGCGCATCGTCGGCTCCCTCGGGCATGACGATGAAGGCCGTGCGCAGGCCGGGCGTCAGCACCTTCGACAAGGTCGCGACATGCCAGGTCCGCTCCCGCGCCAGCGCAGCGAGCGGCGGGGGCGCATCCCCGGCGAGCAGGCTGTAGGGATCGTCCTCGATCAGGATGAGGTCGCGCCGCCGGGCGACGGCGACGAGTTCGCGGCGGCGCTGTTCGCTGATCGTGATGCAGGTCGGATTCTGCAGCGTCGGTGTCAGCGCGAACAGCCGCGCTCCGAAGCGGATGGCAGCCTCGTCGAGCGCGTTCGGGAGCGGGCCGTCGGCATCGCTCGCGACAGGAGCCATGGTAAGCCCATGTTGCCGGGCCGCGCCGATCAGGCCGGGATAGGTCAGCGGTTCCGTCAGGATCGTATCGCCGGGGCGGGCCAGCAGAGAGAGGAGGGCGTTCAGCCCCGTCTGCGCTCCCGGCACGACGGCGATGCGCTGCGGCGCAAGCACGCCCATCAGCGGCGCGAGCCAGGCGGCTCCGGCAGCGCGTTCGGCCAATGATCCGGCCCCGCCATGATAGTTCATCAGCTGGTCGGCATCGCTGCGCGCCAGGATCTCGGCGATGCCGCGCTGCATCAGCTCGCCCAGTCGCAGCCCCTTCGGCGCCGGCGGGATCGTCATGCTGAGGTCGAGCGCCGGCCCCTCCTGCTCCTGCCGGACCGAGATGAAGGAGCCGCGCCCGGTCACGGCGTCGATCAGCCCGCGTTCGCGGGCTTCGCCGAAGGCGCGGGTCACCGTGGTGAGATCGACCGCGAGATGATCGGCCAGCTTGCGCTGCGGCGGCAGCCGGTCGCCGGGCCGGAGTAGCCCCTTGGTCACGGCCTGTTCGAGCTGCGCGACGATCTGCAGGTAGCGCGGCCCTGCCGCCGGATCGAGCCGGCCGATCCAGCGGATCGCTTCATCGCCTTCGACCATCGCAGCGCGGGTTTCCATACATTCGCAGGATTGTAGGTATCGCTTAGCTCGACCGGCGCCTTCGCGCCAGTTATATCGTGTTGCTCCCTTCCACGGTGATGCCCATGGCGATCAACGGCGGCTCCTGTAAAAGGGCGATGTCAGCCGGGACGGAGACAGGGAATGGCACGCCTGCGCCTCGATGCGCTCGACCGCAAGATCATCGCGGAACTGCAGATCAATTCGCGCCTTTCGGTGCAGGACCTCGCCCAGCGCATCGGCCTCTCCGCCTCGCCCTGCGCGCGCCGCATCCGCATGCTGGAGGAGGCCGGCGTCATCCAGGGCTATGCCGCGATCATCGACCAGACCAAGGTCGGCCTGCCGATCAGCGTCTTCGCCTCGGTCAAGCTGGAGCGCCAGCGCGAGGACGAGCTAGACCGTTTCTCGCAGGCCGTGGCGCGCTGGCCCGAAGTGGTCGACTGTTATCTGATGACCGGGCAGCGCGACTATCTCCTGCGCATCGTCGTGCGCGACCTGCCGGCCTATGAGCGCTTCCTCAAGGACAAGCTCACCCGCCTAGACGGCGTCGCCTCGATCGAATCGAGCTTCGCGTTGGGCCAGGTGAAGCGCTCCAGCGCCCTGCCGATCGCGGCAGTGGCGGAGGAGGATTGAGGGGAGTCGGACGGGCGGAGAAACACATCGTCATCCCGGGGCATGCCATCGGCATGAGCCCGGAACTCAGAACCGATACCGGATCTAAATGAAGCGGCGCGACTGCTGCGCTCTCGATAAGATGCATCGGTTCTGGGTTCCGGGCTCTTCGCTGCGCGAAGCCCCGGAATGACGATGGCAGCTGTTCTAACGCTCCGCCGAAGCCGCCCAGATGTTGATGCCGCCATCGACCGCATGCTTGTCGATCGCCGCCAGCTCGTCGGCGGAAAATTCCGGGTTCTTCAGCGCCGCGACGCAATCGGTCACTTGCTCCGGCCGGCTCGCGCCGATCAGGGCCGAGGTGACGCGTCCGCCGCGCAGCACCCAGGCGATCGCCATCTGGGCGAGGCTCTGGCCGCGCGCGCTGGCGATCTCGTTCAGCGCCGCGATGCTCCTGAGATTGTCCTCGCTCAGGAAACCTTCGCGGAAGGAAGGCGCCTTCTTGTCGGCACGGCTGCCGGCCGGCACGCCCTTGAGGTACTTGTCGGTCAGCATGCCCTGCGCCAGCGGCGAGAACACGATCGAGCCGATCCCCTCCGCATCGAGCGTGTCGAGCAGCCCGTCCTGCTCGATCCAGCGGTTGAGCATCGAATAGCTCGGCTGGTGGATCAGGCAGGGCGTGCCGAGCCGGCGCAGGATCGCGACCGCTTCCTGCGTGCGCTTCGAATTGTAGGAGGAGAGCCCGACATAGAGCGCCTTGCCCTGGCGGACGATGGCGTCGAGCGCACCCATCGTCTCTTCCAGCGGCGTGTTCGGGTCGAAGCGGTGCGAATAGAAGATGTCGACATAGTCGAGCTTCATCCGCTTCAGGCTCTGGTCGAGGCTGGAGATCAGGTATTTGCGGCTGCCCCATTCGCCATAGGGGCCGGGCCACATCCGGTAGCCGGCCTTGGTCGAGATCAACAGCTCGTCGCGATAATCAGCGAAATCTTGGGCGAGGATCTCGCCGAAGGCGGTTTCGGCCGAGCCGGGCGGGGGGCCGTAATTATTGGCGAGGTCGAAATGGGTGATGCCGAGGTCGAAGGCCGTGCGGCAGATCTCGCGCATATTGGTGCGGCTGCCGGTCTCGCCGAAATTCTGCCAGAGGCCGAGCGAGAGCGCCGGCAACTGCAGCCCGCTGCGGCCGCAGCGATTGTAGCGCATCGCGTCATAGCGGTTCGGATTGGCCATGGCCTGTCTCTCTCAATCGATTGAATGGTCGATAAGATGAAGGCCCGGTGGCTTTGCGTCCACCGGGCCTTGCGTCTGTCAGGTCGCTATCCGATCAGGCTGCGGCGTAGCCGACCGTGCCCTTGATCTCAAGGAACTCCTCGAGGCCGAAATCGGCGTATTCGCGGCCGTTGCCGGACTGCTTGTAGCCGCCGAAGGGCGCGCCCGCGTCCCAGGCCGGATAGTTGATATAGACGTTGCCCGAGCGCATCTGCGCCGCGATCTTGCGGGCGCGATCCTGCGAGCCAGACTGGACATAGGAAGCGAGGCCGTAGGGCGTGTCGTTGGCGCGCTCCACCACCTCGTCGTCGCTCTTGTAGGGCAGGATCGAGAGCACGGGTCCGAAGATCTCTTCGCGCGCGATCGTCATCTCGTCGGTGACGCCGCCGAAGACCGTCGGGCGGACATAGTAGCCGCGGTTCAGACCTTCCGGCCGGCCGGGGCCGCCGGTGACCAGCGTTGCGCCTTCCTTGATGCCGGCCTCGATCAGGCGCTGGATCTTCTCGTACTGCACCTCGCTGACGACCGGGCCGAGGAAGACGCCGTCCGCCGAGGGAGCGCCGACCTTGAGCGGCTCGGCGACCTGCTTGGCGATGGCGAGCGCTTCCTCATGCAGCTTCTCGGGCACGAACATCCGGGTCGGCGCGTTGCAGGACTGGCCGGAGTTGCGCATCACGCTCTCGACGCCGAGCTTCACCGATTTCTTCAGGTCGGCATCGTCGAGGATGATGTTGGCCGATTTGCCGCCGAGCTCCTGATGCACGCGCTTGACTGTGTCCGCCGCCGCCTTGGCGACGAGGATGCCGGCGCGGGTCGAGCCGGTGAAGGAGACCATGTCGACGCCCGGATGGCGCGAGATCGCCTCGCCGACCGTCGGGCCATCGCCGTTGACGAGGTTGAACACGCCCTTCGGCACGCCGGCCTCATGCATGGCTTCCGCGAAGATGATGGCGTTGAGCGGTGCGATCTCGGAGGGCTTCAGCACCATGGTGCAGCCGGCGGCCAGCGCCGGCGCGACCTTGCACATGATCTGGTTGAGCGGCCAGTTCCACGGCGTGATCATGCCGACGACGCCGATCGCCTCCTTGGCGATCAGGGTGGTGCCGCGCAACTCCTCGAACTCGAAATTCTCGAGCGTCTCGATCATCTTGGCGAGATGGGCGGTGCCCATCGCGGCCTGCGCGCGATGCGCCAGCTCCTTCGGCGCGCCCATTTCGCGCGAGAGCGCGTCGGCGATGTCGTCGTAGCGCTTCTTGTAGGCCTCTGCGAGGCGGCGCATCAGCGCGAGGCGCTCGGCCTTCGAGGTCGCGGCGAAGGCCGGGAATGCGGCGCGGGCTGCGGCGACGGCCTTGTCGACATCGGCCTGCTCGCCGAGGGCGATGGTGGCGAAAACCTCCTCGTTGGACGGATCGACGACGCCCAGCGTGCGCTTGCCGGAGGGCTGCACCCACTGGCCATCGATGTAGAATTCGAGCTCATGCGACATGGTCTGGTCTCCCTGATCGTGTCTTGGCTCAAAGGCGCGCGAACCCGGCCGGGAAGCGGCCGTTCGTCCATGCCCTGAGCAAGGAACTGTCGATGCCGGACGCGAACGGGCGGCCTTGCGCGATCATGCATCGCCGGCCGCCATCGACGCCTTCGTCTGACAGGTGGCACGTTAGGGGGGCGGCGCGCGCCTGTCACGGGGCGCCGTGTCGCATTTGCGGATGGCGGCCATGCAGCGGCGATCCTTGTCGAAAGTGCTGGGTGGTGTGGGCAGCTTCCAGAGATGATGTTGCCGGAGCCTCAGCCGTCATTCCGGGGCAGGCCGCAGGCCTGAGACCGGAACCCAGAACCGATGCCGTTATTCATTTGATCGGTGACCCAACAGCGCCTTCGTGGAGACCGTATCGGTTCTGGGTTCCGGGCTCTTCGCTGGCGCGACGCCCCGGAATGACGGGGGAGCCACGACAGGCCGGCGACGAACTGCCCATAGCGCCTACAGCCGCGCCTTGACGCTGCGCGGCGTCGCCAGCAGCAGGCTGGTCTCGCTGTTGGTGACGCCGGGGATCAAGCGGATGCGCCTGAGCACTTGGTCGAAGGCGATCAGGTCGGAGGTGCCGAGCTCGACCACGAGGTCCCAGTTGCCGTTGGTGGTGTGGATGCTGGAGACCTCGCTGAAGCCGCTCAGCGCTGTGGTGACCGCGTCCGCCGCCTGGCCGGCGATCTCGATCATGGTGATGCCGCGCACCGGCAGGTCGATCGCGTCCGATCGCAGGATCACTGTGAACCCGATGATCTCGCCCGACTGTTCCAGCTTCTCCAGCCGCGAGCGCACCGTCGCCCGCGTCAGGCCGAGATCGGCCGCGAGGTCCGAGATGCTGCGGCGCCCGTCATGGCGCAGCAGGGTGATGAGGCGCTGATCGATATCGTCCATTGTCCATATTGGATAATCACCTTTGCCGATCCGATCAATCTTGGCATCGATCAGGTCAATCTGGCTTCTATCGCCTGCCGCTCAAAACGCGGATAATGGGTCTTTCATAAGAACAGCGCGGGGACCCATGATTCAGCAGCTCAACGTCGTGCCTTTCGTCAGCGTCGACCACATGATGAAGCTGGTCCATGCGATCGGCATCGAACGCGTGCTGTCCGATATCGCCGGCTATATCGAGGACGATTTCCGGCGCTGGGAGATCTTCGACAAGACGCCGCGCATCGCCTCGCACAGCCTCGAAGGCGTGATCGAGTTGATGCCGACCAGCGACGGCAAGCTCTACGGCTTCAAATACGTCAACGGCCACCCCAAGAACATGAAGGCCGGGCTGCAGACCGTCACCGCCTTCGGCCTGCTCTCCGACGTCGCGACCGGCTATCCCGTGCTGCTCTCGGAGATGACCCTGCTGACGGCGCTGCGCACGGCGGCGATGTCGGCGGTGGCGGCGAAGCACCTCGCGCCGAAGAACGCCGCGACGATGGCGATCATTGGCAATGGCGCGCAGTCCGAGTTCCAGGCCTTCGCCTTCCGGGCGCTGCTCGGCATCGACGATCTGCGCCTTTACGACGTCGACCCGGCCGCGACCGAGAAATGCGCCCGCAATCTCGCGCGCCACGGCTTCAGGATCACCCGCTGCGCCACCGCCATGGAGGCGGTCGAGGGCGCGGAGATCGTCACCACCGTCACGGCCGACAAGCAGTATGCGACGATCCTGACCGACAACATGGTCGGTGCCGGCGTCCATATCAACGCGGTCGGCGGCGACTGCCCGGGCAAGACCGAGATCCACCGCGATGTGCTGCTGCGCTCCTCGATCTTCGTCGAATACCCGCCGCAGACCCGCATCGAGGGCGATATCCAGCAGCTCGATGCCGATCACCCAGTCGAGGAACTCTGGAAGGTCATCGCCGGTGTCGCGCCGGGCCGCAGCGACGCCCGGCAGATCACGATGTTCGACTCGGTCGGCTTCGCCATCGAGGATTTCTCGGCGCTGCGCTACGTCTATGAGCGCATCCGCGAGGCCGGCACCTATATCGACCTCGACCTGATCGCGGATCCCGACGATCCGCGCGATCTCTTCGGCATGCTGATGCGCGCCGCGCCGAGCGCCGTGGTCGCGGCCTGAGAGCGAGGTTCAGAACTTCGCGCTCAGGAAGGCCCTGACCCCGCGGCCCGGCAGCACCACCTCGTCCTTGCGGAACGAGACGGCGTCGCGGATCGTCTCGTTGAGCAGATTGGTGCCGTTGACGCCGGCCGTCAGCTCCACAGGGCCAAGCGGACTCTCCTTGATCTTGAAGCGATAGCTCAGCTCGGCGTTCAGCAGGTTGTAGCCGTCGGTCGTGGTTTCCTCGGGAGCGGTGCGCTTCTGCGAGAAGGCGTGCAGCAGGGTGACGCGCGCCTGCCAGTTTTCTCCGCCGCGCCAGAACAGGCCGCCACCGAGCCGCTGCGGCGGAATGCGCGGCACGTTCTCGCCGCCGGAGAACTTCGCGCGCACGATGTCGTATTGTCCTTCGATGCCGAAGACGTGTGGGCCGATCGCGAAGAGGTCGTACTGCGTCTTCAGTTCGCCGCCGAGGAAGGTCGCGTTGCGCTGGCTGTAGACGACCTGGGTCAGCTCGTCGCCGGTGCCGCAACTAGCGAACTCGTCGTCGCAGCGAATGCCGGTGACATGCCGGTAGATGAAGCCCTCATAGCGCGTCGCATAGAGGGAGGCGTCGAAGCGCCACGGGCCGGCGCTGCGGCGCAAGCCGAGTTCCACCGTCTTGGCGGCCTCCTTCCTCAGGTTGGGATCGCCGATCTCGAAGGTGCCGGGCGCATCATGGGCGCCGCGCGAGAACAGCTCGGCGGCCTTCGGTGCCCGCTCGATATAGGAGCCGGTGAGGCTCGCCACGAAACCGTAGGGCAGGTCCTGCAGCAGGCCGATGCTGGCGCTGAGCGGCACGAAACGGCGCGTGCGCGGATCGTCCGTCGGGTCGCCGGAAGCACCGAGCAGATCGGCGGGGAAGATCGCGCCGGTGCCCGAGACGCGGGCATAGTCGATGCGCCCGGCTGCCTGCAGCTTGGTGCCCGGCAGAAGCTGAAGCTCGTTGAAGTTGTAGAGCGCGGCGGTCTGCGTCGTAGCCGGCAGCAGCAGGCCGCCGGCCTCGCCCGCCGTGCCGATCTCCTGCCGGCCGAATTGCACGCCGAAGGCGGAGGTCAGGCGGCCGATCCCGATATCGACCGGCTTGAGCTGCGCCTCGACGCGGCCTTCGACCTCGCGGTTCTTGAAGGTCGCGGCGGTCTCGAACAGGCCATCGCCGTTCAGGCCTTTCTCGTCATGGCGATAGACCGAGCCGCCGACCCAGTAGCGGATGGTGTCGATGAAGCCGCCGTCGATTTGGAACTCGCCCTTGCTGGCCAGCCTCGTCTGCTCGAGATCGATGCGGGTGCGGCTCTGCGCGGCGTCGTTGCCGGGAATGCCGTAGAGGCTGGTGAAATGCGAAAGCGAGAAGCCGATGAAGCCGTTCGGCAGGAAATATGTGCCGCCGATCGCCTGCCCGTCCGAGCGGGAGAAGCTGTTGAACTGCCGGCCGCCGGGAATGCGGTAGTCCTCGGCATTGCGGTGATAGATGTCGCCATGGATGACGAACTGGCCGGAGCGGGCATCGATCAGCACCGAATTCTCGAAGCCGTTGTCGACGGAGGAGACCGATGAGCGCGTCTCGGCATGGAAGCCCGGAGCGATCAGCATGGAGGGAATGCGGTTGTTCTCGACGCTCACGACGCCGCCGATCGCCTGCGAGCCGTAGCGCAGCGTGCCCGGACCGCGGATCACCTCGATGCGCTGTGCCGCCAGCGGGTCGATCGGCACGCCATGATCCTCGCCGAGGTCGGAGACGTCCTGCGAGCCGATGCCGTTTTCCTGGATGCGCACCCGGACATTATCGAGGCCGCGGATCACCGGCCGGTCGGCGCCACCCGGCGCGAAGCCGGAATTGGTGATGCCGGGCTCGTTGGCGAGCTGGTCGCCGAGCGTGCGCCCGCCATTGCGCAGGATGTCCGGCGCGGTCAGCACCGTCACCGACGAGAAGCTGCGGTTGAGGGGCACGGTGTCCCCGCCTGCCTGCGCGGCCTCCGGCAACACGCGCGGCTGGATCGGGCTCGGCGCGGTGACGGTGATTTCCGGGAGAATGATCGCGCCTTGTGCCAGCGCGCCCGAGGACAGGAGAGAGCCGAGGGCCGTGCCGGCTGCAAGGTGGGCGACAAGGCGAGTGTCAAGGCGCGCGGCATGGCGCGGCCGGAAGCGAGGCTGGGTCATCTGATATCTCGATTGGGCAGGGAGGGCGCCGGCTTTGCGGCGATGACGGAACGGTCAGGCCGCCTGGCGGTCCCAGCTCGGGAAGGGGTCTTCCAGCCTCAGCATTGACTGCGTCAGCCCCGTTGACGTGTTCCCGGTCAGGCAGGCGTCGAGCTCGGCGCGTATCGCCGCCTCGTCCATCTCCGGCCCGCCGATGAAGACCATCTCCTGGCGCCGATCGCCCCAGGCCGTCGACCAATGCTTGCGCATCATCGACAGGAACTCCTCCGAACCCGGCCAGCGCTCCCTGGGCACGGCGGCCCACCAGCGCCCCATGCCCTCGGTGCGGGTGATGCGGCCGGCAAGCGAATATTCGCCGACCCAGTATGGCCGGCTCGCCAGCCAGAAATGCCCCTTGGCCCGGATCACGCCGGACAGGCGCTTGCCCATGAAATCGTGGAGCTTCAGCGGGTGGAACGGCCTGCGTGCCCGGTAGACGAAGGAGCGGATGCCGTATTCCTCGGTCTCCGGTACATGGTCGCGGAAGCCGTAGAGCTCCTTGTGCCAGAGCGGGTGGGTCTGTGACTTCTCCTCGCTGTAGAGCTTGGTATCCAGCACCTCGTCGAGCGGCACGCGGCCGAAATCGGCCTCGACGATGCGGGCGTCGGCATTGAGCCCGCGCACCACCTGCCTGACCTTCTCGAGCTTCTGCGGCGAGACCTCGCCCGCCTTGTTGACGACCACGACATCGGCGAACTCGATCTGCTCGACCAGTAGGTCGACCAGCGTGCGCGCATCGCCTTCGCCGGCAGTCTCGCCGCGATCGCCGAGGAAGTCGCGGCTGTCGTAATCATCGAGCAGATTGAGCGCGTCGACGACTGTGACCATCGTGTCCAGCCGCGCGACATCGTCGAGCGAGCGGTCCTCTTCGTCGCGGAACGAGAAGGTCGCGGCGATTGGCAGCGGCTCGGCGATGCCGGTGCCCTCGATCAGCAGGTAGTCGAACTTCCTCTCCTCGGCGAGGCGGCGCACCTCGGTCAGAAGGTCGTCGCGCAACGTGCAGCAGATGCAGCCATTGCTCATCTCGACGAGGCTTTCCTCGGTCTTGGAGAGGTTGGCGCCGCCTTCGCGCACGAGATCGGCGTCGATGTTGACCTCGCTCATGTCGTTGACGATCACGGCGACGCGCTTGCCCTCGCGGTTGTTGAGGATGTGGTTGAGCAGCGTGGTCTTGCCGGCGCCGAGGAAGCCCGCGAGGACCGTGACCGGCAGGCGCCGATCGACGAGGAGGGAGGGGTTGGCCATCGGAAAGGTCCGGTCCGATGAAAGGTAATTTGTTACATTATAACATTACTTGAATGTCAACCGCCGTTCGTCTGGCAGCTCTCTGCCGATGCATCGTGGTTGAGGGGGTGTCAGGCCGGTATGTGCTGCGCCGCCGTCAGCGCCAGGAATGCCGCGGCCGCCTTGGCCAGGTAGCGCTCCTTGTGGCGCAGCGCGAGGAAGCGGCGCTTCGGCAGCGGCAAGGCGACAGTGGCGAGCCGCCCGGCCGCGATGGCGTTGGCGGCGACGAGGCGGGAGATCGCGGTGGCGCCTGCACCGGCGGCGACCGCGGCGCAGATCGCCTCGTTCGACGGCAGTTCGAGCGCCACAGCGAGATCGGCAGGCACGAGCCCGAGCCGGGGCAGCGCCGCCTCGAACATGGCGCGCGTACCAGAGCCGGGTTCGCGCAGCACCCACGCCGCCTGCTTCAGCGCGGAGGGGATCGGCGGTGCGCCCGTCCAGGGATGGCCGGTCTGCACGATAATCACGAGTTCGTCCTCGGCGACGGCGGTGATGGCAAGGGCGGGATCGTCGATCTCGCCCTCGATGAAACCGAGATCGGCCGCTCCGTCATGGATGGCGGCGCTGACCGTCTCGGTGTTGCCGATGGAAAGCGTGATCGCGATGCCGGGATGGGCGTGGCGGAATTGCTGGATCAGCGGCGGCAGCCAGTAATTCGCCACCGTCTGGCTCGCCATCAGCGCCAGCGAGCCGCGCGCCAGCCCGGAAAGATCGGAGAGCACCGCTTCCGCCGCCGCCGCGCGCGCCAGCACGGCGCGGGCTTCGGTCAGAAACAGCCGGCCCGCCTCGGTCAGCGCGATCCGCCGTCCGATGCGGTCGAACAGCCGGGTCGCATAGCGCGCCTCCAGCGCCGCGATCGCCGAGCTCACCGCCGACTGGGTGAGGTTGAGCGCGCGGGCGCCCTGCGTCAGGTGCTCGCGCTCGGCGACGGCGACGAAGATGCGGAGCTGTTCGAGCGTCATGCGCCGCAGCTTACGCGGCGAGCTTCACCAGCAGAAGGCTGAAGCAGGCGATGAACAGGAAGGCGGCGAGCCCAAGAAGGAGCGGGCGCAGGCCCTTGGCCTTGAGCTTGCGGATATCGGTTTCCAGCCCCATCGCGGCCAGCGCCATCGAGAGCAGGAAGGTGGTCGCCGTCACGATGCCGGTTTTTACGTCGCCGGGAACCGCGATCAGGCTGTTGAGGCCGACCATCGCTATGAAGCCGAGCACGAACCAGGGCATCGGCGCTTTGGCCTGCGTGCCGGCATCGCCGCCGCGGCGCGCCCGACGGGTGGCCATCAGGCCGAGCGTGATCACGACGGGGGCGAGCATCATCACCCGCGAGAGCTTGGCGACGGTCCCGAATTCGCCCGCCTGCTGCCCACCCTGGAAGGCGGCGGCGACGACCTGCGCGATCTCGTGGATCGAGGCGCCCGTCCACAAGCCGTAGGCGTGGGCATCGAGATGCAGCAGCCCGGGCAGCAGCGGATAGGCGAACATCGCGATCGAGCCGAAGACGGTGACGCAAGCCACCGCATAGGCGACGTCCTCGTCGGGCGCCCGCGTCACGGTGTTGGTCGCGATCACGGCCGAGGCGCCGCAGATCGAGGTTCCCGCCGCGATCAGCTCGGTCAGCTTCGGCTCGACGCCGATCCGCCGCCCGAGCCAGGTGGTGAACAGGAAGGTCGAAACCAGAGTCAGCCCGATCACGGCGATGCCGCTCAGCCCGACATCGAGCACCTGCGTCACGGTGAGCTGCAGCCCGAGCAGGATGATGGCGAAGCGCAGCACCTTGCGCATGGCGAAGGCGACGCCGGCCTTGGCGATTGCCGGCGTTCCCACAAGATTGTGGAAGCCGATGCCGATCAGGATGGCGAGGATCATCGGGCTGAAGCTGCCGACGCCCGGAAGCTGGCGCAGCGCGAAGCCCGCCCCAGCAATCACGGCGGCGAGCAACAGGCCGGGGCCGATGGCGAGCCAGGACGCGCCGGCCGTTGCCGGGACCGGCTGCGCGAGGCGTTGCGAGGCGTAAGAGGACATTGACCAGCTCTCCGATGCTGATCATGGAATAATTTTCTACCTTCGATCGATCCAACTCATAATATCGAATGAATCGTTCGATAAGGTCGAACGGATACATTTACTCGCTGAGATACGGGTGTTCGCTGATTATGCGCAGAACCACCCCGTCATCCCGGGCTTGACCCGGGATCCATCGTAGGGCTCCGGAGCTTTGCGATGGATCCCGGATCTCCGCTGCGCTGCGTCCGGGATGACCGCGCTTCTATGAAAACGTAATGCGCTCTACGCCTCCGCCAGAAACGACAGATAGGCCGGATTCTCGCTCTCGCTCCAATAGGGATAGCCGAGCGCATCGAGGCGCTTGGCGAGCTGGCCGCGCTCGGCTTGCGGAATCTGGATGCCGGCGAGCACGCGGCCGTAATCGGCGCCGTGGTTGCGATAATGGAAGAGGGAGATGTTCCAGTCGGCCGAGAGACTGTTCAGGAACTTCAATAGCGCGCCCGGCCGCTCCGGGAACTGGAAGCGGAAGATCAGTTCGTCACCAAGCCCCGGCGCCTTTCCGCCGACCATGTAGCGGATATGCAGTTTGGCGAGCTCGTTGTCGCTCATGTCGAGGACCGGATAGCCGTGCTCGGCCAGCATCGCGATGATCTGGCGCTTCTCGGCCTCGCCCTCGTTGAGCTGCACGCCGACGAAGATGCGCGCGGCCTTCGCGTCGGAGTAGCGGTAGTTGAACTCCGTGATGGCGCGCCGGCCGAGCAGATGGATGAAGGCGCGGTAGCTGCCGGGCTTTTCGGGGATCGTCACCGCCAGCAGCGCCTCGCGCTGCTCGCCGATCTCGGCCCGCTCCGCGATATGGCGCAAACGGTCGAAATTCATGTTGGCGCCGCTGTTGATCGCGATCAGCGCGCCCGTCCGCTCGGCATGGCGCGCGGCATAGGCCTTCAAGCCGGCGAGGCTGACGGCGCCGGAGGGCTCGGCGATGGCACGGGTGTCCTCGAAGATGTCCTTCACCGCCGCGCAGATCTCGTCGGTCGAGACGGTGACGACCTCGTCGAGCAGCTCGCGGCAGAGCCGGAAGGTCTCCTCGCCCGCCTGCCGCACCGCGACGCCGTCGGCGAAGAGGCCGACCTGGTCGAGCACGATGCGTTCCCCCGCCGCGATGGCGCCGGCCATGGAGGCGGCGTCCACAGGCTCGACGCCGATCACCTTGATCTCCGGCCGTAGGAACTTCGCGTAGACCGCGACGCCAGCGGCGAGCCCGCCGCCGCCGATCGGCACGAAGATCGCCTCGATCGGGTCGGGGTGCTGGCGCAATATCTCCATGCCGACAGTGCCTTGCCCCGCGATAACGTCGGGATCGTCATAGGGGTGGACGAAGGTCAGGCCCTTCTCGGCCTCGAGCTTGCGGGCATGGCCGTAAGCCTCGTCGAAATTCTCGCCATGGAGCACGACGCGCCCGCCGAGGCTGCGCACCGCCTGCACCTTGATGTCGGGCGTAGTGCGCGGCATCACGATGGTGGCCTTGATGCCGAGCTTGCGCGCCGCCAGCGCCACGCCCTGTGCATGGTTGCCGGCCGAGGCGCAGATCACGCCGCGCTCGGTCGCCTCTGGCGCGAGCCCGGCGATCTTGTTGTAGGCGCCGCGCAGCTTGAACGAGAAGACCGGCTGCAGATCCTCGCGCTTCAGCAGGGCGCCGCCACCGATGCGGGCCGAAAGTCGCGGCAGCGCGTCGAGCGGGCTCTCGATCGCGACGTCGTAGACGCGCGCCCCGATGATCTTGCGGATGTAGTCTTGCATGGCAGTCCGTCCTTCCAGCCGGCGATAATTCGCCCGGCCGGGATGTCAATCGCCGATACGGCGTGCGGCGCGGGGCTGCTCATGCGGGTCATGCGCCCGGCGGGATTGCCAAGCCTCCGGCAGGCGGCGAAACCGTTGCGCGAAACAAGGCGCCGCGAAGCGACGGCGTCACAGAGGTGGAGACGACGGATGAGCTGGGGCAATCGCGATTTCATGGTGCCGGGCCGCCCGGTGGCGGTCGGTGATCGCGGCATGGCGGCGACCTCGCATCCCGCCTCGACGCTGGCCGCCGTCGATATCCTGCGCGCCGGCGGCAACGCCATCGATGCCGCCATCGCCGCCGTCGCGGTCCAGGCGGTGGTCGACCCGCATATGACCGGCATCGGCGGCGACTGCTTCGCCATCTACGCGCCGGCCGGCGGCAAGATGGTCGCGCTCAACGGCTCGGGCCGCGCCCCGGCCAAGGCCGAACTCGGCTGGTTCCTCGGCCAGGGCCTGACCGCGATCGCGCCGGATTCGCCCCATGCGGTCACCGTGCCCGGCGCCATCGACGCCTGGTGCCGTCTCGTCGAGGACCATGGCAGCAAGAGCCTGGACGAGATCTTCGCCGCGGCGATCCGCGCCGCCGAGGAGGGCTTCGTGGTGACGCCGCGCGTCGCGCTCGACTGGAACCGCTACAAGGGCCGCATCGAGAAGCATGGGCTCGGCAACGCCGTCTACCTGCCGGGCGGCAAGGCCCCGGCCATCGGCGACAGGATGGTCCATCCGGCGCTCGGCAAGACGCTGCGCCGCATCGCTCGCGAGGGCCGCGCCGCCTTCTACGAGGGCGAGATCGCCGAGGAGATTGTCGCGGTCCTGAACACGGCCGGCAGCGTGATGGCGGCGGAGGACCTCGCCGCCGCGAAGCCGGATTATGTCGACCCGATCGGCGCCGACTTCCGCGGCCATCGCCTGTGGGAATGCCCGCCGAACGGCCAGGGCATCGCAGCGCTGCTGATCGCGCGCATCCTCGACGGCTACGACTTCAAGGGCGACAAGCTCAGCGAGGCTGACCGCATCCATCTCCTCGCCGAGGCGAGCAAGGCCGCCTATCGCCAGCGCGATG
Source organism: Allobosea sp. P4_C6 (assembly GCF_056402015.1). Lineage (NCBI taxonomy): Bacteria > Pseudomonadati > Pseudomonadota > Alphaproteobacteria > Hyphomicrobiales > Alloboseaceae > Allobosea > Allobosea sp. P4_C6. The sequence continues at coordinate 72,614 of NZ_JBFUIF010000017.1, forward strand.
CTCTGATCGCCGATCCCGCCATGAGCCCCTTCGATACGCAGGCTTTCCTCTCGGATGAGTTCGTCGGCCGCATCCGCAGCCGGATCAGCCTGGAGAAGGCGGCGGCGCCGGACATCTTCGACATGCCGCTGCACAAGGACACGATCTATCTCTGCGTCGTCGACCGCGACGGCAACATGGTGTCCTTCATCAACTCGCTGTTTTCCGCCTTCGGCAGCGGCATCTATGCGGCGAAGGCCGGCGTCATGCTGCAGAACCGCGGCTCCGGCTTCCGCCTGATCGAAGGGCATCCGAACGCCATCGCGCCGCGCAAGCGGCCCTTCCACACCATCATTCCGGGCATGCTGGCCAAGGATGGCAAGGCGGTGATGCCGATGGGCGTGATGGGCGGCCAGTATCAGGCGACCGGCCATGTCCATTTTCTCTCCGGCATCCTAGATCGCGGCCTCGACCCGCAGCAGGCTTCGGACGCGCCGCGCAGCTTCGCCTTCGACGGCAAGCTCTCGCTGGAGCCGACGATCGCAGCCGATGTCGCTGCCGATCTGAAGGCGCGCGGCCATGATGTGGTCTGGGCCGAGGAGCCGCTCGGCGGTTGCCAGGCGATCTGGGTCGACCATGCGCGCGGCGTGATGTTCGGCGCCTCCGACCACCGCAAGGACGGCTTCGCGCTGGCGGTCTGACGGCCGCTGAGCCTCAACCGCCGCATGCCCTGAAACCCCGTGCGCCCGCCGAGGCGCACGGTGTTTTTTTGGGCTCAGGCGGCGCCGATCGCGTTCGACGGCGTCTGGCGGTCGGTGATCTGCTGGCCGAACAGGCTGCCCGCCAGCTCGACGGCAAGCCGCGCCGTCTGGCCACGATCGTCGAGGAAGGGGTTGAGTTCGACGATGTCCATCGAGCGCACCAGCCCGGAATCGTGCAGCAGCTCCATCACGAGATGCGCCTCGCGATAGGTCGCGCCGCCCGGCACGGTGGTGCCGACGCCCGGCGCCAGCGGCGGGTCGAGGAAATCGACGTCGAAGGAGACATGCAGCACACCGTTCGCCGCGCGCACCTTCTCGATCACCTGGCGGATCAGGATGCCGACGCCATGCTCGTCGATGGCGCGCATGTCGGCGATGTCGACACCGCGGGCCTTCACCGCCGCCTTCTCGAGCGGGTCGATCGAGCGGATGCCGAACAGGCTGAGCTGCTCCGGCGTGATCGAGGCGCGCGGCTCGGCGCCGAGCAGGTCGTCGAGGCCGGCTTCGCCGCAGAGGAAGGCCGAGGACATGCCGTGCATGTTCCCGGAGGGTGAGATCGCAGGCATGTTGAAATCCGCGTGCGCGTCGAGCCAGAGCACGAAGAGCTTGCGGCCCTGCTCCTGCCAATGCCTCGCGACGCCGTTGACCGAGCCCATCGACAGGCTGTGGTCGCCGCCGAGGAAGATCGGGGTGGCACCGGTGCGGGCGAGTTCATAGGCGCGGGCGCTCAGCGCGCGCATCCAGGCGGCGATCTCGTGGTAGAAGCGGGCATTCTCGGGCGCCGGGCCGTCGACGGCTCTGAGGTCGCGCGGCAGGATGTCCCCATGGTCCTCGACCGCATAGCCGAGCTCTTCCAGCACCGGCACGAGGCCGGCCGTGCGCAGGCCGGCCGGGCCCATCAGCGCGCCGCGGCGCGAGGCGCCGACCTCGATCGGGGCGCCGAGCAGGGCGATGCGGCCCTGGGAAGCGGGAGCGTTCGCGGAAGTGGCGGTCATGCTGGCGGTCCGTGAGTATGGTCTTGAAAGAGCGCTGCGCGCTGAATGCCCCGTCATTGGCGCATCGGGGCCTGCCTGTCGAGGCTCGCGCCTGCCTGACGATCTCGCCGTCATTCCAGGCTTACCCGAAATCCATCGTAGAGCGCGGTGTCCCGTGATGGATTCCGGATCGGCGCCGCTTGCGGCTTGTCCGGAATGACGGAGTCTTTCCGATGAAGGACGTATGCCCTAGCCGAGGCCGAGGACGCCGCGCAGCTTAGACAGGTCTTCGGCCAGCGTCGTGATCATCGCCGCGAGCGCCTTGCGGTCGGCCTCGCTCAGCTTGTCATAGGTCTCGAAGCCGCCATCCCCGAGCTTGTATTTCGCCAGCGTCTTGTCGACGGTCGCGAAATTCGCGTCGATCTTGGCCGCGAGCGCCTTGTCTTCCTTGGCGACGAGAGGGCGCAGCAGGTCGACGATGGTCTTGGCGCCGTCGACATTGGCCTGGAAGTCCCAGAGGTCGGTGTGGCTGTAGCGGTCCTCCTCACCGGAGATTTTGGTCGCCGCGACCTCCTCGATCAGCGCCGCCGCGCCGCCGACCATCTTGTCCGGCGGAACCGTCAGCCCCTTGATCCGGCCCTGCAGCTCGGTGACGTCAGCCAGCAGCTTGTCCGCGAAGGGGGCGAGGCCCTCCGTGCTGTTCCTGGCGAAGAGCCCGTATTCGATGCGGTGAAAGCCGGTGAACTCCGGGTCCTCCTCCTTCTTCTCATGGTCGTCGGCGCGCGAGTCGATGCTGCCGTCGAGATCGCTGAAGAGTTCGGCAATCGGCTCGATCTTCTCGTAGGAGACCCGCGTCGGCGCGTAGAGCGCCCTGGCCTTGGCGAGGTCGCCGGCCTTGACCGCATCGGTGAAGGTCTTGGTGTCCTTCACGAGCTGGTCGACGCCCTTCGAGACATAGATCTTGTACTCGGAGACCGGTGCCACGAGGTCGAGCGGCGAGGCAGCGAAGGCCGGTGCCGCCACGACGGTGGCGATCATGCCGGCGCCTGCCAGCCATGCGAAACGCAAGCTCATCCTAGTCTCCTGTCTTGCGGGGGGAAGTCGAAACCGATGCCGGGGCGATGCCGCGCGCGGCCGCGATCAGCCCGGCGCCGAGATGGCTGGCGGCATCGGGCACACCGGGCAGGGCGAAGAAATAGCCGCCGCCGACCGGCTTGATGTATTCCTCCAGCGGCTCGCCATCGAGCCGCTTCTGCACGGCGATGAAGCTGCGCTCCAGATCCTGCTGGAAGCAGATGAAGAGCAGCCCCATGTCGAGCTGGCCGGCGCGGGTGACGCCGTTGGAGTAATTGAACGGACGCCGCAGCATCCGGCTGCCTTCCGTCTCCGGCCGGCGCGGATTGGCGAGCCGGATATGGGCGTCGAGCTTCGTGCGCTTGCCCTCGGGATCGTCGGCATAGGCGGGTTCGTCGTATTCGCGCCTGCCGCCGAAGGGCGCGCCGCTCGCCTTCTCGCGGCCCATGATCGCTTCCTGCTCGCCAAGCGGCGTACGGTCCCAGCGCTCGACGAAATTGCGGATGATCCGCACCGCCTGGTAGCTGCCGTCATGGGCCCATTCCGGCTCGCCGGAGCCCGGCCGCACCCAGACGAGATAGTCCATCAGCGCCTTGTCGGTGGCGTCGGGGTTGGCGGTGCCGTCGCGGAAGCCCAGCAGGTTGCGCGCGCTTTCCGCCGGCTCGCCCGGTTTGGATTGGCGCACCGGCACCGTGCCCTCCTGCTTCCAGCGTAGCAGGAGCAGATCCGGGGCGTTCTTCAGGATGTCGCGGAGCGCATGGATGTTGGTGTCGACCGTGTTGGCGCAGAACTGCAGCAGCAGGTCGCCATGGCAGAGCGCGCCGTCGAGCGCGTCGTTGCGGAAGCGCTTCATCCGCTGCAGGTGCTTCGGCCTGAGCGGGCCGAGGCCGAAGCGCTCGTCGAAGAGCGAAGCGCCGAGCGCCACGGTCACGGTGAGATTGTCCGGCGCGATGACGGGGCCGAGGATGCCGCTATCCGGCGGCGGGAAGCCCGGATCGGCTGTTGGAGCCGGCCCGCCCTGCATCAGGAAGGCGATGCGCTCGGTCAGGAGGCGCAGGAGCCGTTCGAGCTCGTCGAGCGAGGTCGCGGTGACGTCGAAGGCCGCGATGAGCCCGGTCGCCGGGCGCGGCGTGACGATGCCGGATTGATGGACGCCGTGGAAGGGCTGGCGCTGGGCGGTGGCGTCGCTCTCGGGGGCCGTCGCCGGGTTCTGTGCCGGTTCGGTCGCCGCCTGCGCCAGCGAGGCGCCGCCGAGCGCTGCCGCGCCGCCGGTCAGCAGCGATCGCCGCGAGGGCGTGAATCCTTTGTCAGGCCGGGTCACGATTTGCGCTCCGTTTCAGGCAGCGCGAGCGCCCGACGCATGGCCGCGAGATTTTCGGAGAGGGAGAGGATCGCGCCGCGCGGCCTGGCATCGCCGGCAAGCGCGGCGAGTTCGACCTTCGTCCGCGCCGCCAGATCGGGGTCGATGCGCGCCGTCAGCGGCAAAAGCAGCCGCGCGATGTCCCTTGCCGCGCTGATGCCCTCGGGCGAGACCGTGTCCGCGTCCTGAGGCGACAGGAGGGCGATCGCGCCGGCCAGCATCGTGTCCGGCAGGATCGTTCGCTGGCCGAGTGCGGCGCGAAACGCCTCGGCGGCTTGCCCGATCTCCGCAGGAGCCGTCGCCGTATCGCCGGCGAGGGCGTCCTGCACCTTTCCGTGGAGCGTTTCGAGTTCGGCATCGCCCGCTGTCGCCGGCCGCAAGCCGGGCAGTAGCGCGACGGCATCCCGGCGAGCCCTGTCGGCGCCCTGTGCATCGCCCGCGCTCTCAGCCTTATCGAGAGCGTCGAGTGCCGATCCGAGAGCGGCCGAGCGCTCGCTCAGGAAGGCGCGGTATTCGGCGGCGGGGCCGACCATGTCCATCAACGTCAGGGCCGGGCGTGGCTGCGCCGTCGAGGCTTGCACGATCAATCGGCCGCGCGGCGCGCTCAGCAAACCGCAGGTGATGGCGTATTCGCCTGGATGCAATTGCGTCGTCAGCCGGCGCGATTGGCCCGGCGCGATGTTCTCGCGCTCCTCCAGCACCATGACGCCGTCCAAAATCTCCCATTCCAGCACGCGCTCGCCGCGATTGGTCACGACGAAGCTCGCCTTGCCGGCGGGAATGGCCAGCGTCGCCGGCTCGCAAGTCCGGTCGGTGATCGCCACCGCGATGTCGGTGGTTCCCGCTTCGGCCGCACGCCGGCTGCCGGTGGCCGCCGCATAGACGAAAGCGGTGACGCCGCCGCCGACCATCAGCAAGGTGACGGTGCCGGCCAGCCTCAGGCGCGGCGAACGCCGGATTTCGGGGCGCGGCGCGGCGGCTGCCGTCTGCTCCCGTCGGCCGCCGGCGAGGAACAGGACGAGCATCGGGATCAGGAAGGCGAAATAGGCGATCACTTCGCCGAGCGCAGCGCGCTCCTGGTAGCCGAAGAAGCCCGACAGAACCGCGCCGAGAGCGCTGTCGGCCGGCAGCACCGTGCCGAGGTCGTAGAGGGGCTGCTGGAGTTGATTCCAGATGCCGGCCTCGTGCAGGGAGCGCACGGCATTTGCCACGAGCCCGGCTGCGACGAACAGGATCAGGATGCCGGTCCAGCGGAAGAAGACGCGCAGGTTGAGCTTCACGCCGAGCGCATAGATGGCATAGCCGGCGGCAAGTGCGAGCAGGATGCCGAGCCCCGCGCCGAGCGCAGGCGCCCAGCCGCCGTTCTGCTGGAAGATCGCGAGCAGGAAGAAGACCGATTCCAGCCCCTCGCGCACCACGGCGAGGAAGGCGAGGCCGACCAGCGCGAGCCCCTGGTGTTCCCCGGAAAGCGCCGCGTCGACCCCGGCCTGCAGCTCGCCCTTGATCGAGCGCGCCGCCTTGCGCATCCAGAAAACCATCGAGGTCAGCAGCGCCGCCGCGATGAGCCCGACGATCGCCTCGAACAGCTCCTGCCCGCGCTGGGGCAGTTCGCCCGCGACGATGTCGAGCGCAGCACCCGCCGCGAGGCTCACCGCGCAGGCGAGGCCGACGCCCAGCCAGAGCGCCGGCAGCCATTCGCGCCGTCCGGTCCGGACCAGATAGCTCGCGACGATGCCGACGATCAGCGCGGCCTCGATGCCTTCGCGGAGCATGATGAGAAACGGTACGATCACGGCGAGCCAGGCCCGGTTGCGCGTCGCGATCAGGCTATTCGCGGCGCAGACGTCTTGTGCCTAGGCAGCGATGGCGCCAGGGTCAATCAAATCCTATCAGTTTAGAATTATCGTAAACTTGTGAGATGGCGCGGATACTTGCATTTTCCTTGAGCGGAACGCTTCGGCTGCTTGCGAGAAGGCGGAACGCGGCGCAGCGCCGCGTTCCGCCGAAGGCTCAGCGCCGCTTCAGCAGGATCATCTTCTCCTGCGTCATGTCATGCATGGTGTAGGGGATGCCGCCCGTGCCGTAGCCCGAACTGCGCCGCCCGGCGAAGGGCATCCAGTCGGTGCGGAAGGTGGTGGGGTCGTTGACCATCACTGCCGAGGCGTCGAGCCGGTTCGCGGCCCGCAGCGCGACGTCGATATCCTGCGCGAAGATGCTGGCCTGGAAAGCGACGGGCAGCGAGTTTGCCCGCGCGATGGCGTCGTCGAGCTTGCCGTAGCGATAGATCGCGACGACCGGGCCGAAGACCTCCTCGGTGGAGATGCGGGCTTCCGCCGCCGGGTCGATCAGCACGGCCGGCTCCAATGTCGTCTCCGACAGGCGCTTGCCGCCGGTCGCGAGCCTGGCCCCGCCCTTCACCGCCTCGTCGATCCAGGACGCCACGCGGTCGGCCTCCTTCGGGATGATCAGCGGGCCGACTTCGGTGTCCTTCAGCGTCGGGTCGCCGGTGCGCAGCTTCCTGACGCGCGCGACGAGCCGCTCGGTGAAGTCGTTGACGATGGCGTCGTGCACATAGATGCGCTGCGTCGACACGCAGACCTGGCCGGCATGGTAGTAGCCGCCCTTCACGATCGGCTCGATGATCGCGTCGAGATCGGCGCTCTTGTCGACGATCGCCGGCGCGACGCCGCCATGCTCAAGCGCCGAGCGGGCGCCATGAGCGAGCTTGGAGTGCAGATACCAGCCGACCTTGGCAGAGCCGATGAAGCTGAGGAAGGCGATGCGCGGATCGGTGGCGAGCTTTTCCGCCAGCGCCGTCTCGGTCGGGACGAAGGTCTGGCACCAGGCTTCCGGCAGTCCGGCCTCATGCACCAGCTTGACGAAGTCGATGCAGGAGAGCGGCGTCGTGCCGGCCGGCTTGATGATGACCGGGCAGCCCACCGCGATAGCCGGCGCGACCTGGTGGACGATCAGGTTAAGCGGATGGTTGAAGGCCGAGATCGCCGCGACGATGCCGATCGGCTCCTTGGTGGTGAAGGCCCAGCGGTCAGCCGCGGCGGCGGAGAGCCCCATCGGAATCTCGCGCCCGGCGAAGTTGCGCAGTTCGTCGGCGGCATTGTTGACGCCGTCGACGGCGCGGTTCGCCTCGACGATCGCGTCGGGCAGCGGCTTGCCGCCCTCGCGCGCGATCTGCATGGCGAAATGGTCGCGCTTGGCCTCAAGCAGACCCGCCAGCTTGCGCAGGATCGCGATGCGCTGATGCGGTTTCAGCCAATTGTCGCGGTCCTTGAAGACCTCTTGCGCCGCCTTGAGCTTGCGTTCGAGCGCGGCTTCGTCGTCGGTCTCGATCTCGGTGATCGGGGCGCGGTCATAGGCTTGAACAACCTGAAGCATGGTTCTTTCTCCAGAATAAGACGTCTTGGCTTCTTCCTGCGAGCCCTCATCCTGAGGAGCCATTCCGACGGAATGGCGTCTCGAAGGATGCTCCATGAAGCTCCGGAACCGGCTGGAGCATCCTTCGAGACGCCGCGTGCCGCGGGTTCTCAGGATGAGGGCTGCCAGTTGGAGAAGGGCGTTTAGGCCAGATCGACGTCCGGCACCTTGTTGCGCAGTTCCTCGACGAGGACGCGCGTGTTTTCGGAATAGTCGATGGGGCAGTCGACGAGATGGACGCCGCCGCCTTTGAACGCGGCTTCCAGCGTCGGCACCAGCGCCTCGGCAGAGGTCACGCGCGAGCCCTTGGCCCCATACGCCTCGGCATAGCGCACGAAATCGGGGTTGCCGAAGGTCATGCCGTAATCGGGGAATTTGTCGACCGCCTGCTTCCAGCGGATCATGCCGTAGGCACCGTCGTTGAGCACGAGCACGATGAGGTTGAGGCCGAGCCTCACCGCTGTCTCCATCTCCTGCGAGTTCATCATGAAGCCGCCGTCGCCGCAGACGGCCATGACGCGCCGGCGCGGATGCAGCATGGCCGCCATCATCGCCGAGGGCAGGCCGGCGCCCATCGTCGCCAGCGCGTTGTCGAGCAGCAGCGTGTTGGCGACATGGGTGCGGTAGTTCCGCGCGAACCAGATCTTGTACATGCCGTTGTCGAGGCAGACGACGCCGTCCTCAGGCATCACCGCGCGCACGTCATGGACGAGCCGCTGCGGCGTCACGGGGAAGCGGTCCTCCTCGGCGCGGGCGTTGATCTTGGCCAGGATCTTCTGTCGCAGTTCCAGCATCTGCTTCTGCTCGGGCAGCTTGCCCTCGAGTCTGTCCGCCAGCGCGGTCACCGTGGCGCCGATATCGCCGATGACCTCGGCGTCGGGATGATAGACCTGTTCGACATTGGCCGACTGGTAGCCGACATGGATCACCTTCGGCCCTCCGGCATTGCGCATCAGGAAGGGCGGCTTCTCGATCGTGTCGTGGCCAACGGCGATGATAAGGTCGGCCAGCGCCACCGCCTCGTGGACATAGTCGCCCTCGGAGAGCGCGGCGGTGCCGATATAGAGGTTCGAGCCGCCGGTGACGGCGCCCTTGCCCATCTGGGTGTTGAAGAAGGGCAGGCCGGTCCGGCGCACGAAGGCGGAGAGGGGCTCGACGAGGCGCGGCCGGTTGCCGGCGGCGCCGATCATCACCAGCGGCCGCTTGGCGGCGAGGATCATCTCGGCCGCGCGGTCGAGCGGCACCGCAGAAGCGACCGGTTGGTCGAGCGGGTGCACCGGGATCAGCGGGATGTCCTCGATCTCCTCGGCGGCCACGTCCTCGGGCAGTTCGAGATGGACCGGCCCCGGCCGCTCCTCCATCGCGACGCGGAAGGCGTCACGTACCACCGAGGGAATGCTGGCAGGGCTGACGATCTGGCGCGTCATCTTGGTCAGCGGGCGCATCGAAGCGACGACGTCGACGATCTGGAAGCGCGCCTGCTTGGCGGTCATGATCGCCTTCTGCCCGGTGATCAGGATCATCGGCATCGCGCCGAGATGGGCATAGGCCGCCCCGGTCGAGAAGTTGAGGGCGCCGGGGCCGAGCGTCGCGATGCAGACGCCGGGCTTGCCGGTCAGCCGGCCATGCGTGGCGGCCATGAAGGCGGCAGCCTGCTCGTGCCGCGTCAGCACCAGCTCGATCTTCGATTTGCGCAGCGATTCGACGACGTCGAGATTCTCCTCGCCGGGAACGCCGAAGACGCGATCGACGCCCTCGTTCTCGAGCGCCTCGACCAGAAGATCGGAACCCTTCTTCATTGTCCGTCGCCTTTCCGTGGAAGCGGCCTCGCCTGAACGGCAAGGCTAGGCGTTCGACGTAGGAAGGCAACAGCGCAGCCGTCAGGCCGCCCAGCGCATGGCTGTTCTGCCGGGTGGTTTCAGGCCGCTTGCCGCAAGCCGACGAGGAACGGCGAGAGCGCGACGTCGCGGCCCTGCACCGTGACCAGCGTGTTGCAGGGCAGGGCCTGCCAGCATTCGCGGGCGGCATCGACCGGCTCCGAGGCGACGACGACGCTATCGGGCCGTGCGCAGACATAGAGGCTCGGCGGCTTGCTGTCGGAGGACCAGCGCACGGCATGGATCATCTCGCCATCCGCCAGTGCAGCCGCGCAGCGCAGCGGCTCGCGCGTTCCGGCTTGTTCCATCAGGGCGAGCACGTCGGAGAGCGCGGCGGCGAGCGCCTCGCCCGGTGCCATGCCGCCGGCGATATGGGCCAGGACAAGCAGGAAAAGCGCTTCGGAATCGGTCGTGCCGGCGCGGACGCTGTAGAGGGAATCCGGGATCAGGGCCTCGAGCCGCCTGCGGATCAGGCCGTAGCCGCCGATCTGGCCGTTATGCATGAAGAGGTAGCGGTCATGGACGAAGGGGTGGCAGTTCGCGCGCGTCGTCGCGGTGCCCGTGGCAGCCCTGACATGGGCGAAGAACAGGTGCGAGCGCACCTGCCGGGCGATCGAAAGCAGGTTCTCGTCCGACCAGGCCGGCCTGACCTCGCGGTACTGCCCGGGCTCGGGCCGCTCGCCATACCAGCCGACGCCGAAGCCGTCGCCATTCGTTCCGGTCTTGGCTTCCTCGGCGTGGAGCGACTGGTGGATCAGCGAATGGCAAGGCGAGGCGACGAAGTCCTCGAGAAAGACGGGGGCGCCTGAATAGGCGAGGAAACGGCACATCTCGGCCTCGAATCAGCCGGGTGGAAACGATCGAAGGGAATATTGTTCTCTGAATATGAATGCAGACATAACGAATTTTCTAGCGGCCGTTGGCCCGGACGACGAATGCGCCGCATTCTGTGGCGCGAAAATGGGCAGCCGCGCGGGTCCGCCTTTCGTCCAAGGGATAAGAGCCGCATAGTCTTGCGTGGCACGCACCGCTCCTATACCGATCCTGCCCGTAAACAGCGCATAATCACTGCCCCGGAACGATGTATCCGGCGCGTAGCGCCTCTCGACGGGAGCGGGAATGTGAAGGGCCTCCTTGCAGTCAGCCGGGTCATCGACGCGGTCAATGGCTTCATCGGCAGAAAAGTCGCCTGGCTGATCCTTGCGGCAGTGATCGTCGCGACGGTCAACGCGATCATCCGCAAGGTCTTTAACGTCTCGTCGAACGCCTGGCTCGAACTGCAATGGATGCTGTTCGGCGCGGTCTTCCTGATGTGTGCCTCCTGGACGCTGCAGGTGAAGGAGCACATCCGCATCGACATCGTGAACAGCATGCTGCCGCAGCGCGTCCGCCAGTGGATCGAGCTGCTCGGCCACATCTTCTTCCTGATGCCGTTCTGCCTGCTGATCGTCTACCATTCCTGGCCGTTCTTCCTGCGTTCCTACGCCATCAACGAGCAGTCGCTCTCGGCCGGCGGCCTGCCGCAATGGCCGGCCAAGGGGCTCGTCCTCGTCGGCTTCGTGATGCTGACCTTCCAGGGCATCTCCGAGATCATCAAGCAGGTCGCGATCATCCGCGGCGATCTTGAGGATGCCGAGGTCGCCCTGGGCCACGCTGCGGCGGCCGAGGCGGAAGCCCAGCGTCTGCTCGAACAAGCCAAGGAACAGGGCCTCGCTTCGTGAGAGGCCCGCAAGAAGTCCGGAACCGTCCCATGCTCGCTCATCGCCTCTCGCGCGCCGCCGGCCTGCTGCTCGCGCTCACGATCCTCGCCTTCTTCAGCCTCCACACCGGCGACGCCTATGCGGCGGGCGGCGGCATCGGCGACTTCCTGCGCGTCAACATGGCGCCGGTGATGTTCGCCGCCCTCGTGGTCTTCCTGCTGCTCGGCTATCCCGTCGCCTTCGCGCTGGCCGCCAACGGCCTGCTCTTCGCGCTGGTCGGCATCGAGCTCGGCCTGTTCCAGGAGAACTTCCTGCAGGCGCTGCCGGAACGCATCTACGGCACGATGAACAACGACGTGCTGCTGGCGATCCCGTTCTTCACCTTCATGGGCCTGATCCTCGAGCGCTCCGGCATGGCGGAAGACCTGCTCGACACCATCGGCCAGCTCTTCGGGCCCGTGCGCGGTGGCCTCGCCTATGCGGTGATCTTCGTCGGCGCGCTGCTGGCGGCCACCACCGGCGTCGTCGCGGCGTCCGTGATCTCGATGGGCCTGATCTCGCTGCCGATCATGCTGCGCTACGGCTACGACCGGCGCCTTGCCTCCGGCGTCATCGCGGCCTCGGGCACACTCGCCCAGATCATTCCGCCCTCGCTCGTCCTGATCGTGTTGGCCGACCAGCTCGGCCGCTCCGTCGGCGACATGTATGAGGGCGCCTTCATCCCCGGCCTCGTGCTGGCCGGTCTCTATGCCGGCTATGTCTTCATCATCACCATGATCGCGCCTTCGCGCGCGCCGGGCCTGCCGCCCGAGGCGCAGACGCTGCGTGACGCCGATGGCCAGACGCGCCGGCTCTCGCTGCTCGTCATCACCATCCTCTCCTTCGCCATCGCCTACGCCTATATGAAGCTGTTCACCAAGGTGACGGCGGGCTCGGACTTCGTTGTGCTGACGATGTCGATCGCGGTCGGCGTGTCCTTCGTTATCGCGCTGCTCAACAAGCTTCTCGGCCTCAAGCTGCTCTCGCGCATGGCCGAGCAGGTGGTGTTCGTGATGGTGCCGCCGCTGGCGCTGATCTTCCTCGTGCTCGGCACGATCTTCATCGGCGTCGCCACGCCGACTGAAGGCGGCGCCATGGGCGCGGCGGGCGCGATCCTGCTCGCCTGGGGCAAGAAGCGGATGACCTTCGACCTGCTCCGGCAGGCGGTCGAATCGACGGCCAAGCTCTCGTCCTTCGTGCTCTTCATCCTGGTCGGCGCGCGCGTCTTCTCGCTGACCTTCTACGGCGTCAACGGCCATGTCTGGGTCGAGCATCTGCTAGTCGGGCTGCCCGGCGGCGCGACGGGCTTCCTGATCGTCGTCAACGTGATGGTCTTCCTGCTCGCCTTCTTCCTCGACTTCTTCGAACTCGCCTTCATCATCGTGCCGCTGCTCGGCCCCGCGGCGGAGAAGCTCGGCATCGACCTGATCTGGTTCGGCGTCATCCTCGGCGTGAACATGCAGACCTCGTTCATGCACCCGCCCTTCGGCTTCGCCCTGTTCTTCCTGCGCTCGGTCGCGCCGAAGAACCCCTACAAGGACAAGGTTACCGGCAAGATGATGGAGCCCGTCACCACCGGCCAGATCTATTGGGGCGCCGTGCCTTTCGTGGTGATCCAGTGCATCATGGTCGCGCTGGTCGTGCTCTTCCCGCAGATGGTCATGCACTATAAGGCCTCCGCCATTCAGCTCGACCAGAAGGCGATCGACAAGCAGTTCGACTCGATCCAGATCCCCGGTCTCGGCGGTCCGGGTGGCTTCGACTTCAACGCGCCGCCGTCGATCGGCGCGCCGCCCAAGCCGTAAGGCAGGCTGCGCCATGGGGGCTGTCGTCGGTCGAGGGGTCGCCGCGATCCTGGTCGCCGCCTCGGCGATGGCGCCTGCCAGTGCCTGGGCGGCGGGCGATATCGGCGGGGCGACGATGGGCGGCGGCTGGGCACTGCCCTTCGCCGGCATGCTGCTCTCGATCGCGCTCGGTCCCGTGCTGTTCCCGCATCTCTGGGAGCTGCACTACGGCAAGTTCGCGGCCTTCTGGGCCCTGCTCACGCTGGTGCCGCTGGTGTTGCTGCGGGGGCTCGATCCTGCTCTCGGGGCGCTGCTCCATACCGCGCTGCTCGACTACGTTCCCTTTATCATCCTGCTCTTCGCGCTGTTCACGATCGCGGGCGGCATCCTGATCTCCGGCAATTTGCACGGCACGCCGCTGACCAACACGGTGCTGCTCGCGATCGGCACCGTGCTGGCGAGCTTCGTCGGCACGACGGGCGCCTCGATCATCATGATCCGGCCGGTGCTGCGCGCCAATGACGCCCGGCGCTTCAACGTCCATGTCGTCGTCTTCTTCATCTTCCTCGTCTCGAACATCGGCGGCTCGCTGACGCCGCTCGGCGACCCGCCGCTCTTCCTCGGCTTCCTGCGCGGCGTCGACTTCTTCTGGACGACGACGCATCTGTTCCCCGGGACCGGCTTCGCGGTCCTCGTGCTGCTGGCGCTGTTCTACGCGCTCGACAGCTGGTTCTTTCGCAAGGAGGAAGGTGCTCCGAAGCTCAAGGACCCGACGCCGGACCGGGCCATCAAGCTCTGGGGCAAGGTCAATATCCTGCTGCTGGGCGGCGTCATCGCCGCGATCCTGATATCGGCCAACTGGAAGCCGGGCGTCGCCTTCACCGCGCATGGCGTGCCGGTCGAGGGGCAGAACCTGCTCCGCGATGTGATCCTGCTCGTTCTCGCAGGCCTCTCGCTCCGGCTGACGCCGAAGCCGGTCCGCGCCGGCAACGAGTTCAGCTGGGGGCCGATCAAGGAGGTCGCCAAGCTCTTCGCCGGCATCTTCGTCTGCATCATCCCGGTGCTGGCGATGCTGCAGGCGGGCCGCGAGGGCGCCTTCGCGCCACTGGTCGGCCTCGTCACCAACGCCGACGGCAGCGCCAATACCACCGCCTATTTCTGGCTGACCGGTGCGCTCTCCTCGTTTCTCGACAACGCGCCTACCTATCTCGTCTTCTTCGAACTGGCGGGCGGCGATGCCAGGGAGCTGATGACCAGCGGCGCTCTGACCTTGGCGGCGATCTCGGCCGGTGCCGTCTTCATGGGCGCGAACAGCTATATCGGCAATGCGCCGAACTTCATGGTCTACGCCATCGCCAAGGACCGCAAGGTCGCGATGCCCAGCTTCTTCGGCTACATGCTCTGGTCGGGCGCGATCCTGATCCCGCTGTTCGTGGTGCTGACGCTGCTGTTCTTCCACTAGGCGAGGGGCGTCATCCCGCACGCGCCGCAGCATGCAATGCTGCTGCGCAGATGCGGGACCGTCCTACGGAAAGGGGCGCCTCTTTCTGCGCGCGGTCCCGTGTCTGCGCGCCGCAGCGCGCACGGGAAGACAGCGGCGTTATGGCCGCCCGGCCGGAACGCCTTCCCTGATCTTCGCGGAGAACAGCGGGTCGTCGAGCGAGAGCGTGCGCGCGTGGTCGCCGATGCGGGCAAGGCGCACGAGCTCGTCGAGCGGGATGTCCTGCCGGATCGCGCCGATCTGCTGGAGATAGCCCGGCAGATATCCGGAGAGCAGGACACGCGGATCGAGCGGCAGCGAGAATTTCCAGCCCGGCGCGACGCTGCCGACGAGGTGGTAGACCACGGTCGTGCAGTTGGTCGTCAGCGTATTGTACCAGCGCGGCTTGGCCGCGAGGTCGTTGATATCCGCGATATAGGCGAGCAGCAGGTCGCGTGCCTGTGTAGCAGAGGCGCTGAGGCGGAAGAGGCGGGCATCCTCGCGCCGGGCATGGGTGCGCAGCCCGACGATGTCGCGCTCGTCTGCGGCCACATAGGCCATCTCGTAGCTGCGGAAGAAGCCGGCGAGAGCGGACCAGTCCTCGCCCCTCTCGCGGCGCACCTCGATCGAGAAGGTCAGCGGCACCGAATCCGAGAAGGTGAAGCTGACCAGGAGATGCGCGATCGCCTCGCCCGACCAATAGGTCAGGAAGACGTCGGCGCCGGTGATCGCTGCGAAGTTGTAGCGGCGCGTCTCCCAGCGCTGGTCGTAGTCCTCCTCCGTGCGCCAGCGGAAATGGCGCAGGTTCGAGACGGTCAGCGCATCGCCCTCGCGCGCGATTGTCGGTAAACGCGCGAGTTCGGGAATCCAGTCGCGGTCATGCGAGGGCTGGAAGCTGTTCCACCAGGAGAGCAGGCCGACGAAGACCATGACGAAGCCGAGCGGCAGGCGCGCGTCGCTCGTCCAGACGCCGATGAGGCCGGCCAGTGCCGCGATGCCGAAGCCGATCGCCGCGACGATCGCCATCGCGCCCGAAAGGCGGAACAGCAGGAAGCCCGCGCCCCAAAGCGCTGCGGCGAGGATGGCGAGGGTCAGGAGGAGCTTCAGCACAATGAAAAAGAGGCGGCCCATGGCCGCCTCTCGTAGCACAGGTCGGACGCCTTGGCGTCAGGCCGCGAGGTAATTCGTCGGTGCCGCCGCCTTCACCGCATCGTCGACATGGTCCTCGAACTTGGCGAAGTTCTTGGCGAACATGCCGACGAGGTTTTTAGCGGTCTCAGCGAAGGCGGCTTTGTCGGCCCAGGTCTTCACCGGGTAGAGGATGTGCGGCTCGACGCCGGGCACCGAGCTCGGCACCGCGAAGCCGAAATACGGATCGCGGCGGAAATCGGCGCGGTTGAGCGAGCCGTCGAGCGCAGCCGAGAGCAGGCGGCGCGTCACGCGGATCGGCATGCGCCGGCCGGTGCCGTATTGGCCGCCGGTCCAGCCGGTATTCACCAGCCAGCAATCGACATGGTGCTTGTCGATGAAGTCGCGCAGCAGATTGGCGTATTCGGAAGGGTGCCGCGGCAGGAAGGGCGAGCCGAAGCAGGTGGAGAACTCGGGCTCGACGCCGGTGAGGCCGCGCTCGGTGCCGGCAACCTTGGCGGTGTAGCCGGAGAGGAAGTGATACATCGCCTCGGCCGGGGTCAGCTTGGCGATCGGCGGCATCACGCCGAAGGCGTCGGCCGTGAGCATCACGATGTTCTTCGGGATGCCGGCGCGGCCGGTGCGAGAGGCGTTGGGGATGAAGTCGAGCGGATAGGCCGAGCGGGTGTTCTCGGTCTTCGACTGGTCGTCGAAATCGACCTCGCGCGTCACCTTATCGAGCACGACGTTCTCCAGCACCGTGCCGAAGCGCAGCGAGGCGGCGTGAATCTGCGGCTCGGCCTCGGCCGAGAGGCGGATCGTCTTGGCGTAGCAGCCGCCCTCGAAGTTGAAGATGCCTTCCTTCGACCAGCCATGCTCGTCGTCGCCGATCAGGGTGCGGTCGGGATCGGCGGAGAGCGTCGTCTTGCCGGTGCCGGAGAGGCCGAAGAAGATCGCGGAATCGTCCTTGGGGCCGACATTGGCCGAGCAGTGCATCGGCACCACGCCCTTGGTCGGCAGCACGTAGTTCAGATAGGTGAAGACCGATTTCTTCATCTCGCCGGCATAGGCGGAGCCGCCGATCAGCACGATCTTGCGGGTGAAGTCGATGGCGATCACGGTCTCGCTGCGGCAGCCATGGCGCTTCGGATCGGCCCGGAAGCTCGGCAGATCGACGATCGTCATCTCCGGAACGTAGGCGGCGATCTCGTCGCGCGCCGGGCGGATCAGCAGGTTGCGGATGAAGAGCGAGTGCCAGGCCATCTCGGTATAGACCCGCGCCTTGACGCGGTGAACCGGGTCGGCGCCGCCATAGAGATCCTGCGCGAACAGCTCCTTGCCCTCGGCATGGGCCAGGAAGTCGGCGAGCAGGGTCTCGAAATGCTCGGGGCTCAGCGCATTGTTGTTGTCCCACCAGACGGTGTTCTCGGTCAGCGCGTCGCGCACCGTGAACTTGTCCTTGGGCGAGCGGCCGGTATGCGTGCCGGTGTCGGCGCAGAGCGCCCCGCCGCGTGCGAGCCGGGATTCGCTCCGGCTCAGCGACTCCTCGTAGAGCTGTGGCGCTTCGAGATTCCAGTGCACGGCCTTGAGCTTGCGGAAGCCGAAGCCCTCGGCACCATGGGCGGCATTGAACTGACCGATCGTGTCCACTGAATTCCTCCAAGGCCGGCCGTTGCTGTGGGCGGCCCATTGTCGAAACGAATACGCCGGGCCGGCGGAAGGCCCGGGCGTCGAGGCGGAGGCCATGAGGCCTTGCCCGGTCTTTAGAGCCATGATGCCTCAGGCTCAAGTCATTGGAAAAGCCCGGCCTCTTCGGATGTTTTGCTAAATCGATTGAAAGTCGACTGTGGTAAATCCCCGGATCGTGCCGGGCGGGCATGATACGGTCGGCGACCCGCCTTGGCCCACGGCACCGTCAGGCGGCCTGCGCCCGCGCCTTGCCTGCGAGTTCTCCGAGAATCCGGCGCAGGGCCCCAGGGCCGTCGACGGAGGCAGGGAAGGGCAGGCGCAGCGCGGCGCTGCCCAGCGCCATGTCGAGTCCGTCCGGGTCGAGGCCGATGGCGCGCCAGTTGCCCGCCTTCGCGCCGAGAAGCCGCGTCGCATAGAGCCCTATCGCATCCTTGTGATCCTCGTTCATGTGCTCGACCGCGCCTTCCTCGACATCGGCGAGGGCGGCCGCATGGGCCGGATCGCTCATGAGATCGGCGGGGGAGGGCGCATAGGCCCGGGCGAAGCCGCCATTGAGACTGACGCCCTCGATCGCCAGGGCAAAGAAGCTGAAATCGGGGAAATCGGCGTAAAGCGCGGATTTCGGCTGGCGCGCCAGATAGCGGCGGCGAATGCGGACGCCCTCCGGTGCCTCGCGGTCGATCTTGCGGGCGCTGACCTTCAGGGTGAGGCGGGCATGGGCGAGCGGGTCGCCCTTGCCGCCGGGCGAGATCAGCAGCGAGGCGCGGGGATCGGCGGCGAGGTTGCGGGTATGGGCGGCGAGGCCTGAGATCAGGATGACGGGCGCGCCGTCGATGTCGGTGGCGAGCCCGACCAGGCTCGCCGAGGGGTAGCCGTCCGGCCCGATCGTGGCCAGCGCGGCCGAGCGCGCACCGCGCAAGAGCCCCTTGGCCTCGCCGCGAACGGCATCGTCCATCGGCTGGATCACGTCTTTGGCCATGGAACCTCTCTTCGGTTTTCGGCTTGTGATACGGGGACATAGGCAAATCGCCACGCTCGGGCTAGATTGCCGCCACGCTTTGGCCTCTCTCGCACGAGAGTGAGCAGATTTATTGCAACGAGCCGAAGAGGCCTTTGACTTATGCCAACGATTGCGCTGGTCGACGACGACCGCAACATCCTGACGTCGGTTTCCATCGCCCTCGAAGCGGAGGGCTATCGCATCATGACCTATACGGACGGCGCCTCCGCTCTCGACGGGCTGAAGCAGAACCCGCCCGACCTCGCGATTTTCGACATCAAGATGCCGCGCATGGACGGCATGGAGCTGCTGCGCCGCCTGCGCCAGAAGTCAGACCTGCCCGTGATCTTCCTGACGTCGAAGGACGAGGAGATCGACGAGTTATTCGGCCTGAAGATGGGCGCCGACGACTTTATCCGGAAGCCGTTCTCGCAGCGCCTGCTGGTCGAGCGCGTCAAGGCCATCCTGCGCCGCGCCGGCGCCAAGGACGCGACCGCGACCCCACGGGCCGAGGACGCCAAGGCGCTGGAGCGCGGCCTGCTGCGTATGGACCCCGAGCGCCATACCTGCACCTGGAAGGGCGAGCCGGTCACGCTCACCGTCACCGAGTTCCTGATCCTGCAGTCGCTGGCGCAGCGCCCCGGCGTGGTGAAGAGCCGCAACGCCCTGATGGATGCGGCTTATGACGACGAGGTCTATGTCGACGACCGCACCATCGACAGCCACATCAAGCGCCTGCGCAAGAAGTTCAATCAGGTCGATGTCGATTTCGACATGATCGAGACGCTCTACGGCGTGGGCTATCGCTTCAAGGAAGTCTGAGGCAAGGAAGGCTGGGGATTCGCACCGCACCAGGTGCGTGACAGCTCTCGAGCGGGAAGCAAGCCGCAGCCATGGCAACCGTCGACAACGAGGCTCGTGTGTCATCGCCCGCCGCCGGCTGGCGCGGGGCGATGCGCCGCCGCTTCGGCCTGGCGTGGCGGCGCATGGCGCGCGCGGTCTCGGCGCGGGCCGCCTCGAGCCTGACCCGGCGCATCCTCGTCCTCAATCTCGGCGGCCTCGTCGCGCTGCTGCTCGGCTTCCTCTATCTCAACCAGTTCCGTGAGGGCCTGATCGAGGCCCGCGTCCAGAGCCTGCTGACCCAGGGCGAGATCATCGCCGGCGCGATCGCCTCCTCCGCCACCGTCGAGATCGACTCGATCGCCATCGATCCCGACAAGCTGCTGCAGCTCCAGGCCGGCGAGAGCGCCGGCATCGCCGAGGATCCGCTCGATTTCTCGATCAACCCGGAGAAGGTCGCGCCGCTGCTCCGCCGGCTGGTGACGCCGACCAAGACCCGCGCGCGGGTCTACGACAAGGACGGGCTGCTCACCATCGACTCGCGCAGCCTCTATTCGCGCGGCGACGTGCTGCGCCTCGACCTGCCGCGCGTCGGCGAGCCCGACGAGCCGCCGCTGCTGGAGCGCACCTGGAACATGCTGCGCAACCGGCTCGGCAAGGCCGATGTCCCGACCTATGACGATTTCGAGAACGCCAACGGCAGGTCCTATCCCGAGGTCGCCCGCGCCCTGAACGGCGCCCCGGCAAGCGTCGTGCGCGTCAACACGCGTGGCCAGACCATCGTCTCGGTCGCCGTGCCGGTGCAGCGCTTCCGGACGATCAAGGGCGCGCTGCTGCTCTCGACGCAGGGCGGCGACATCGACGCGGTCATCGCCTCCGAGCGCTTCGCGATCTTCCAGGTCTTCGCGGTGGCGGCAGGCGTGATGATCGTGCTCTCGGTCCTGCTCGCCGGCACCATCGCGGAGCCGATCCGCAAGCTGGCCGACGCGGCCCAGCGCGTGCGCCGCGGCGTCAAGTCGCGCGAGCAGATCCCTGATTTCAGCAGCCGTCACGACGAGATCGGCCACCTCTCCGGCACGCTGCGCGACATGACCAAGGCGCTCTACAGCCGCATCGAGGCGATCGAGAGCTTCGCCGCCGATGTCGCGCATGAATTGAAGAACCCGTTGACCTCCCTGCGCAGCGCCGTCGAGACCCTGCCGCGTGCCAAGACGGAGGATTCGCGTTCGCGCCTGCTCTCGGTGATCCAGCATGATGTGCGCCGGCTCGACCGGCTGATCTCCGACATCTCCGACGCTTCGCGCCTCGATGCCGAGCTCGCCCGCAACGATTCCGCGCCGGTCGATGTCGCCCAGGTCCTGGAAGCGGTGGTGACGATCCAGAACGAGACCCGCCGCGAAGCGCAGGCCAGGATCGAGCTGACCAGTGATCGGCGCAGCCAGCGCCCGGGCGGCGATTCCTTCGTCGTGCTCGGCCATGATTCGCGGCTCGGCCAGGTCATGGTCAATCTCATCGACAACGCCCGCTCGTTCTCGCCGCCGGACAAGCCCGTGCGCGTCGTGCTCTCCCGCGTCGCCAACGACGTGCTCGTCACGATCGAGGATGAGGGACCGGGCATCGAGCCGCATGCCCTGGAGCGCATCTTCGAGCGCTTCTACACCGATCGCCCGAATGAGGGTTTCGGCCAGAATTCCGGCCTCGGCCTCTCGATCTCGCGGCAGATCATCGAGGCCCATCGCGGCTCCATCCGGGCGGAAAACCGGCTCGGGCCGGTTGGACCGGATGGCGAGGCACCCCGGATCGGCGCCCGCTTCATCGTCTGCCTGCCAGCGGCCTATACGCATGCCGCCTGAGACATCCGTGGGCTCGGGATCGAATGCCGGCAGTCGGGTCCACGCGACCGTGGTCGCGATCGGCGAGGCTGGCGTGCTGATCCGTGGCGCTTCCGGCAGCGGCAAGTCCTCCGTGGCTCTGGCCCTTGTCGGCCTCGCCAGCCAGTCCGGCCGCTTCGCGCGGCTGGTCGCCGACGACCGCGTGGCGCTTGCCGCGGGCGGTGGCCGATTGCTTGCCCGCCCGGTCGCACCGCTCGAGGGTATCGTCGAGCGGCGCGGCCTCGGCCTGACGCCGGAGCCTTTCACCGGAGCGGCTGTGGTCAGGTTGCTCGTCGACCTGATCGGCGAGGAGCCCGCGCGCATGCCGGAGCCGGAAGAACTGGTCGACAATCTCGCCGGCATCGACCTGCCGCGGCTGCGGGTCTTTGGACGCACAGGTGACGAGCGGCTTGTGCTCGCGGCTCTCGACTTATTCACAGAGCCCGGCCCGTAGCCGCGATTTTGACAAGTTTAACGGCTGGCACCTTGCGATTATCTCGCACCTGCCGCATAAACCGCGACCTTGTCCGGGCGCCGATGGGCGCTCTCCGGTGCTGGATTGAATGATCGGACTGGTCCTTGTGACTCATGGGCATCTGGCGACGGAATTCCGCGCCGCGCTCGAACACGTCGTCGGCCCTCAGGCGCAGCTGGCGACCATTGCCATCGCTCCCGATGACGACATGGAGAGCCGCCGCCGCGACATCATCGCCGCCGTCGAGCAGGTCGAGAACGGCAGCGGCGTCGTCATCCTGACCGACATGTTCGGCGGCACGCCCTCCAATCTGGCGATTTCGGTGATGGAGCCCGGCCGCGTCGATGTGGTCGCCGGCGTCAACCTGCCGATGCTGATCAAGCTGGCCAGCGTGCGCGAGGAGAAGACCCTCGACGAGGCGGTGACCAGTGCGCAGGATGCGGGCCGGAAATACATCACGGTCGCCAGCCGCGTGCTGGCCGGCAAGTAGGCGGGCGCGATCGGGGAGGGCGGCTTGGACGAGGATTGTGACTGCCCCGAAGTCGAGATTCCCGCCGGGGCCCTCTACGGCGAATTCGAGATCGTCAACAAGAAGGGTCTGCACGCCCGCGCCACGGCGAAATTCGTGCAATGCGCCGCCCGCTTCGATGCCGACATCACGGTGAGCCGCTGCGGCGAGACCGTAGGCGCAACCTCGATCATGGGCGTCCTGACGCTCGGTGCCGGCATCGGCTCGACGATCACCATCGTCGCCAAGGGCACGGAGGCGAAGCCGGCCCTCGACGCGCTTGCGGCCTTGATCGCCGACAGGTTCGGCGAAGGCGAATGACGCGAGCTGCGACGGGCGCAGCTTTCGAGTTCACCAACCATGCCCTGGCCATGATGGCGGAACGCTCCATCGAACGCGCGTGGGTGGAGCTCACCGTGCTTGAACCGGATCAGGTCGAGCCCGATCTCCGCAATCCCGAAGTCACCAGAGCATTCCGGACCTTGCCAGAGCGCGACGGGCGCGTGTTGCGTGTGGTATACCGGCGAAYCGATACCCATTTTCGCATCATCACGATGTTTCTCGATCGAGGTCGCGGCAGATGAGAACGACCTATGACGCGCAGGTCGATGCGCTTTATGTGCGGTTTGCCGAAAGCAAGATCGTTGAAAGCGAGGAAGTGCGGCCGGGCATCGTTTTCGACTTCGACGATGCGGGGCGCATCGTTGGTGTCGAGATTCTCGATGCGTCCGAGCATCTGGCGAAGGACGCCGACCTGTCGCATCTCAGCGCGGCCTGAACCTTCGCGAAGATTGATATAAAGACATCTTTATATCTTTGATTGCCTTCCGCTCCGGTCGCTGCTAGAGAACCGCCCACGTTTCAGGTGGCAGGATTGGAGCTCCCCCGTGTCGGATTACGTCGTCAAGGACATCGCGCTTGCGGATTATGGCCGCAAGGAAATCAACATGGCCCAGGACGAGATGCCGGGCCTGATGGCCGTCCGTGCCGAGAACAAGGGCAAGGCCCCGCTCAAGGGCGCCCGGATCGCCGGCTGCCTGCACATGACCATCCAGACCGCCGTGCTGATCGAGACGCTGAAGGAACTCGGCGCCGACGTCCGCTGGTCCTCCTGCAACATCTTCTCGACCCAGGACCACGCCGCCGCCGCGATCGCCGCGACCGGAACCCCCGTCTTCGCCATCAAGGGCGAGACGCTGGAGGAGTACTGGGAGTACGTGCTGAAGACCGCGACCTGGGGTGACGGCGGCACGCCGAACATGATCCTCGACGACGGCGGCGATCTGACCATGCTGATCATCCTCGGCGCCGAGGCCGAAGCCGGCAACGCCGCCTTCCTCGACAAGCCGGGCAATGAGGAAGAGACGATCTTCTTCGCGCTGATCAAGCGCCAGCTCAAGGCCAATCCGGGCTGGTTCACCAAGACCCGCGCCGCGATCAAGGGCGTCTCCGAGGAGACCACCACCGGCGTGCACCGCCTCTACGAGCTCGCCAAGGCCAGCCGCCTGCCGTTCCCGGCGATCAACGTCAACGACAGCGTCACCAAGTCTAAGTTCGACAACCTCTATGGCTGCCGCGAGTCGCTGGTCGACGCCATCCGCCGCGGCACCGACGTCATGATGTCGGGCAAGGTCGCGGTCGTCGCCGGCTATGGCGACGTCGGCAAGGGCTCGGCCGCCTCGCTGCGCCAGGCCGGCTGCCGCGTCCTCGTCACCGAGGTCGATCCGATCTGCGCCCTGCAGGCCGCGATGGAAGGCTATGAGGTCGTGACGATGGAAGACGCTGCCCCGCGCGGCGACATCTTCTGCACCGCCACCGGCAACCTCGACGTCATCACCGTCGACCACATGCGCGCGATGAAGCACCGCGCCATCGTCTGCAACATCGGCCACTTCGACTCGGAGATTCAGGTCGCCGGCCTGAAGAACTTCAAGTGGGACAACGTCAAGCCGCAGGTCGACGAGATCGAGTTCCCGGACGGCAAGCGCATCATCCTGCTCTCGGAAGGTCGCCTCGTGAACCTCGGCAACGCCACGGGCCATCCGTCCTTCGTGATGTCCTGCTCGTTCTCGAACCAGACGCTCGCGCAGATCGAGCTGTGGAACCACCACGCCAAGTACGAGAACAACGTCTACACCCTGCCGAAGCACCTCGACGAGAAGGTCGCGGCGCTCCACCTCGACAAGGTCGGCGCCAAGCTGACCAAGCTCAACGACGCCCAGGCGAAATACATCGGCGTGCCGCAGTCCGGCCCGTTCAAGCCCGAGCACTACCGCTACTGACACGCGCCAAGGCGCGATGTTGCCAAGGCCCGGCTCTCGCCGGGCCTTTTTTTATGGCTGTGCTTTTGCTGATTCACTTGGCGGGACGCTACTAATTGTATGTCGGCGACCCAATGAATCTACCTCTTGATATTTTTCGATGACGGCCGAGTGCCGCCTCAAAATCTCTCCGTTTACCGGCGATTAAGCACTTCCTGACGGACTCCAGCGATGATTAGAGTGGGACTGATTCGGGCTTCCGCCATGGTGCGACCGGGTCGAAAGCTCTGATGTGATTGGCGTGGTGGCGAGCGTGCATCGGCCCCCAGGAGACGGCGATTCTCGCCGGCTCTCCAGGCCGATTCCGACGAGCCTCGTGGACAGGGCGGGGATACCTGCCGAGAGATGATGGGCGCAGGATGAGACGGTCGAGGCGACAGGGGCGGGGAAGCGGCTGGAATCCGCACGCATGGCTGCCTGCCCTGACTGCTTCGGCCACGCCCGTTCTGGCGCAGGATCAGTGGCTGGCGCCGATACGGGTCGACATCATGAACACGGGCGCGCTGTCCCTCATTCTCGCCGGCCTTACGGTCTTCGCCACGACCACCTCGCTCGTCTATGTGCGCGAACGGACGCGCTGGCAGAAGCGCGAAGCCAAGCTGGCGGCCGACCTCGAGGCTGCCCGCAGCCATCAGGAACGCCTCTCGATCCTGCTCGCGGCCGATCCCCAGGTCGTGGTGAGCTGGAATGGCCGCGACGCGCAGCCCGTCTTCGAAGGCGATAGCGGCTTTCTCGGCGCGCCCGGGGCAGCGCTCGCCCTCGCTTATGGCAGCTGGGCCGCGCCTGCCGACGCCAAGCGGCTGGAACTCGCGACTGACGCGCTGAAGGAGCGCGGCGAGGCTTTCAGCTTCACGCTGCGCAGCAAGGGTGGCCCCTTCATCGATCTCGAGGGCCGGCCCGTCGCCGGCCGTGCGGTGATCCGCTTCCGCGAGGTCACGGGTGAGCGGGCGCAGGTCATGACGCTGCGTGGCGAGCTGGAGCGCGTCACGGCCGATCACGCGGCTCTCGCCCATCTGCTCGCGGGGCTGCCGCACCCGGCCTGGATGCGCAATGCCGATGGCCGCCTGACTTGGGTGAATGCCGCCTATGCCCAGGCGGTCGAGGCTACCGACGCGACGACGGCGGCGAAGGGTGGGCTGGAATTGCTCGACCGGGCCGAGCGCGAAACGGCTTCGCGCGCAAGGCGGGATGGCAATGCCTTCGCGGTGCGGGCGCCCGCGGTGGTCGCCGGCCAGCGCCGGACCCTCGATATCATCGAATTGCCGGTCGCAACGGGCTTTGCCGGCTTTGCTACCGATATGAGCGAATTGGAGGCGGTGAGGGCTGATCTCCAGCGCCAGATGGACGCCCATGTCCGCACGCTCGACCGCCTCAAGACGGCGGTCGCCGTGTTCGACGGCTCGCAGCGCCTCGTCTATCGCAACTCCGGCTTCGACACGCTCTGGTCGCTGGAATCGGGCTTCCTGGACGCCCTGCCGACCGATGGCGAGATCCTCGACCGGCTGCGCTCCGAGCGGCGATTGCCGGAACTCGGCGATTACCGCAGCTGGAAGGCGGCCGCGCAGGCGGGCTACACCGCGACACGCGCCAGCGAGGACTGGTGGTATCTGCCGGACGGGCGCACCGTCCATGTCGTCGCCAGCCCCAATCCGCAGGGCGGCGTCACCTATCTCTACGACGACGTCACCGAGCGCTTCACGCTCGAATCCCGCTTCAACGCGCTCTCTCGCACCCAGCGCGAGACCCTCGATTCGCTGCGCGAGGGCGTCGCCGTGTTCGGCTCGGACGGGCGGCTCAAGCTCTCCAACCCGGCCTTCGCCCAGTCCTGGCGCATTCAGGGCGGCGATCTCGCGGCCAGCGCGCCGCATATCGACGAGGTCATCCGGCTCTGCCGGCCGCTCTTCCCGCAGGAAGACGTGTGGAGCGAATTGCACAGCGTCGTCACCGGCGTGCGCGATGCGCGCGAGGATTATCGCTGTCGCATGGAGCGCCGCGACGGCACCGTGCTCGACATGGCGGCCGCGCCGCTGCCGGACGGCGCGACCCTGATCTCCTTCGCCGACGTCACCGCCAGCGTGAATGTCGAGCGGGCGCTGACCGAGAAGAACGACGCGCTGGAGAAGGTCTCGCGGCTGCGCGAGGATTTCGTCCATCACGTCTCCTACGAGCTGCGCTCGCCCCTCACCAACATCATCGGCTTCGCGCAGCTGCTGGGCACCGAGACGGTCGGCCCGCTCAACGAGAAACAGCGCGATTATTCCGCCCATATCGTGCGCTCTTCGGGCGCGCTGCTCGCCATCATCAACGACATTCTCGACCTCGCCACCATCGACAATGGCGCGCTGACGCTCGAGATCCAGGATGTCGACGTCGCCGACACCATCGCCCAGGCGGCGGCAGGGCTGCATGACCGGCTGACCGACAGCAAGCTCGAACTGAAGGTCGAGATCGACCCGCGCACCGGCCCGCTGCGTGCCGATGGCAAGCGCCTGCGCCAGGTGCTGTTCAACCTGCTTTCCAATGCGATCGGCTTCTCGTCGGCCGGCCAGACCGTCACCGTGACCGCGGCACGGCAGGGCAGCGACATCCGCATCACCGTCGCCGATCAGGGCCGCGGCATCCCCGCCGAGGTCAAGGAGAAGGTGTTCGAGCGCTTCGAGAGCCATTCGCTTGGCTCCAGCCATCGCGGCGTCGGCCTCGGGCTGTCGATCGTCCGTTCAATCGTCGAGCTCCATGGCGGCCATGTCGAGCTCGATTCCACGCCGGGGAAAGGCACCCGCGTCATCGCCGTCTTCCCGGCGCAGGGCGTGTCGCTCTCGGACGCTGCCGAATGACGGAAGAAGCCCGCAAGGCCGGTTCGCACCGGCTCATGCTGGCGGACGAAGCGGCGACGATCCGCCTCGCCGCCGATATCGCAGCCAACCTCAAGCCCGGCGACATCGTCGCGCTCTCCGGTCATCTCGGCTCCGGCAAGTCGCTGTTCGCGCGCGCCATCCTTCGCGAACTCGCCGACGACCCCGCGCTCGAGGCGCCGAGCCCCACCTTCACCCTGGTCCAGAGCTACGACACGCTGCGCGGCACGGTGCTGCATGCCGATCTCTACCGGGTCCGCTCGCCGGACGAGCTCGACGACATCGGGCTGATCGAGGATGTCGAGCGCCTGATCACCCTGGTCGAATGGCCGGACCGGGCCGGCACGCGCCTGCCCGCCGGCCGCCGGCTCGACATCGTGCTCGACGTCGATCCCGACAATCCCGAGACGGGCCGCATCGCCGATCTCTCCGGTGGCGTGCTCTGGAAGCAGCGCCTGGTCATCGCGGTGGCCTCGCGCCGCCTGATCGACAATGCCGGCTGGGGCGAGGCGCGGCGCGATTTCATGCTCGGCGACGCCTCGACGCGCGCCTATGAGCGATTGACGCGGCCGAACGGCGAAACGGCGGTGCTGATGATCTCGCCGCAGCGCCCGGACGGCCCGCCGATCCGCCTCGGCAAGCCCTACAGCGCTCTCGCCCATCTCGCCGAGAGCGTCGACGCCTTCGTCGCGATGGATCGCGGGCTGCGCTCGCTCGGCTATTCGGCGCCGGATATCCTCGCCGAGGATCTGACGGCCGGCCTGCTCATCATCGAGGACCTCGGCAGCGAGGGCGTGATCGATGCCGATCGCCAGCCGATCGCCGAGCGCTACGAGGCGGCGGCGCGGCTCCTCGCCGATCTCCATCGCCACACCTTGCCGACGATCCTGCCCGTGGCGGAGGGGCGCGATCATTCGATTCCCCCATATGACCGGCAGGCGCTCGCGATCGAGACCGAGCTGATCCTCGAATGGTATGCGCCGCATATCGCCGGCGTCACGCTGCCGGCGGTGACGCAGGCCGAGTTCGCCCGGATCTGGAGCAGGCTGTTCGACGAGATCCTCGCCCAGCCCAGCACCTGGACGCTGCGCGATGTCCACTCGCCCAACCTGATCTGGCTGGAGCAGCGTGAGGGCCACGCCAGGCTCGGCCTGATCGACTTCCAGGACGCGGTGCTCGGCCACCCGGCCTACGACCTCGCCGCGCTCGGCCAGGATGCGCGCATCGACGTGCCGGCTTCGCTTGAGCTCAGATTGCTCGCTGCCTATGGTTCGGCCCGTCGTGCCGATACGCCCGATTTCGACCTCGCGGCTTTCGCCCGCGCCTATGCGATCCTCGGTGCCCAGCGCAACACCAAGATCGCCGGCATCTTCGCGCGCCTCGACAAGCGCGACGGCAAGCCCGGCTATCTCAAGCATCTGCCGCGTATCGAGGCCTATCTGCGCCGCAATCTCGAGCATCCGGCCCTGGAAGAGCTGAAGGCCTGGTATCAGGCGCATATGCCGAAGCTGTTCGAGACCGAAGCGGCGGACTAACCTCGAGCCGATCGATACGGAGATTCGCGTGACTTCAACCGCTTCGCCTCCGATCCGCCGGGCGATGGTGCTGGCGGCCGGGCTCGGGCAGCGCATGCGCCCCATCACCGACACGCTGCCGAAGCCGCTGGTGCAGATCGGCGGCAAGGCGATGCTCGACCATATGCTCGACCGGCTGGCCGATGCCGGTGTCGAGGAAGCCGTGGTCAACGTCCACCACCTCGCCTGGCAGGTCGAAGCCCGTCTCGCCGACCGTAGCCAGCCACGCATCACCATCTCGGACGAGCGCGCCGAATTGCTGGAGACCGGCGGCGGGGTGAAGAAGGCGCTGCCGCTGCTCGGCGCCGCACCGTTCTTCCACGTCAACTCCGACGCGCTCTGGCGCGAGACGGGGCGGCCCGCCATGCAGGCGATGGTGGAAGCCTGGGAGCCCGAGCGGATGGACATGCTTCTCCTGCTCGCCGATCGCCAGACCAGCATCGGCTTCGACGGCGCCGGCGATTTCTTCCTGGGCGATGACGGCCGCCTCGCCCGGCGCGGCAGTGCAGCGAGTGCGCCCTGGGTCTATGCCGGCGTCGCCATCCTGAAGTCGGAGCTCTTCGCCGATACGCCGGACGGTCCCTTCTCGCTCAACCTGCTCTTCGACCGTGCCATTGCCCGCGGACGCCTGTTCGGCGAGCGGCTGGATGGGCGCTGGCTGCATGTCGGCACGCCCGACGCGATCGCGCCGGCCGAGGCCGCCTTCGCCGCGCAAGCGGTCGATGCCTGAGCTCAATCTCTTCAGCATCCCCGCCGGAGCGCCCTTTCTCGACGTGCTGGCGCAGGCGATGCTCGATGGGCGGCTCGGGCCGATCCACGACCCGGCCGATCCGGCAGCGATGGCACGGGCCACGCTCTTTCTGCCGACGCGCCGCGCCGCCCGCGCCTTCACCACGATCCTGGCCGAGAAGCTCGGCGGCAAGCCGCTGCTGCTGCCACGCATCGTGCCGCTGGGCGATGTCGACGAAGCCGAGACGGCGCTGATCGGCTCCGGCGCCTGGTCGGGCGGGCGCATTGCCCCGATCGATCCGCTCAAGCGCCGCATGCTGCTGACACGGCTGGTCGATGCCTGGGGCCGCAGCGCCAACCGCAGCCATCTCAGGCTCGACCCCGGCGAGCCTTCGCTGGTGCCGGCGACGCTGGCGGAGGCCTATGGCCTCGCCGGCGATCTCGCCGCCTTGCTCGACCAGTTGCAGACCGAAGACGTGCCGGTCGAGAAGCTGGCGGCGCTTTACGCGGCCCGCTTCGACAAGGTCTGGCAGCTGAATGCCAGCTTCCTCGCCATCCTCGGCGATGCCTGGCCGCAGATTCTCGACGAGCAGGGCGCGATCGATCCGGCCGAATTCCGCAATCGCATGTTGGCGGCCGAGCGCGAGCGGTTGCTGGCCGGCGGGGCGAGGGGGCCGATCATCGCCGCAGGCTCGACCGGCACCGTCCCGGCGACCGCGCGGCTGCTCTCGGCCATCGCCCGCCTGCCGAACGGGGCGGTGGTGCTGCCCGGCATCGATCTCGGATTGGACGAGCGCGCCTGGAACGCCATCGCCGCGGAGCCCGCGCCTTCGCATCCGCAGGCGGCGCTGCACCACCTGATGGAAACGCTCGGTGCCGAGCGCGACGACGTGCGGGAGCTGGCGGCGCCCGATGCCGCCCGCAATGCGAGGGGAGACCTTCTGCGCGAAGCGATGCTGCCGGCCTCCGTCACCGAGCTTTGGGCCAGCCTCGATCAGCGCATCGCGCCCGGTGAGGCGGAAGCCGGTTTCGCCGGTCTGCGCATCGTCGAGACGGCCGACGAGCGCGAGGAAGCGCTCGCTGTCGCCATCGCGCTCCGCGAGACGCTGGAGCGGCCGCATGCGCGAGCCGCGCTCGTCACGCCGGATCGCGGCCTTGCCGAGCGCGTCGCCGTCGAGCTGGCGCGCTGGGGCGTCGAGGTCGACGATTCCGCCGGCATGCCGCTGGCACGCTGGCCGGCCGGCTCGCTGCTGCGGTTGATCCTGGAGGCGGCGCTGGGGCAGATGACGCCGGCATCGCTCGTGCCGCTCTTCGCCCACCCGCTCTGCCGGCTAGGCCTCTCCCGTGAGACGCTGGCGCGCGGCGCGGCCGCGTTGGAAATCGGCTGCTGGCGCGGCAACGCGGTCGGACGGGGCCTGGCGGGCCTGCATGTCGCGCTCGGTCAATGGGATGAGCTGCGCGAGCGGGGACATGTTCCCCGTCCGCGCAAGCGGCTGACGGCGGAGGACGCGGCCGCCGCAGCCGTCGTGCTCCATGCGCTGGAAACCGCCTGCGCGCCGTTGCTCGAAGCGCTCTTTCTCGACCAGCCGTCATTGGCGTCGGTCGTCATGGCCGCGCGCAAGGCGGTGACGGCGGTCGGCATGACGGAGGCCGGCACGCCACTCGCCTTCCTCGGGCCGGATGGCGAGGCGCTGGCCGGGCTGTTCGACGAGCTCGCCGGTGCCGAGGCCGTCATGCCGCCCGGTGGGCGGCCGCAGGATTTCGTCGCAATCCTCGACGGGCTGCTGGCCGAGCGGGCGGTCAAGCGCGCGACGCCGGGCCATCCCCGCGTCGCGATCTGGGGCCTGCTCGAGGCGCGCCTGCTCGAAGCGGATCATGTCGTGCTGGGCGGCCTCAACGAGGCGGTCTGGCCGCCGCAGACCACCACCGATTCCTTCATCAACCGGCCGATGCGCGCCGAACTCGGCCTGTCGCCGCCGGAACGCCGCGTCGGCCAGACGGCGCATGATTTCACCCAGGCGCTGATGGCCCCGCAGGTGACGCTGACGCGGCCCCGCAAGGTCGGCGAGGCAGAAACCATCGCCTCGCGCTTCTGGCAGCGCTTGCAGGCGGTGACGCCGAAGGCGGTCTGGAGCGCGGCGCTCGATGAAGGCAAGCGCCTGCGTGGGCTTGCTGCCTTGCTGAGCGCTCCCGCCGACGTGAAGCCGATCGCCCGCCCGGCGCCACGCCCGCCGCGCGCGCTGCAGCCGCTCTTGCTCAGCGTCACCGAGGTCGAGACGCTCTACCGCGACCCCTATCAGATCCACGCCCGCAAGATCCTGAAGCTCGACGCGCTCGATGGGCTGATCGAGGACCCGACCGCGCAGGATCGCGGCCGGCTGCTGCATAACATCGTCGAGAGCTTCACCAGGACCTATCCCGAGCAAATGCCGGCCGATGCGCTCGGGCAATTGATCGCCATCGGCGACAGGCTGTTCAGGGATTATGACGACGTGCCGGAGGTGCGCGCCTTCTGGTGGCCGCGCTTCCTGCTCACGGCCGGACATTACATCCGCTGGGAGGAGCGCCGCCGGGGCGGCATCGCAGGCATCGGCGTCGAGCTTTTCACCGGCGCGAGCTTCACGCTCGCCGACGGCAGCAGCTTTCGCCTGAGCGGCCGGGCCGACAGGATCGAGCTGACGCGCGAGCCCGCACTGCGCATCGTCGATTTCAAGACCGGCGCGCCGCCGAGCAAGGCGCAGGTCGAGAAGGGTTTCGCGCCGCAATTGACGCTGGAAGCCGAGCTAGCGGCGCGTTCCGGCTTCGAGGGTCTCACCGGGCCGACGCCGGTCGAGGCTGTCATCTACATGAAGCTCCACCACGATCCGAAAGGTTGGACCAAGGACAAGCCGCTCGATTTCGGCGACGAGACCCTGGCCGATGTCGCAGCCCGCCATCTCGAGAATCTGCTCGGGCATCTCGACGCACTGCGCTCAGGACGCGAGGCCTTCGTCTCGCGGCGCGCTCCCGACTACATCCGCTACGCCAGCCCCTACGACCATCTCGCCCGGGTCAAGGAATGGTCCGCCGCGCCCGGTGGCGAAGAAGGAGGCGAGGCGTGAAGCCGGGCTGGATCGTCCCGTCGCTGACCAACCAGCGCCAGGCGCTGGCCGCCGATCCCGGTCTTTCCGCCTGGGTCTCGGCCAATGCCGGCTCGGGCAAGACCCATGTGCTGGTCAACCGCGTGCTGAGGTTGCTGCTCGATGGTGTGGCGCCGAGCCGCATGCTCTGCATCACCTATACCAAGGCGGCGGCGGCCAATATGGCGAACCGCATCTTCAAGGCGCTGAGCGCCTGGGCGACGCTGGATGAGGCTGTCCTTGCGAAGGAGCTGACCAATCTGACCGGCCGCGCCCCGGCCGCTGCCGAGCGGGCCAAGGCGCGCCGCCTCTTCGCCGAGGCGCTGGAGACGCCGGGCGGCCTACGCATCGAGACGATCCACGCCTTCTGCACCCGCGTGCTGCAGGCGGCGCCCTTCGAAGCGAATGTGCCGCCGCGCTTCGAGGTCGCGGACGATCTCGCCCAGGCCGAGATGCTGCGCGAGGCGCGCCGCGAGCTGCTGGCGCTCGTTGCGGCGAACCCTGGCGGAGCCGAGGCGAAGGCGCTCGACTTGCTGGCGCAGCTTGCCGCGCAGGACTCGTTCGAAACCATGGTGCAGGAGGCGCTGCGCCAGCGCGCCCTGTTCAGCGACGAGAACGGCCGCGCCCGCGATCCGCGGGAGATGCTGGCCGGCATCTCCGCCTTCCTCGGCATTGCGCCGGACCTCGAAGCCGATACGATCAGGCGGGTCTTTCGCGCCGAATTGTCCGCGCTGCCCGGCCTCCAGACCCTGATCGAGGCGCTCCACGCCGGCAGCGCAACGCGCCAGACCGTGGCCGCCAATCTACGCACGCTGCTCGCCGGGCAGGATGATGGCGACCCCATCGCCTTCTGCCGGCGCGGCTTCATCACCGAGGCCGGCACGATCAACGCCAACATCCGCGGCAAGGGCAAATCCGAGTTCGAGGGGGCTCTGCTCGCAACGCTGGAAGCGCTCGCCGCCTGCCTGATGACGGCAGCCGATGAACTCAACGCCGTGGCGATCCGAGACCGCAGCGCGGCGCTCGCCTTGCTGGTCACGCGCATGCTCGCCTCCTACCAGCGTCAGAAGAGCCTGCGCTCGCTGCTCGATTATGACGACCTCATCGCTCGCACGCGCTCGCTGCTGGAGCGGGTCGAGGCCGCCTGGGTGCTCTACAAGCTCGACGCCGGCATCGACCACATCCTGCTCGACGAGGCGCAGGACACCGGCGAGGCGCAATGGGCGATCCTGCGCAAGCTCGCCGAGGAGTTCACCGCTGGCGGCGATCTCCGCGCGAAGCCCCGCACCATCTTCGTCGTCGGCGACGAGAAGCAGTCGATCTACGGCTTCCAAGGCGCGGCACCGGCCGCCTTCGGCGAGGAGCGCCGCGCGCTGGAAAAGCGGATCGAAGCCGCCCAGCTGGATTTCGAGGCGATCAGCCTCAACACCTCCTTCCGCTCGGCGCCGGACATCATGCAGGCTGTCGATGCCGTCTTCGCTCTGCCGGAGCATGCGCGCGGCCTCGTCTTCGATGGGGCGGCGCGCCCCGAGATGCACGACACGGTCCGCCGCAGCGCGCCCGGCACGGTCGATATCTGGCCGATCGCGGCCAACGACACGGGCGAGCCGCCGGACGCCTGGACCACGCCCGTCGACGCGCCCGAGCGGCGCAGCGGCACGGTCAAGCTCGCCGAGCGCATCGCGCGCACCCTGCAACGCTGGCATCGCAACCGCCGCGACGATCGCGGCAACCCCTTCTCCGCAGGCGACGTGATGATCCTGCTGCGCCAGCGCGGCGCGCTGTTCGAAGCGATCGTCAAGGCGCTGAAGGATGCCGGCGTCCCCGTCACCGGCCGTGACCGGCTGACGCTGGCCGAGCATCCGGCCGTCGAGGACCTCGTCGTGCTCGGCCGCACGCTGCTGCTGCCCGATGACGATCTGACGCTGGCTACGGCGCTGAAGACGCCGCTCATCGACCTGAACGACGACGATCTCCTCCACCTTGCGCCCGGCCGCGCCGGTTCGCTGCGCAAAGCCTTGCAGGAGGGGGCTGTTCGCGAGCCGCGCTATGCCGCGGCCGAGGCAAAGCTGACTGAGTGGACGCGGGAGGCGGGGCGCTGCGGGCCGTTCCGCTTCTTCGCCGGTCTGCTCGGCCCTGGCGGTGGACGCAATCTCGCGCTCGCCCGGCTGGGCGCGGAGTCCGGCGATGCGCTCGATGCCTTCCTCAATGCGGCGCTCGACCATGAGCGCCGCTACGGCCCCTCGCTGGCGGGGTTCCTCCAGCACGTCACCGGCAGCGCCGCCGACGTGAAGCGCGATCTCTCGGCCAGTGCCGGCGAGGTCCGCGTCATGACGGTCCATGGCTCGAAGGGTCTTGAGGCCAAGGTCGTCATCCTCGCCGATCTCGGCATCGAGCCCAGCGCCAAGCGCCTGCCGAAGATCCTGGCGGTGTCCACGCCACGCAACAGCCTCGTGCCGATCTGGCCTCCGGCGAGCGCCGAGGACACGCAGGCGACGGCTGCGGCAAAGGCTCTCGTCGTCGACCAGATGGTCGAGGAGCATCACCGTCTGCTCTATGTCGCGATGACCCGCGCCGAGGACCGCCTGATCGTCTGCGGCACGCAGCCCAAGGGCGAGGCGCCGGCCGGAAGCTGGTATGCGATGATCGCGGAAGGGCTGGGGCAGTCCGACGCCGGTCTGAGCGAAATCGGCGAGGGCGAGGAGGCGATCCTGCGCTTCGCCGTGACGCCACCGCAGCCGTCGCCCGATGTCGAAGAGCGGCCGGCCGAGCCACTCCCGCTTCGCCCGGATTGGCTGGCGAAGCCCGTTATCCGCGAGGCCGAGCCCGCCCCGCCGCTGAAACCGTCGAATGCTCTGTCCGCCGCGGACGGCGAGGAGCGGCCGGGTGACGGGCCGTTCCTGGCGGAAGCTGCGGCTGCCGGCCGGCTGGCGCATCTCCTGCTGCAGCTCCTGCCCGATGTCCCTGCCGAGCGCCGCGTTGAAACGGCCGAGGCACTCGCGGATGCGCGCGGCGGCGCGCTGTCATCGGAACGGCGGGCGCGCATCGTCGCCGAAGCCCTGGCCCTGCTGGACGCGCCCGGCCTTTCCGAACTCTTCGCCGAGGGCGCGCTGGCGGAGGTCCCCGTCGCCGGTGCCATCCAACTGCCTGACGGCACGTCGCGGGCCATTTCCGGGCGGATCGACCGGCTCGCCGTCACTCTGGACAGCGTCATCATCGCCGATTTCAAGACGACCGCCCGGCCGCCCGAGCGTGCCGATTCGATCCCGGTAGGAACGCTGGCGCAGCTCGCCGCCTATGCCGCGCTGCTGCGGGTGATCTATCCCGGATGCGCGATCCGCACGCTGGTGGTCTACACCGCGAACCTCGTTCATTTCGAACCCGACGGGGTGCAGCTCGACGCGGCGCTACTCGCCTTGGCAGGCGCCGCGCCGGGCGGTAGCGTGAGCGCCCCCGGCGGACCGTCCCGATCATGAAGCTCCTGCCATCCCTGCTGCTGCGCCCCCGCCTTCTGGCGGCCCTGGGGGCTGGCGTGGGCCTGGCAGCCGTGCTGCCCGGCGACTGGCGCTGGGCGACGCGGCTGCTGATCGCCTGGGATGTCGGCGCGATCCTCTATCTCGGCCTGTTGGCCTCGACCATGTTCTCCGAGTCGGTCGATCAGATCCGGGCGCGGGCCGAGCGGCAGGACGAGGGCGCCTTCGCCATCCTGATCATCTCCTGCTTGGCAGCGAGCACGAGCCTGGTCGCCATCGTGCTGCAGCTCACCGGCATCGGGTCGGTGCCGGCGCCCGATCGCGGCCTGCATCTCGCGCTCGGGGGCGTCACGATCCTGTGTTCATGGACGCTGCTGCACGCCTTCTTCACGCTGCACTATGCCGGCGTCTACTACCGCGGCGGCAAAAAGGAGCCCTGCCTCGATTTTCCCGGCGAGACCGATCCGAACTATGTCGATTTCCTGTATTTCTCGTACACGATCGGCTGCACCTCGCAGACCTCGGACGTCGGGGTGACGACGCGCGAAGCGCGGGCGGTCGTGCTGCTGCATTCGATCCTCGCCTTCGTCTTCAACACCTCGATCCTGGCGATGGCGATCAATGTCGGGGCAGGCCTGGTCTCAGGTGGCTCGTGACGCGTCGGCCTCGCCTCTGCCCTGCGGCGCACGCGCCTTGACCGGAGAGGCGGGCGTTCATAGCTTCGCTGGCGAAGGGTGGCATTGCCGCCCATTGAAACCGAAAGGCGGCCAGTCATGGCAACGAGCAAGGTAACCGATCAGAGCTTCGAGGCCGATGTCCTCAAGTCCTCCGAGCCGGTCGTCGTGGATTTCTGGGCGGAATGGTGCGGTCCCTGCCGCATGATCGGCCCGGCGCTCGAGGAAATCGCGACCGAGCTCAACGGCAAGGTCAAGATCGTCAAGATGAACGTCGACGAGAATCAGCAGATCCCGGCCCAGTTCGGCATCCGCTCGATCCCGACGCTGATGCTGTTCAAGGACGGCAAGCTCGCTTCGCAGAAGGTCGGCGCGGCGCCGAAGAGCGATCTCTCGCGCTGGATCTCCGCCGCCGTCTGATCGGCGCGCCCTGAAGACAGAAAAGGCCCGCTTCCGTGAGGAAGCGGGCCTTTTCGTTTTTGGTCGGATCAGCGGGCCGTCAGGCGCGGCTGTCCTTGTCGATCGCGAAGGCGCCGGCGCCCGCGAAGACGAGATAAAGGAAGACGAAGCAGTACAGGATCGCCGCGTCGCCGCCGTTTGCGACGGGGTAGAAGCTCTTCGGCGCGTGGCCCATCCAGTAGGCGAAAGCCATCTGGCCCGAGAGGACGAAGGCGGCGATGCGGGTCTGGAAGCCGACCAGGACCAGAAGGCCACCGACCAGCTCGAGCACGCCTGCGTACCAGTACATGGTGAAGGCTGGCGGCAGGGAGCCGTTGGGCGGCAGCACGGGGAAGCCGAACAGCTTCTGCGTGCCGTGAGCGATGAAGATCAGCGCGGTGACGATACGCAGGACGCCAAGGAAATACGGCGCGTAGCGGTTGAGCGACTGCATGCTGTGCCTCTTTATGGAAGGGATCGAACGAGTGTTGAAACGGCTTCGACAACCGGAGTAGCTGAGCGATCGAGCGTGACGATGTGCTTGTAGGCGAGCGGTTCGATTTTGCGCAATATCCCGTTTGATGACGTTTTCGTTTGCGCATTTGCAAGTTTGATCACGATCTCGCGACGGCTGTGTCCTCAACGCCGCGGCGCACGCTTAACCACCCCTTAAAAGCGCCATGTTTGAATCCTGTGTGACCTGACCGCATTGCAGGCGGCATGTCGGCCGGAACGGGACAGGGATGAACGACCGGATCAAACGAGGCGAGCGGCGCGAGCCGTCCTTCGATCATGAGAGCGGCGAAAGCCGCGACGATTTTGACATGCGCGTTTCCGACGACGACCGCCCGCTACACCGTCACCGCGCCGCGGCACGCCCGCAGCCGCGCAGCCAGCCGGTGCGCAACAAGCGCAGCGGGGGCGGAGGCGGCGGCAAGCGTCGTGGACGCCGGCGCCGCTCGCTGCTGGGCGGCCTGTTCTACTGGACGATGGTGCTCGGCCTGTGGTGCGCCATCGGGCTCGGCGGCTTCATCGCCTATCACGCCTCGCAGCTGCCGCCGATCGACCAGCTCACCGTGCCGAAGCGGCCGCCGAACATCGCGATCCTCGCGGCCGACGGCTCGCTGCTCGCCAATCGCGGCGAGACCGGCGGGCGCACCATCACCATCGGCGAGATCCCGCCCTATCTGCCGAAGGCCTTCGTCGCGATCGAGGATCGGCGCTTCTACGACCATTTCGGCATTGACCCGATCGGCATCAGCCGCGCGCTCGTCACCAATCTGCGCGGGCGCGGCGTCGCCCAGGGCGGCTCGACGCTGACGCAGCAGCTCGCCAAGAACCTCTTCCTGACGCAGGAGCGCACGGCGGCCCGCAAGATCCAGGAGGCGATCCTGGCGCTCTGGCTGGAGCGCACCTACACCAAGGACCAGATCCTCGAGCTCTATCTAAATCGCGTCTATTTCGGCTCCGGCGCCTATGGCGTCGAGGCGGCGGCGCAGCGCTACTTCAACAAGTCGGCGCGCTCGGTGACGATCGCGGAGGCCGCTATGCTGGCCGGCCTCGTCCAGGCGCCATCGCGCCTCGCGCCCAATCGCAATCCCGACCTCGCCGAGAAGCGGGCCCAGCTCGTCGTCGCTGCCATGGCCGACCAGGGCTTCATCTCGCAGGCGGCGGCCAAGGGCGCGCTCACCGCGCCCGCCGAGGTGCCAGAGCGGGTCGGCGCCGGCTCGGTCAACTATGCCGCCGATTACGTGATGGATGTCCTTGACGACTTCATCGGCGCCGTCGAGGGCGACGTCACCGTGCTCACCACGATCGATACCAAGCTGCAGGGCTCGGCCGAAACGATCCTGGTCGATGCGCTCTCGGCTCAAGGGTCGAAGCTCAACGTTTCGCAGGGAGCGGTGGTTTCGCTCGCTCCGGACGGCGCGATCCGGGCCCTGATCGGCGGGCGCGACTACACCAAGAGCCAGTTCAACCGCGCCACCGCCGCGCATCGCCAGCCGGGCTCGTCCTTCAAGCCCTTCGTCTACCTGACCGCGATCGAGAAGGGCATGACGCCGGACACGATCCGCGACGACTCGCCGGTCTCGATCAAGGGCTGGGAGCCGGAAAACTATTCGCGCACCTTCCGCGGCCCGGTGACGCTGCAGACCGCCTTCGCCCATTCGCTCAACACGGTCGTCGCGCGGCTGATCCAGGAGGTCACGCCGCGCGAGGTGATCCGCACGGCCCAGCGCCTCGGCGTCACCTCTCCGCTGCAGCCGAACCCGTCCCTGGCGCTCGGCACATCCGAGGTGACGCCGCTGGAGATGACCGCGGCCTATGCCAGCTTCGCCAATGGCGGCCAGTCGGTGCTGCCCTATGTCATCCGCGAGGTCCGCTCGACCAGCGGCAAGGTCGTCTATGCCCGCAAGGCGAATAATTTCGGCCCGGTGATCCAGCCGCAGACGCTGTCGATGATGAACACCATGTTCCATGGCGTGATGACCGGCGGCACCGGCAGCAAGGTCAACCTCGCGGGTTGGGAGGTCGGCGGCAAGTCCGGCACCACCCAGGATTATCGCGACGCCTGGTTCGTCGGCTTCACCGGGCGCCTCGTCACGGCCGTCTGGGTCGGCAACGACGACAACTCGACCATGAAGCGCGTCACGGGTGCAGGCCTCCCGGCCGAGATCTGGGGCAAGTACATGAAGGCCGCCCATGCCGGCGCCCAGCCCGTCCCGCTGCCGGGAGGCTTCTGGCAGGGCGCGCCGAAGACGATCTTCGGGGATGGCGCGCCGGTGGCCGACGCCGGCGCTCCGGCGCCGGTCCAGCCCGCGAGTTCGGATCGCGCCTGGGTCAGGCCCGCTCCGCAGGAGCGCAACTTCTTCGAGCGGCTCTTCGGCGGCTGAAGAACCTCACCGTCATTCCGGGACGGCCCGCAGGGCCGAGCCCGGAACCCATATCCGCGGGTGCTTCAGGAAAAGCCTGCGGAACAAGCCGCCTCGTCATGCCAAACTGCGGTTATGGGTTCCGGGCTCTTCGCTGACGCGAAGCCCCGGAAAGACGGCGCGGTGCGTCGGAATGCAGGACGGTCTAAGCCTTCGCCGTCCGGATCGCGCGCGTCGCCCGGAACAGCACCAGCGCGGTCACGCCCAGCGCCGACATCACCAGCGGCAGCGGCAGCGCGGCGTTCTTCAGCAGATGGCCGACGAGCAGCCCGACGCAGGCCGAGAGCAGCATCTGGCAGAGCCCGTTGAAGGACGAGGCTGCGCCGGCCCGGTCCGGAAACGGCATCATCGCCGATGCCTGGGCCTGGGGCATGGCCAGGCCGACGCCGCAGGCATAGATCGCCATCGGCACGACGACGCCCGCCGGTCCGCCCAGCCCGGTCAGGACGCCGACCAGCATGGCCAGTCCGCCACCGGCGAGGCAGCCGACGCCGATGGCGATGACGCCGTCCATGCCGCGCCGCCCGACGAGGCGCTGCGCGATGATCGTGCCCGCGATGTAGCCGAGCACGCCGAAGCCGAAGGAGAAGCCGTATTCCACCGGCGTCAGCCCGTAGATGCCGATCAGCACGAAGGACGAGCCGGAGATGAAGGCGAAGAGCCCGGCATAGGCCAGCGCCGTCAGGGCGACATAGACCCGGAAGGCGCGGTTGTGCAGCAGGAAGCCGAAGCCGCGGAAGATCGCGAGCAGCGAGAGCGGCTGCGGCGAGCGCGCGCGCAGCGTCTCCGGCATCACCGTGACGATGACGATCGCGAGGCCAAGAGCAAAGACGAGTGAGGCGAGGAAGGTCGAGCGCCAGCCGAAGGCGACCTGAAGCACGCCGCCGATCACCGGCGCGACCGCCGGCACCAGGCCCATGATCATGCCCATCCGTGCCAGTTCGCGCCCCGCGCGCGGGCCATCGTAGAGATCGCGCACCATGGCGCGGCCGAGCACGATCGGGCCGGAGGCGCCAAGCGCCTGCAGCGCCCGCGCGGCGGTCAGCGCGCCGATCGAAGGCGCGAGCGCGCAGGCGAGCGTCGCCAGTGCGAAGAGACCCAGGCCCGCGAGCAGCACGGGCTTGCGCCCCAGCCGGTCGGAGAGCGGCCCCCAGAAGATCTGCCCGGCCGCGAAGCCGAACAGGAAGGAGGAGAGCGTCGCCTGCGCGCCGGCGACATCGGTCTCCATCACCTGCACGATCTCGGGCAGGGACGGCAGGTAGAAATCGGTCGAGAGCGGGCCGAGCGCCGTCAGCATGGCGAGGACGGCGGTCATCGCCAGCGTATCGGGACGAAGCTTCATGGGCGGCCTCCGGCGCAGCCGGAGCGGGCCGCGCGCCCCTGCTACGACGTCAGCCGGTCATCCGGCAATGGCGGGCTGCGCCGGGCCGTCCTGTGTCTCGCCATGATAGGCGGTCGCCCGCATCGAAGGCCTCTGCGAGAACGCCTCGTACCAGCGCGTCAGCCGGGGCCGCCCGGCGCGGAAATCCGGCAGCGCGCGGAATTCGAGCCAGGCCAGCGCCGTAGCCAGCCCGATATGGCCGATATGGACCGGCTCGTCGAAAGCCCCGTCCTGTTCCAGCAGGTCGTAGGATGCCACCAGCTTCGTCGTCTGGCCCTCGCTCAGCGGCGGGTATCGCAGATGCTCCGGCCGCCGCGCCGTCTCCCAGCGCAGCGCGATGCCGGCGTCGCACAGCCCCTGCGCGACGGCATGCAAACGCAGCGCCTGCCAGCGCGGCTTGCCTGCGATGGGGATCAGTCTCGGCCCGCCATGCAGCCCGTCGAGATAGTCGCAGATCACCAAAGAATCGAAGATCGCGCCGGCTTCGGGCGTCATCAGCACCGGCACCTTGCCCAGCGGATTGACCGCGAACACCTCGGGATTGCGGTTGGTCGGGCTGGTCTCGTGATCGACGACGGCGATACGGTCAGCAAGCCCGGCCTCATGCGCGAAGACGATGGTCTTGCGCGCATAGGGCGAATGGCTCTGCGAATAGAGCGTCAGCCGTTCGGCGCCTGTCGCACCGGTCATCGCGTGACTTCGCCCGGCTTGAGGCCGACGAGTTCGGCATAGCGCTGCGGGTCGGTCGCGCCCTCCGTGTTGACGAGGAAGACGCGGGACGCGCCATCGAGCTTAAGCGCGGCGCGCGCCTGCGGGTTGCGCAAGGCCGCGAGCAGCCCGGCGAGGCCGGCACCGCCGCTCTCGCCGGCGACGATTGCCGGATCGCCGGCTGCGGGGCGGGCGAGACGGTTCATCGCCTCGACGGCGTCCGCATCCTCCGCAGTCAGGAAGGCGTCGGCGGCGCGATAGAGCACGCGCAACGCCAGCGGTGAGGGCTCGTAGCATTCGAGCATCGCCATCACCGTCGGTTCGCCATGGGCGATCTTCACCGGCCGGCCCTGTCGGGCGGCCTCGAAGATGCAGGCTGCCCGCGACGGCTCGACCACGGCGAAGAACGGCCTGTCCCCGCCGAAGGCGCTCAGCATCTGCGCGGCGAGCGCGGCGGCGATGCCGCCGACGCCGGCCTGCACGAAGACATGGGTCGGCCGCGCCGGCATCTCAGCCAGCGCCTCGCGGGCGATCGCCGTATAGCCCTGCATCACCAAGCCGGGGATACGCTCATAGCCGTCCCAGGAGGTGTCGGAGACGATGGTCCAGCCGCGTTCCGTCGCGACGCGGGCCGCCTCGACCACGGAATCGTCATAGGTGCCGGCGACGCGCACCATCTCGGCGCCGAAGCGGGCAATGGCGGCGACGCGCTCGTCGCTGACGCCGCCATGCACGAAGATCACCGCCTTCGCGCCGAGCAGCTGTGCCCCCTGCGCCACCGAGCGGCCGTGATTGCCGTCGGTCGCGCAGGCGAAGGTCATCTGCGAAGCGACGGCGCGAACGGCGGGGTCGTTCATATCCGCGTCGTTCAACGGGCGGCCGAGTTGTTCGGACGCCGCTTCCAGAGCCAGCCGGATCACCGCATAGGCGCCGCCGAGCGCCTTGAAGCTGCCGAGGCCGAGCCGCTGGCCTTCGTCCTTGATGAACAGCGCCCCGA
Organism: Allobosea sp. P4_C6; assembly: GCF_056402015.1. NCBI lineage: Bacteria > Pseudomonadati > Pseudomonadota > Alphaproteobacteria > Hyphomicrobiales > Alloboseaceae > Allobosea > Allobosea sp. P4_C6. The sequence goes on from NZ_JBFUIF010000017.1 coordinate 115,784, forward strand.
TCCCGAGCGCGGCAGCGAGGCCGGGCAGGTCATGGAGCGGTGTCGGCACATGGTTCGGGCGTTCGGCCAGATGCGCCTCGATTGCGTCCGCCCCGGCCGGACCCAGCGTCTCGACATCCTTCGGATGAAGCGCGGAACGGTAATCGGGATGGCGGTTGAGCAGGAACATGTCGGCCTCGCTGGAGCGGATCGTGAATGAATATTGCAATCCAGGCGAAAAAGGCGCTGGAATTATAGTCCTCGGACGCAAGTTTGTTTCTCGGGACGTTCAATGCCAGCGCCGGCCGCTTATGATCTCGACGCCTTCGACCGGGCGATCCTCGTCATCCTGCAGCAGGACAACACCACGCCGCAGCGCGTGATCGGCGAGCGTATCAACCTCTCTGCGCCGGCCGTGCAGCGCCGCATCCGCCGGATGGAGGCGAGCGGCGTCATCCGCGCCAATGTCGCGGTCGTCGATCCCGTGGCGCTCGGTCATCCCATCACGCTCTTCGTCGAGATCGAACTCGTGAGCGAGACGGCGGTGGACATCGACGCTGCCAAGAGCGCCTTCATCGCCGCGCCCGAGGTGCAGCAATGTTACTACGTCACCGGCGAGGTCGACTTCATGCTGGTGGTGCTGGTGCCGAGCATGGCGGCCTATGAGGCGCTGACGCGCCGGCTCTTCTTCGCCAACCCCAACATCCGCAAGTTCCGCAGCTTCGTCGCCATGGACCGGGTCAAGACGGGGCTGGCCGTGCCAATCCCGTAGCGGCTCCGCGGCGGGCGCAGGCGCGGTATCGCCATGGCGTCTTGTTCTGGCCTCTCCGATATGCGACCGCGAGCGGACGTGACGAACGAGCCTGACGGGCCTTGCCGTGATCACCGTGAAAGCCTCCGAAGCCGCAGCCGGGGCGGGCGATGCGCCGCAGGGCTGGCGCGCGCTCATCCGATCGAGCGAGATCGGCATCGTCGTGCTGGCCTCCGTCGTCGGCGTCTTCGCCGGGCTGATCGTGCTGGCGATGTCCTTCACGACGCAACTCCTGCATGAGCTGATCTTCGGGCTGGCCGCAGGGCAGCGCCTTTCGATCACCACGACGATACCGCCTTGGCGCGCAATCGTCGGCCCCGTGCTCGGCGGCTTCGCCATCGGCCTGGCGTCCTGGCTGTTCTTCCGCCGTCGCAAGCAGCCGATCGACCCGATCGAGGCCAATGCGCTGCATGGCGGGCGGATGTCGCTGCGCGACAGCGCCTTCGTCGCGCTCCAGACCATGGGCTCCAGCGGCGCCGGCGCCTCGGTCGGGCTCGAAGCCGGCTATACCCAGGCGGCGAGCGGGCTGGCCTCCCATATCGGCCGCCGCTTCCGCCTGCGCCGGGCGGATATGCGCCTGATGGTCGGCTGTGCCGCGGGCGGCGCCATCGGCGCGGCCTTCGATGCGCCGCTGACCGGCGCCTTCTACGCCTTCGAACTGATCCTCGGCAGCTATTCGATCGCGGCCTTCGTGCCGGTAATGGCCGCGACCTTCATGGCGACGGTGACGCATAGCCTGCTCGCCCCGTCGCTGCTCGCGGTCGAGGTGCCGCCGATCGGTTCGATCCTGGTGTCAGACCTGCCCCTCGTCGTCCTGCTCGGTGCCGCCTGCGGCCTCGTCGGCATCGTCGTCATGCGGGCCGCCGCCTTCGTCGAGGCAGGATTCCGGCGCTCGCGCATCCCGACCTGGCTGCGGCCGGCCTTCGGCGGGCTCGTCGTCGGGGCGCTGGCGATCTGGAACCCCTCGGTGTTCTCGGCCGGCCACGGCGCCATCAACCTCTACCTCGGCATCGATGCGAGCCTGCTGCTGCTGGCGCTCGTGCTCGTCGCCAAGGCGCTGGCCTCCTCGGTGTCGATCGGCTCCGGCTTCCGCGGCGGCCTGTTCTTCGCGTCGCTGCTGCTCGGCGTGCTGACGGGGCGTCTCTTCATCGGCGTGCTGACGCTCGGCTTTCCGAACCTCGCAGGGCACGAGACGCTGTTCGCGCTGGTCGGAATGAGCTCGCTTGCGGTCTCGATCGTCGGCGGCCCCATGACAATGACCCTGCTCGCGCTCGAGATGACCGGCGATCTCAAGCTGACGCTCGCCGTCGTCGGCGCGGCCGGCGCGGCTTCGCTGGTCACGCGCCGCCTGTTCGGCTTTTCCTTCGCGACCTGGCGCTTCCATCTGCGAGGCGAGAGTATCCGCGGCGCCCATGACGTCGGCTGGATGCGCGAGTTGACCGCCGGCAGCATGATGCGCATCGAGGTGCCGAAGATCGCCGCCGATGCCACCATCGCCGAAGCCCGGCTGAAATATCCGCCGGGCTCGACCAATTATCTCGTCGCGGTCGGCCCGGGCGACGCCTATGCCGGCATGGTGCCGCCCGGCGCCCTCTACGAGCCCGATCCGGGGCTGGACGAGGAGGCGGCGGCCGAGCCCGCTCCGCGCACGGTGCGGCACCTCCTGCGCAATCCCGACAGGATGCTGCTGGCCGACATGTCGGTGCGCGATACGCTGAAGCTCTTCGACGAAGCCGAGAGCGAAGCCCTCCCGGTCGTCGCCGACCGCGAGAAGCGCCGCCTCGTCGGCATCCTCAGCGAGGCGCATGCGATCAAGCGCTACAGCGACGAGATCAGCCGCCGCAACCGCGAGCTGACGGGCGAGTAGCGGTCTCTTACCGGGCGGCTTCCGAGCTTTCGGAAACACGCGGTCATCCCGGGCTTGACCCTGGATCGGTGCCGGAGCGCTGCCGGTGAAGGTTCAGGCACGCGTCCCGGATCAGCGCTTCGCTCCGTCCGGGATGACACGGAGTGTTGTAGCGTCGTGGAATCTACGAGCGTAGTTCCACGCTCGTAACGACCCGCCAGTCGGCAATGGCCACGTCCTGTCCCGAGGTCACGATGCCGATGCGGTCGAAGTGGATCATGCGTCCCGCGAGTCGCGCCTGTACCTCCGCGATCGCCGCTGCCTTGGCTGGCGCCTCGACCGGCCCGTAGAGCAGCGAGACATGCGGCATGAAGCTGTCGAGACCCTCGGGGTCGAGCGCGCGCTTCAGCTTCGCCAGCGGCGGCGAGACGGCAAAGCGCGCATAGAAGGAGCGGAAGAAGGCCTCGCTTCCCTCGACCAGCGCGACGGCTTCCGAGAAGGCCGGGACCGTCTCCGCTGCCGCTGCTGCCGCGCGTTCCAGCGCGGCGGGCGGCGTTTCCGTGTCCCCTTGCAGTGTCAGATGCGGCGCGAAGCGCGGGGTCCCAAAGCGCCCCGACAATTCGCCGACGAGCCCCGTCAGCATGGCCTCGTCGGACGGGGATGGCATGAGCCAGAGAGAATGTATCCGCGCTGTCATCCAAGTTTCACAAAGCTCTTGCACATAGTGCGCCCCGTACGTAATGTTTATTTCAATTGGGTCGGTCAATGGAAGAAAAATTCCATTATCCGGCAACAAAAAACGAAGTGGGGAGTAGGCGCCTTGCAGCCGGTAACGCAAGCCAGAACGGGCAGTGGCGCGGCCATCGGCGTGCGCGGTCTCAAGGTCGCCTATGGCGGCACGCGCGTGCTCCATGGCATCGATCTGGACTTCACGCCCGGCAGCTTCACGGCGCTCCTCGGCTCCTCCGGCTGCGGCAAGACCACACTGCTGCGCTCGCTCTCCGGCTTCGTCCCGGTCGAGTCCGGCTCGATCATCGTGGGCGGCAAGGATGTCGCCGGCCAGCCGCCGGAAAAGCGCGGCATGGCGATGGTCTTCCAGTCCTATGCGCTCTGGCCGCACATGACCGTGCTGCAGAACATCGGCTACGGCCTCAAGCTGCGCGGCAAGTCGAAGGCCGAGATCGCCGCGAAGGTCGGCGAGATGCTGAATTTCCTCGGGCTCGCCGGCTATGAGGACCGCAAGGTGACGGCGCTCTCCGGCGGCCAGCGCCAGCGTGTTGCCCTCGGCCGCGCGCTCGCCATCGATCCCGGCATCCTGCTGCTCGACGAGCCGCTCTCCAATCTCGACGCCAAGATCCGCATGACGATGCGCCACGAGATCCGCTCCATCCAGCAGCGTCTCGGGCTGACGGCGGTCCATGTCACCCATGACCGCGAGGAGGCCATGACCATGGCCGACCGGCTCGTCATCATGCAGGCCGGCCACATCGCCCAGGTCGGCACGCCGGAAGAGGTCTATGATCGCCCGGCCAGCGCCTTCGTCGCGAATTTCATGGGCGCTGAGAATGTGCTGCCGCTGCGTGTCGAACGTGGCGACGGCCATGCCGCCGTCGCGGCCGGCGATGCGCGCACGACGCTTGCCGGCGAAGCCGCGGCCGCGCTGCCGGCCGGCGACGCGCTCGCCTATTTCCGCGACGACGTCGCGAGCCTCGACGCGCTCGATGCGCCGGCTGCGGGAGGCGATCTCGTCGTGCCCGGCACCATCGCCGCACGCGCCTATCCCGGTGGCATCTACCGCTACAAGGTGGAAGCCGCCGGCCGCCAGATCACGGTCGACGATCTCGGCCGTCACGAACTCGGAACGAAGGTTGGGCTGCGCATTCCGCTGCAGCGCCTTCACATCTTCCCGGCGACCGAGGCCGGGATTGCCGCCTGACAGGGAGTCAGACACATGCGCATCATCACGCTTGCCTGCTCGCTCGCTGCGCTGATCGTGGCTTCGCCGCTATCCGCGCAGACCCTCAACGTCGCCTCCGCGGGCGACCAGAACATGGTCGATTACGTCAAGGACTATCTCGGGCCGATGTTCGAGAAGGCCCATCCCGGCGTGAAGGTCGTCTCGGTCGGCACCGGCCCGGGCGATTCCGGCTCGCAGAAGATCTACGAGAAGCTCGATGCCCAGAAGGGCGCGGGCGCGACCGATTTCGACGTGCTCGTCATTCACCAGAAGGCCGCCGGCCAGATGGTCAAGGAAGGGCTGCTGAACAAGTACACGGCCAATGTCGAGACGGCCAAGCTCGCCACCGGCGACGCCGCCAAGAACGCGCTCGGCACCGATGTGAGCGGCTTCGTCATCCCGATGTTCCAGTCGCAGACCGCGCTCGCCTACAATGCCGACATGGTCAAGACGCCGCCGGCGACCTTCGCCGAGCTCGCCGACTGGGCCAAGAAGAACCCGAAGCAGTTCGGCTATAACGGCATCAAGGGCGGCATGTCCGGCGTCTCCTTCGTCGCCGGCTGGGTCTATGCATTCGGCGGCGATGCCGACAAGCTGATCAAGGGTCCCTATGACGCCAACACCAAGGCGGGCTGGGACAAGGCCTTCGGCGAGCTGAAGGAGTTCAACAAGAACGCCGTCATCACCCCCGGCAACGCCGGCACGCTCGACATGCTGAACCGCGGCGAGATCGCGATCGGCCCGGTCTGGGTCGACATGTTCTATTCCTGGCAGGCCGACGGCAAGCTGCCGCCGAACATGAAGCTGAAGCTCGTCTCGCCCGGCATGCCCGGCCAGCCGATGTATTACGCGGTTCCCGAGAAGTCGGCCCAGAAGAAGCTGGCCGAGGCCTTCATCGCGCTCGCCACCAGCCCGCAGGTCCAGGCCGACGGCATCGTCAAGAAGTTCAACTGGTATCCGGGCATCGATGCCAAGAACCTCGAAGGCAAGCTCGACAAGGCCGCCTGGGACAAGCTCTTCACCGACGTCACGCCGGCCGAGCTCGCCAAGAACGGCAAGCCCTTCCCGATCGCGCCCTACTTCAACGATATCCTCGAGGGCTACGAGAAGAAGGTCGCGAACTGAGGTTCGCCTTGCGGGATGGCGCGTGGAAACACCGCGTCATCCCGGACGTAGCGAAGCGGAGATCCGGGATCCATCCTGGAACTCCGCAGCCCCCCGATGGATCCCGGATCGGCGCCGCTCGCGCGGCTTGTCCGGGATGACGGCGCAGAGCTTCAGGAGCGGTCGCGCAGAATGTCCCTTTCCCAACGCAATCTTGCCCTGCTGCTGATCGCGCCGGGGCTCGCCCTCGTCGCGGCGCTGTTCCTCTGTCCGCTCTGCTTCTCGCTGATCTCGGCCTTCACCGGCCCCCAGGGCGGCTTCTCGCTGCAGGCCTTCGCCAAGGCCTATGAGCTCTACTCCGGCGATATCGTCTTCACCGTCATCATCGTGCTCGCCTCCTGCGTGCTGACGGCGCTGGCCGCCATCGTCATCGCCGGCACGCTGACGCTGGGCGAGAACCGCATCATCGTCGGCACGTTGAAAGCGCTCTATCGCTGGCCGCTCTTCATCCCCTTCATCGTCGCGGCGCAGTGCATGCGCACCTTCCTCGCCAAGAACGGGCTGATGAACAACACCTTCGTCTCGCTTGGGCTGATGGAGCCGCTGCAGGCGGTGAGCTTCCTCGACTGGCGCGGCATCATCGCGACCTTCGTCTGGAAGCAGACGCCCTTCGTCGCCCTGCTGCTGGCCGGCGCGCTCGCTTCGCTCGACCGCGCGACGCTGGAGGCCGGCCGCAATCTCGGCGCCTCGCGCATGCGCGTCCTCATCGAGCTCGCCTTGCCGCAGGTGATGCCGCAGCTCCTCGTCGCGCTCGTCCTCTCCTTCGTGACGATGCTCTCGGTGCTCTCGGTGCCGATGATGGTGTCGGGTTCGCAGCCGACCATGCTGACCGTCGACATGGCCTTCCGCATCAACGCCTATGGCGACTACGCCACGGCGAATGCGCTCGGCGTCATCACCTATCTGATCTCGGCCGGCGCGGCGATCATCTACCTCAAGCGCGGCATGGCCAAGGAGGGCACGCCATGATGCGCCTCGCCTCGACCGCGCGGGCGACGCTCGCCGCCTTCCTGCTCATCGCCTTCGCCTTCGTCCTGATCGGCCCGCTGGCCAATCTCGCGCTCTGGTCGGTCGCCGAGCGCTGGTACACGCCCTACAAGCTGCCGGTCGTCTACGGCACGCGCTACTGGGAGCAGGTCTTCCGCCCGACCGGCGACGCCATGGCCTCGCTCGGCACCTCGGTCTGGATCGCGGTGCTGACGGTGATCGTCGCACTCGCGCTCTCGATCCCGGCTGGTTATGCGCTGGCGCGGCTGAAGCTGCCGGCGCGCGCCTTCTTCATGGTGCTCTTCCTGCTGCCGCAGGCCTTCCCCTCGGTCGCGATCTACATCAACGTCGCGCGCGTCTTCTATCAGCTCGGCATCAACGGCACGGTCTTCGCCGTCGTGCTCGTCCACGCCGCGCACGGCCTCGTCTATTCCGTCTGGATCGCGGCAGCGGCTTTCGCGGCGGTCGACCGGGACCTCGAGCTCGCGGCCCGCAATATCGGCGCCTCGCCGCTCAAGGCCTTCTTCTCGGTGACGCTGCCGCTTGCCGCGCCCGGCATCATCGCCAGCGGCATCTTCGTCTTCCTTGAATCGCTCGACGAGTTCACCGGCACCTTCTTCGTCGGCGTGCCGCAGGTCACCACCTTGCCGCTGCTGCTCTACAACGCGGCGATGGGCGGCAATTATCAGGTCGCCTCGATCACGGCGCTGATCCTGCTGGTGCCCTCGGTGCTGTTCATGCTGTTCATCGAGCGCTTCCTGCGCGCCGACGTGCTCGCCAAGGTCGGCGCCTGAGCGAAGGCGGACGCAAGTGCCGCCCTCGCATGTCGTGAAGCTCTGAGCGGCTAGGACCGGAACCACGGCGTCATTCCGGGGCGGGCCGCAGGCCCGAGCCCGGAACCCATGAACGCGACATCGCTCCAGTTCGTCATGCTCGCCCTTGTGGCGAGCATCCCCGTCTTGAACACGACGCTCGATCGGCGAAGACGTGGATGGTCGGGAAAAGCCCGACCATGACGGCAGACCCGTGTTCATGGGTTCCGGGCTCTTCGCTGACGCGAAGCCCCGGAATGACGGCGTGTTTCCGTCAAAGCCCAGCAAGCTATAGGTTCGGCGGCGTTTACTTCCCCGCCGGCCCGGTCGAGCCGAGATAATCGACCGCGCAGCCGACGTGCAGCTTCATCACCGCGATCGCCTCGTCGATGGTGACGTGCTCCTCGTCGGTGCCCATGCTGATCGGCGAGGGGCCGCAGATCAGGGCGGGGACGCCGCGCCAGCGCCAGTAGCGCGTATCGGTGCCGCCCAGGCTCGACACCGGCGGCGCGTCATGCCCGAGCAGCTCGCGGATATTGCCGCGCAGGATGTTGGCCATCTCGCCGAACGGGTCGGTCAGGCTCGCCGGATAGCTGTGGTCCTCGTTGACGACCATCTCGCAATCGGCCTCGCGGGCGAGCGCTTCGAGATCGGCGCGGATCGCGTCGCGGTCGGAGCCGATCGGAATGCGCATGTCGAGATGGGCGATGCAATGCGTCGGGATCTGCGTCGCCTTCTGGCCGCCTTGGAGGATGCCGACATTGACGGTGATGCGCCGGGCGACATCGCCCGCGCCCTTGCCGAGGTTGAGGTCGGCCGCTGCGATCGTCTCGGGCGAGGTCAGAACCGCATCGATCTCCGGCGGCAGCGTCGCGAGCTTCAGGTGATAGCGGTCGTAGATCACGGTCACGAGCCGGCTGACGTCGGCAATCGGATTGCGCGCCCTGTGGGCGTAGCCGCCATGCCCGCCGATGCTCTTGGCCGAGAGCGAGAAACGCAGCGTGCCCTTCTCGGTGAAGCGCAGATTGGCGAGGCCGCTCGGCTCGCCGTTGAGGCAGCAATCTGCCTCCATCTCTTCGCCGAATTCATCGAAGAGGAACTTGGTGCCGTAGCGCCCGCCCGACTGCTCGTCCGAGACCACGGTCAGCGACAGCGCGCCGTTGAGCTTTTCGCGGTGAGGGTAGAGCTGGCAATAGGCCAGGATCGAGGCGAGCGTGCCGGTCTTCATGTCGGACGCGCCGCGGCCCATGATCTTGCCGTCGACGATCCCGGCTTCCCAGAGCTTCTCGTTGGTGACCGGGAAGATGTCCATATGGCCGTTGAGGATGAGATGGCGGCCGGGATTGCCCGTTTCCCAGCGGCCGATGATGTTAGGCATCTCCGGCACGAAGGCCTCGGTGCGATGCGGCACGCGGGCGGCATCGAGCAGTTCGCGAACGAAGTCCGCGGCCTCGCGGGTGTCGCCGGGCGGGTTGACGCTCTTGATGCGCAGGAAGCGGCGCAGCAACTCGACGATTTCGTCGCGACGGTCGTCGATCGCCTGAAGCAGCTCGGCCTTCAGGGCGGCGGTATCCTTGGACATGACTCGATCTTCTTCGTAGCGGAGCAATAGCGGGGAGGGGGATGAGGTTCAGGCGCGGGCGAGCAGCGACATCGGGCGCGTCAACTCCGTCTTCTCCAGCCGGGCGGCGACGCAATAGGCCGGGTTGAAGACGTTGGCGATGTCGTAGCGCACGGCCTGCCCGAGCAGATGGCTCGCCTCGACCGGATCGACACCGAGATCCTCGCCGACCCAGCGCAGCATCTCCGTGGTGGCGAATTGCAAGGGCTGGTCGAGCGGGCGCCCGCTCGCGATCACCAACAGGTCGGTTTCGGTTTCGCAGCGCGGCCAGCGCAGCCCGAGCTTCTTCACGAGCTTCACCGAGAACTCGACCTCGAAGCTGGTCTCGACGCCGGTGCCGGCGATCTCGCCATCGCCCTGGCAGGCATGGCCGTCGCCGAGGAAAAACAGCGCGCCGGCCTCGAAGACCGGGAAGGCGATGGTCGCCCCTGGGCCGAACAGCCGGTAGTCCATATTGCCGCCATAGGCGCCGCTGGTCGCCGTCGAGATCGCCTGGCCGCGCTCCGGCGCCACGCCGAAGCAACCGAGCATCGACGCCAGCGGAAAGCTCCAATCCTTGATGCGCGCGGAGGGCTCCAGCAGCTTCACCGTGCCGGCAGCAGCGTCGATTGCCCATTCATGGCGCTCGCGCTTAGGCAGCTCGGCCAGGATCGACGGGTCGAGCACGGCCGGGGCCAGCGGCGAATAGGTCCAGCCGGTCTTCCGGTTCGGCGTCATGCTCTCGATGGTGACGAGCAGCGCATCGCCGGGCTCGGCCCCGGTGACGAAGAACGGGCCGGTCATCGGGTTGCCGCGCGGCGCATGCTGCACGCCGTCGCCGCCGAAGCCGGCGGCATCGAGCGTTGTGGTGACGACGCTGTCGCCGCTGGCTATCTCCAGCACCGGCGGCAGCGTGCCGATCACGTTCGAATAGCTTGTCGGAACGAAGTGATGGCGCGCCATGAAAGCCTTCCAGAGCCGGGGTCTTGCCGATGCGGAGCGAGGCGATGCAGGTCCGCTCGGGCATCGGACCGTAGGGGCTCGCCCCTCGCGTGAGAAGCGCTGGCCGGCGAGGGGGCGCTCTGCATCAGGCTCGCGCCCTGTCGATCAGCGCGATTGCGGGGCAGGTCGAGTCGCCAGCAGGATCACCTGCCGGAATTCAGGGTAAACTGGACGATCAGCACGCTCAGGATGTTCGGCAGGATGTGGCGCAGATAGACATGAGGCGGGCGCCCCAGCCGATCACGTGGTGTCAGGACCGTCACGCGCCCGCTCCATATGTGACCACAAACGAGAAGCCCGGGCCGAAACGGGGCCTCCGGGCGTCTCAGTCTCTCAGGCCTTGGATGATCGGGCTGCGGTAGGAAATCAGCGCGGGCAGCAGCGCCAGCAGACTTCCGACGAGACAGAGCAGGCCCGCCTGAGCCAGCTCGCCCGCTCCGATGGCGGGGGAGAGCGAAAGCCCGGTGCGGGCCGAGACGATGCCGGAGATCGCATGGGTCGCGATCACACCCAGCAGCAGCCCGGCGAGGCAGCCGGTGGCGATCAGGACGATCGTGCCGATCCAGGTCACTAGCAGCACATAGGATCGCGGCGCGCCGAGCGCTCTCAGCGTCGCGTAGCGCCGACGGCGCAGCCCGTTCACGGCGATCAGCAGGAGCACCACGCTCGCCAGGATCAGCACGGCGTTGGAGGCCGAGGCGACGACGAGGATGTCCCGCATGTCCCCGAGCGCCCCGTAGAGCGAGACGAGAACCTCGGCCGGGAAAAAGGCCATGGTTCCGCCCTGCCGGTAATGCGCGCGCAGCGCATAGGCGCCGGCGACGCTCTTGGGCTTCACCACGATCGCCGGCACGCCCGGCACGCGCTTGCCGTCGAAGGGCGGGCCGATCCGTGCTTCCTCGGGGCGGCGGCTGTCGCCCACGCTCGATCCCGTACGCCAGAACGGAGAATCGCTGCGCGCTTCTTCGGCATGGCCGTTGCCGAGGCCGTGGATGTCCCAGACGCTCTCGATCGGCACGAGAATGGCGCGATCCCAAGGCGAGCCGAGGCGCGGCAGCCGGCCCACGGCCGTGTAGCCATGGCCTTCATGCTTATGGCCGAGCTCTTCCTCATCGACCTGGCCGGGCTTGGGCGCATGGCCCGCGACGCCATGGGACGGCACGATCGTATCGCCCAGCCGGTAAACGACGTCGGCGCCGAGCACGGCTTCGCCCTCTGCCGCGAAGAGCCGACCCTCGCTTGGCTGGACCCGGCCCCAGCGGCCGGCGAAACCGGCCGTCGTGCCGATGACCGGATAGCCGCGGCTGACATCGCCGAAGGCGACCGGCGCGAAATTCCCGACCCGTTCATCCTGCGCGAGAGCCTTGAGGACCCGGCCATCGACCAGCGGCAGCGCCTCGAGCTGCAGATAGACCGCGGATATCAGGAGTTGCGTCTGGCTGCCCGGCGCGCCGATGAGCAGATCGAAATCGTCGGCGGCCCTGGCCGAGCTCTGCCGCAGCGCCCGCTCCTGCGCGCCGATCGCGATCCCGGTGGCAATCGCGAGAGCGACGAGCAGCACGATCGCCGGCGCCGTCCAGCGCAGCGCCCGCAGATCGGCCCGCACCATCGGCCAGGGGTTCATGCCGCATGCCCCGCGCTGAGATCGAGCCGGCGCGTCATCCGTGCGAGCAGGCGCGGTTCGTGCGAAGCGCAGATGAGGGTGGCGCCCGTTTGTTCGGCCGCCTCGACGAGCAGTTCGGAGACGCCATCGGCATGATCGGCGTCGAGGCTGGCCGTCGGCTCGTCGGCCAGGATCAGGCGCGGCTGATTGAAGAGAGCGCGCGCGATCGCGACGCGCTGCTGCTCGCCGCGTGACAGAACCGCCGCCCTGCGATGGGGATCCTTCAGTCCTACGCGGGACGCCAGTGCGAGGGCGCGGTCGCGGCCGGAGGAACTGAGCCGCCAGGAGGAGAAGCTCGCCGGCAAGGCGATATTGCCGGCGACATCGAGCTCCGGCACCAGATGGAAATCCTGGAAGACGAAGCCGAGGTTCTGCCGGCGCCAGTGGTCGCGCCGGGCCTCGGGCAGGGCGGAGATTTCGGTTTCGCCCCAGCGGATCGAACCGGCGCTCGGCCGCAGGAGGCCGGCGATCAGATGGAGTAGAGTGCTCTTGCCGCAGCCGGAGGGCCCGCTGACGCCAAGCGCTGTGCCGTGCTCCAGGACCAGCGTGGGAATGTCGAGAGCGCGGAAGACCCGCCCATCGCCGTCGCGATGGTCGAGCGCGATATCGCTGAGAACGAGCCGCCGCCCGCTCGCCTCAGGCGACGGAGAAGCCGGCATCGGCAATCCTGATCTGGCTGACGAAGCCGGTATCGGCATCGGTCGCGGAGCCGATCTCGAGCCGACCGGCCACCACCACCTTGCGGCCGGCGCTGACCATCGCCGTCTCGTTCTTCATGAACACGACGACGATGTCGACCGGCCAGTCGGCATCGGACTGGCAGAAGGGGCAGATGGCGAGCGGCTCGCGCGTCAGCACGAAGAAACGGCTTTCCGGCTTCAGCGGCGGCGCCATGTAGCCGACCATGCGCACGGGCTTGCCGCGCAGCACCGTCACCCTGTCGGAGAATTCGAAGCCGAGCACGCCGAAGGATTTGTAGAGGCTGTCGAAGGCGATCGTCTCGACATCGGCCGCGGCGGCGCGGTCGAAAAGGCTCGCCGCCGCGAGGCCGAGCACGGCTCCGCGGCGGGTGATGGTCGCCAGAGCATTTTCAAGCAAAGTGGATGCCGGTTCGCGTGAAGAAAATGCGGGGAGGCAAGAAGTTGGAGGATTTTCGCGCTTCGAAGAAACGCTGAAATCCTCCACGGGGGCCTGTCGGCGCATCGATGCCTCCGTTGCCCCGATCATCGGCTCACTTGCCGCCGAGCGCCAGCGCTTCGGTCATGACGCGGAACACGAAGGTGTTCGGCTTGTGGCCGCGGAAGCGCTCGGCGCCGGGGCCCATCGCTGTCAGGATGACGTCGTCGGCCGCATGGACGCCGTTATTGGCATCGAACGGAAGGTTGCCGACCTTGCGCGCCACCAGCGGGCCCGTGCAGTCCTTCTCGTTGGCGATGTTGGTCTTGCCGTCGGGGCCCTTCACGGCCGGAACGCGCTCGCCGCCCATGTTGGGGCGGCCGGTGTCGCAGGTGTCGGGATAGGAGCCGTAGACGACGGCGAGACGGCGCGAGGTGTCGACCTTGGTGGGGTAGCCCTCGGCGTCGACCGGGCCGTAATTCGGCGGGGTCGACTCGTTGTAGACGCCGAGCTTGTCGCGCAGCAGCTGGCCCGGACGATCGTCGTCATAGGTGCCGATGATCGACATCGGATGGGCGTGGTCGGGGACGACAATGATCAGCGTGTCGTTGCGGTCGCCGGCGAAGTCCTTCGCGACCTTGACCGCGTTGTCGAGCATGATCGTGTCGAACACCGAGCGCTCCCAGTCGAGCGAGTGGCTGTACTTGTCGATGCGGGCGGACTCGACCATCAGCAGGAAGCCCTCGGGATTGCCCTTGAGCATGTCGAGCGCGGCCCTGGTCTGCTCGACGACATCCGGCTGGTCCGGGAACTTGGAGATCGAGCCCTTCTTGGCGAGACGCAGGTCGAAGGCGCCGTCGATGTTGCCGGTGTTGTAGAGGCCGAGCAGCTTCTTCGAGCCGGCGGCGACCGCCGCGTTCATCTCGGTCTTCGTGGTGGCGAGCGTGTAGCCGGCCTCCTTGAACTTGGCGATGAAGTCCTGCTCGTCCGTGCGCTTCGAGCCGGGGGTGGCCTTGCTCAGGAAGTTCGGCGAGCCGCCACCCATAATCACGTCCGGCTTCACCGCATAGAACATCTCGACGATGTCGTTGAAGTCCGAGCGGCGGCGGGTGTGGGCGACCATCGAGGCCGGGGTCGCATCCTCGATCTCGGAGTTGGTGACGACGCCGACAGCCATGCCGGTCTTGCGCTTCACCAGCTCGGCGATGGTCTCGACCTTCGGATGGTCGAGGGTCAGCGCGTTCTTGGCGCAGTAGACGCCGAGCGCGTTCACGCAGGATTTGTGGCCGGTGGTGTAGGCATGCGCCGCATTGGCGCTGTCGGTGACGATCGAGTCCGTGCCGGAGGTCGAGATCAGCGCCATGTTGGACATGTCGTCCATGGCGAGCTCGCCGTCATATTTGCCTTCTTTCCAGCCCTTGGAGAGGATGCGGGCCGCCGTGCGGTTGGCGACCGTCATGCCGTCGCCGATGAAGAGGATGACGTTCTTGGCGCGGCGCGGCGTCGCCGTCGCGAAGACGTCCCAGTTCACGGTCGACTTGTTGCCGCCTTGGGTGGCTTCCACCACGTAGCGGCCGGCCGGGAGCGAAGCGCCGCGCAGCCACAGCGCCGAATGCTTCTGGCCTTCCTCGCTCTGGATGAAGTTCGTCGGCCGTCCGAAGGCCTCGGCGGCGGGCTTGCCGTTGATGGTGACGTTCACGTCGCCCGAGGTCGGCGCATTCGGGAACTCGACCTTGAAGTCGAACCGCGAGCCTTCGAGGATCTCGGCACGGTCGATCGGATAGATCGTCTGTGCGGTGGCGGATCCCCCCGCCACGCCTGCCGCCAGGACCGCCGCCAACCAGTGATATGCGCGCATTGTCGTTCTCCGCCGGAAAGGGCTCGTGCCGGTGGCCTTCGCCTAAGACCGGAACATGACAGTTTCATCAAACCCGTCCGGACCCGGCGCGACTTCGGGACCTTGGAACGGATCGTCAGACATGCCGAAGGGCCGCCTCTCGGCGGCGCTTCGCGAGTTGCTGTCTATGAAGAAGAGACGACCGGCTAGCGGAGAATGGCCGGCGCGGCTCGGAGATGCCTTGCAACGACGAGCAGCCGGTCCGGTCGCGTTTCCTGCCGCCGGCTCGCCAAGTGGAGCCTTCTCCCTTTCATCGACAATCGAAGGATGAAAGGGGATGCGTGAAGCGCGCCCTGAGCGGCTCGGCAGGCGGCGCCGCCGTCGCGGTCAGTATTCCCGACCGCGCGGGACGAGCCCCTCGATGGGGAGCCCTTTGCGGTGGCGCTCGATCGTCTCGAGCACAAAGGCGGCGCCGCTTTCCGGGCGCGTCATGCTGGCGATGTGAGGTGTCATCACGATGCGCGGGTGGTTCCAGAACGGATGATCCGGCGCCGGGGGCTCGCTTTCGAGCACATCGATCATCGCGCCCGAAAGCTGTCCTGTATCCAATGCGTCCAGCAGGTCGGTTTCGACGAGATGCCCGCCTCGCCCGACATTGATCAGGCCCGGCCCGCGCGGCAGCTGCGAGAACAACCGTGCATCGAGGATGCCTTGCGTGGCCTCGGTCAGCGGCAGCAGGCAGATCAGGATATCCGTCTGCGCCAGGAAGGCGGGGAGTTCTGCTGCGCCGGTAAAGCAGGTGACACCCTCGATCTGCCGCGGTGAGCGGTTCCAGCCCGACAAGGGAAAACCGAAGGAACGCAGCTTCGCCAGGCTCGCCTGGCCGAGCTGTCCCAGCCCCAGAATGCCGACACGCCGACCTGCGGGGGGACGGACCTGGATCTCTCGCCAATGCCGCTGGCGCTGCTGGTCGATGAAATCGACCATGTTGCGGTGAAGCATCAGCGTGGCCATGCAAACGAATTCGGCCATGCTTTCGGCGATGCCTGGCTCAAGCATGCGCACGACCGGCAATTCGGGCGGCAATTTGCTGAAATCGAGCTGATCGATGCCGGCACCTACCGAGAAGACCATCTTGAGGTTCGGGAAGGTCTCGGCGATCCGCTCCGGCGGCTGCCAGAGCAGGAGGTATTCGATGGCCAGCGGATCGCCGATATCCGGCCAGATCCGGAAGGGCGTCTCGGGCGCCTGTCGGGCGAAGGCCGCGGCCCATTGGTCCGCCCGCTCGGCGCTCGCCTTGTAGAGGATGGTCACGGCGGCGCTCCCTAGAACAGCCCGACCGGCGCCAGCGGCCGCCCGTCGACCAGCCGCTCGTAGCTATAGGCGGCGGGATCGACGAAGGACGGGTCACCGCGCACGACATCGGCTGCGAGCTTGCCGGCGGCCGGGCCGATGCCGAAGCCATGGCCCGAGAAGCCGGTGGCGAGGAAGAAGCCCTTCAGGCTGGCGACCGGCGAGATCACCGGCACGGTATCGGGCGTGGAATCGATCGTCCCGCCCCAGGCCTCGGCGATGCGGATGTCCTTGAGCGCGGGGTTGCCGGCGATCAGCGCGGCCAGCGCCGAATTGACCAGCTCCATGTCGGGCGCGGGGTCCTGCACGCGCACTGCCTCGAACGGGGAGGGCTGATCGAACTGCCAGTTGGCGCTGCCGAAAAGCTGCTTGAAGAAATCCGCTCCCAGCCGCAGCTTCAGCCCGGCCCGGCGTTGCTTGAAGGTCGGCCAGAACATCTTGGCGTAGCGCAGGATGTCGGGTGTCAGGTTGACCGTGCCGCGCCCGCGCAGCGCCAGCGTGAAGCCGCCGTCGAGCCGGCGGCGGACGCAATATTCGGTGGTGCCCAGCGCCCCGGCGGTGATCTCGGGCGCCGGCGTGGTGCGGCAGGCGGTGGCGTCGACCAGTCCGATCGGCAGGTCGATTCCGTGGCGCCGGCAGAACAGCGAGGACCAGGCGCCGCCCGCCAGCAGCACGGCCTGGGTGCGGATCGTGCCCTTCTCGGTCACGACTGCGCTGACGGCACCGGCCGTCGTCTCTAGGCCGCGCGCTGCGCAGCCCTGATGGATGGTGACGCCCCGCTTGCGTGCTGCCAGGGCGAGCGCCGGCACGGCCATCGAAGGCTCCGCCCGCCCGTCGCTCGGCGTATGCAGGCCGGCCACCCACTTCTGCGAATTGCCGGGCAGCCTCTCTGCGACCTCGGCCGGGCTCAGCAAGGTGGAGTGGACCTGAAGCTCGCGCGCGATCACGGCCCAGCGTTCCCAATCGGCGGCTTCCTTGGGGTCCTTGGTCAGGAAGAGCACGCCGGTGCGCCGAAAGCCGGTATCGGCCCCGGCCTCTTCCTGCAGCTCTTCCCAGAGGCGCAGAGCTTCGCGCGCAAGCGGAATCTCGGCCCGGGCGCGGCCCTGCTGGCGGCACCAGCCCCAGTTGCGGCTCGACTGCTCGCCCGCGACATGCCCTTTCTCGACCAGCGCGACCGACAAACCCTTGCGGGCGAGATGATAGGCGCTGGATACGCCGATCACGCCGCCCCCGATGACCACCACGTCGACGGCCTCCGGCAGGCGCTCGTCGCTGGGAATGCGGTTGACCGGCGGGGACATGGACGGTGCTCCTGAGGAATGGAGTGGGTAGCCGAGGCGGCGGGAAGGGGTGGCGTCAGTTGATGTCCATGCGCGGATCGAGCGCATCGCGCAGGCCGTCGCCGATGAAGTTGAAGCTGGTCACCGCGAGCGTGATCGCGATGCCGGGGAGGAGCGCAAGCCAGGGCGCGCTCGTCAGGTAGATCTGGGCGTTGTTGAGCATGTTGCCCCAGCTCGAGGCCGGCGGCTGGATGCCATAGCCGAGGAAGCTGATGTAGGATTCGAGCAGGATCGCCTTCGCGACGTTGAGCGTAGCCGCCACCACGATCGGCGCCATCGCGTTGGGCAAAAGGCTCCGGAACATGATGTAGAAATCGCTGGCTCCCACGGCGCGGGCCGCGGCTGCGAAGTCGCGCTCGCGCAGGGAGCGGATCTGCGCCTCGACGATGCGCGCGACATTCATCCAGGACGTCGCGGCGATCAGCAGCGTGGTGGCCAGAATGCCGGGTTCGGTAAGTGCGGCCAGCGCCAGCAGCAGGAAGATCGCCGGGAAGCACAGAACCGCATCGACGAAGCGCATCAGCACCGCGCCGAGCCAGCCGCCGTAGAAGCCCGCGATCACGCCGACCGCGATGCCGATCGCCATCGCCACGGCCATGGCGAGGAAGCCGATCGCCAGCGAGATGCGCCCGCCCATCATCAGCCGGGCGAGGATATCGCGGCCGAGCTCGTCCGTTCCCAGCACATGGACGCCGGAGAACGGCGGCGCGAAGCGCTGCATGATGTCGATATAGGTGTCGTCGAATGGCAGGAGATAGGGCCCGACGACGGAGCCAAGCGCCAGGATGAGGATCGTCACGGAGCCGGCCATGGCGAGCCGATGCCGGCGGAAGCGGCGCCAGGCGGTGTTTCCGGTCGAGGCGGCCACGGGTTCGAGCGAGACGGATGCGGCTTGTGCGCTCATGGCCTCACTCCATCCTGATCCGTGGATCGACCAGCGCGTAGAGCAGGTCGGCGAGCAGCGAGCCGAGCATCACCATCGCGGCCGAGAGCATCAGGATGCCCATCACGACGGGATAGTCGCGATAGGCGATGGAATCGAGGAAGAGCCGGCCCATGCCGGGCCAGGTGAATACGGTTTCCGCGACCAGCGCGCCGCCGAGCAGGGTCGGGAATTGCAGGCCGGCGACGGTGATCATCGGCAGCAGCGCGTTGCGCAGCGCGTGCCGCGACAGCACGTTCCACTCCGGCAGGCCCTTGGCCCGCGCCGTGCGGATGTAGTCCTGGCCGATCACGTCGAGCATGGAGGAGCGCATGAAGCGCGCCCAGATCGCCATCTCGACGAGAGCCAGAACCAGCGCCGGCGCGATCAGGTGATGCAGCAGGTCGAGCACGGAGTCGTCGCCGACCGTGTGGCGGTTGCCGGCCGGCAGCCAGCCGAGCGTGACCGAGAAGACGTAGATCGTGACCAGCCCGAACCAGAAGGTGGGTATCGAGAGCGCGATCATCGCGCCGACGGTCGCGAGCGTGTCGAACAGCGAATAGCGGCGGATCGCACCGAGGATGCCGATCCAGCAGCCGAGCAGGCAGGCGATCAGCGTTGCCGTCGCCATCAGCTCGAAGGTGGCCCGCAGATGCGAGCCTATGGTGACAAGCACGGCCCCGCCGTCGCGATAGGACGTGCCCCAATCTCCCTGCAGCATGCGCCAGAGCCAGTCGGCGTACTGGACCGGCCCTTGCCCGATGTCCTCGGGCGACATCTGCGACGACAGCGCGAACTGCGACAGCGGGCCGCCCGGCGCCAGATGCAGGATGGCGAAGCCGAGCATCGAGACGATGAGCAGGAGCACCAGCGCCTGCCCCAGCCGGCGAATGAGATAGGGAACCATCGCAGCGCGACCCGTCCGGCGCTCAGGCCCAGTACCACTCCCGCATGTTCCAGCAATTGGACGAGGTGTTGATGTTGGGCGCGAAGCCCTGCAGCCCGTCCTTGGTGCCTTCGGCGATCACCGACTGGAACAGCGGCAGGATGGCGAGATCGTCGCGGATCAGTTTCTGCAGCGCGCCATAGGTCGCCTTGCGCTCGGCGAGGTCGAACTGCGCCGCGCCTTGGGCCAGCAGCCGGTCGGCCTCCTTGTTCTGGTACTGGTAGGTGTTGTAGCCGCGCCCGCCCTTGGCCGGGATCGCGCTGGAGCCGAAGCGCGGCGTCACGTCGGGGTCGCTGCCCAGCATGAAGTTGACGCCGACGATGACCGACTGGAATTTCGACTGCTGCCAGAAGTCGCCCCAGATCACGGCGGCCGGCATGTTGTTGATGCGCAGCGAGGCACCGATCGCCTTCCAGTCCTGCATCAGGAGCTGCTGCGTCTGCTCGCGCACGGCGTTGCCGCTGGTGGTCGAGTTGGCGAATTCCAGCCGGACGCCGCTCTTCTCGCGGATGCCGCCGGAGCCGCGCTTCCAGCCGGCGGCATCGAGGATGGCGTTGGCCTTGGCGGGATCATAGGCATGGGCCGGCAGGTCCTTGGTGAAGGACCAGGCCTGTTGCGGCACGAAGGATTCCGTCGGCATCGGCAGCCCGTAGTTGAGCGCGTCGATCAACCCCTTCTTGTTGATGCCGAGATAAAGCGCCTCCCGCACCGCCCGGTCGGCGAGCGGGCCGAATTCGAGATTGGGCGCGATATGCTCGATCGATGCCATCGGCGAGACCGTGATCTTGCGGCCCGGCAGGGTCTTCGCCTCCTTGACGAAGTTCGGCAGCACGCCCTGGATGCCGGTGTAGTCGATCTGGCCGGTGCGGAACTGGGTGTAGAGCACGGTCAGATCGGGGACGTATTTGAAGACGATCCGCTCCAGGAACGGGCCGCGCCCGTGATAGCTCTTGTTGGCGAGGAGCTGGATGTGATCGCCCGGCACCCTCTCGCCCCAGCGGAACGGGCCGGTCCCGATCGGCGCATTGTTGAAGGGCGAGGCATTGGGGTCGGACGCCTTCTCCAGCGCGTGCCTGGGCACGATGAAGAACAGCGACAGGATCGACATATAGGGCGAATAGGCGCTCTCCATGCGCCAGTGGATCTCGTCGGGAGCCACCACCTTGATGTCGTGGACGAGGCTGTGCCCGACCCGGTTGCGGGCGCGGAAGGCGGTGTTGTTGACGAGGTCGATGCTGAACTTGACGTCCTCGGCCGTGAAGGGCGTGCCGTCATGCCATTTGGCGTCGTTGCGCAGCTTGACCTTCCAGGTCAGGCCGTCGGCGGAAAGCCCGCCATTCTCGACGGTGGGAACCTCCTTGGCGAGGTCGGCCTGGAAGCGGCCTTCAGGGTCGATGTACCAGAGCGTGCTGAAAAGCTGCCACCAGACGCCCTGATCGACCTCGATGCCGGGCATCAGCGGATGGAAGACCGTCGGCTCCTGCGACAGGCCGGCGACGACCTGGCCCTTCGGCTCGGACGGTGGTTGCGCGGCTCGCAGCGGCAAGGGCACGCTGATGCCCGCCGCCAGCCCCATGCCCATCGCCAGAGCGCCGCGGCGCGTCGGGGCCGTGACTCCAGAATATCCGTCAGACATGATGTGCCTCCTCCTGCGAACCCGGTTCCCGCACTTCGCAACGTGTTTGACACGTTTCCTGCGAACGGAATTTCAATCCCTCTAACTTTTGTTATGCTGACTTCAACATGGCTGAAAAAACCTGTCAATCTTGCCAACGCACTCCGTCGCCGTCATCTCGGGATCGAGCGGCTGTGCTAGGCGTTTCAGGAAACATGCTGAGAGGCGATCGATGAGCAGGCATGATGCTGGACCGGATTCCCTGGACAAGGTGACCAACGAGCCGATCGTCGTTCCCGAGGACGCGGAGCACCGGCTCGGCGAGACGGTCCGGCTTTTGCGCCAGCGCGCCGGCTTGTCGATTCAGGAGGTCTCGCAGCGCACGGGCCTGTCCACCGGCATGATCAGCCAGCTCGAGCGTGCGCTGGCCTCACCCTCGATCAGGAGCCTGCGGCTGCTGAGCATCGCATTGGGCGTGCCGATCTCCTATTTCTTCGAGCCGCATGCCCCCGACCCGTCGTCGCGATACGTCGTGCGCCGGAACGACCGACGCCTCCTCCGCCTCACGGCGAGCGGCGTGCTCAAGGAATCGCTGACGCCGGCCCAGGGCGGCGCGCTCGAGATCTACGAGCTGACGCTCAATCCCGGCGCGTCGTCGGGTGCCGATTTCGTCCCGCATGTCGGAGAGAAGGCGGTCTACGTTCTCGCAGGCCGTATCCGGATCTGGCTCGACCATGAACCCCATGTGCTGGATGCGGGCGACAGCGTCTGCTTCCCCAGCACGGTTCCCCACATGTTCGACAACCCCGAACAGACCGTGGCCCGCGCGATCTGGGTCACGACCTTGCATTCCGGCACGCCGTCGCGGGGCAGCTAAGATCGCAGGCGGATATCAACCGCTCTCGCCCATCAGCATCCTCGTCAAGACGGAAGCCAGCATGGGCTGCGCCAGGGGGAAGGACTGGCCGGCCCAGATCGGGCTGAAATCATCGCTGCCGGCCTTCTCGGCCGCGCTGCGCAGCGGGCCGATCGCACCGCCCGCGGTCGGAAAAGCCGGGGCGTCCTTCGACAACGGCCCGAGCTCGGACAGCAGGCGGTTGACGATGCCGCGCGCCGGCCGGCCCGTGAACAGATTCGTGACGGCTGTCGGCCGGTCGGGCGAGCCGAGCGCCCGCCGATGGACGTCGGATATGCTGGCCTCGGGCGTCACCAGATAGGCTGTGCCGACCTGCACGCCCGCCGCCCCCAGCGCGAATGCGGCCTCGACGCCGCGCCGGTCGGAAATGCCGCCCGCAGCGATCACCGGCACCGAGACGGCATCGACGATCTGGGGGACCAGCGCAAAGGTTCCGATCTGTTCGGACATCCTGTCGGTCAGGAAGCTGCCCCGATGGCCACCCGCTTCCGCGCCCATCGCGATGACGGCGCCGACCCCGCGCTCGACGAGCCAGCGCGCCTCGGCCACCGTGGTGGCGGAGGCGATCACTACGGCACCGGTGCGCTTCACCCTGTCGAGCAGATCTGCCGGCGGCAGGCCGAAATGAAAGCTGACCACCTCAGGCCGATAATCCTCCACGACGGTCGCACTCGTTGCGTCGAACGGTGTTCTCCCGCTCGGCGCTTTCGGCATGTCCGGATCGAGGCCGGCTTCGGCATAGTAGCCGGTGAGCTGCGAGAGCCAGGCGGCCTGACGCGCAGGGTCGTCGGCGGGGTTGGTGTGGCAGAAGAAGTTCAGGTTGATCGGGCGCGACGTGCCTGCCCGGACCCGGTCCAAGGCCGCCCGCAGGCCGCGCTCGTCATATTGCGCGCTCGGCAGCGAGCCCAGCCCACCCGCCTCGCTGACGGCGATGACCATCTCCGGCGTCGTCGCACCCGCCATCGGCGCCTGGATGATCGGCAGCTCGACGCCGAGAAGTGCAGTCAGCCTGGACTGATATGATGTGGTCATCGTCGTTCCTTTCGCGGTTCCGGCCAATTGTCGGGCCTGTTCGGACACATCCATGATCTCAGGCGGGGCTCGATGTCGCCCGCATCGCCGCCTCCCGAGCGGTCGTCTCAGTCAGATCAACCCGTCGAGGCTCCATCTTGGGCAGGCTCAGTGCAGCCGCAGTCAACAGGACGAGGCCGGCCAGGAGAAGCGAAGCGTCGAAGGAACCGCTCGAAAGATAGAGTGCATTCGCAACGAAGGGGCCGGCGACCTGCCCCGCGCCATAGGCGAGCGTCATCACGGCGATCATGTCGAACCGGACGAGCGCTGCGACCTTGCGGGCCGCCGGCAGCGCGATGGTGACGGTGCCAACGAAGGTTCCGCCGACGATGAGGGCGCTGGCGACATAGGCCACGGGATGATGCAGCACCGGCAGGACAACGCCGACAGCCTGCACGCCCAGGTTCGCCGCGAGGCTGACGTTGCTGCCCCAGCGCCGATGCAACGCGTGCCAGAGGAAGCAGGACGGCACGGCGCCCAAACCAAAGAGCGCCCAGATATGCGCGGGATCGACCGAACTCAACGCGTTCCGCACGAGCAGTGGCAGATAGGTTGCGGTGATGATGTAGCCGAAGCCCGCCAGGCCATAGACGATGGTCAAACGGTAGGGTCCGAGCAGGCCGCCGATCGCGGTCGCATCGGAGGTCGGCGGCCGCTCGTCCCGTTCCGCCCGGGACTGAAGCCACAAGGCGACCGATCCTAGAACAAGCGACACCCCGCCCAGCAGAAGCCAGAGCGATCGGCTCGGCAGCGCCGCGGCGTGCCCGGCTGCGATGATCTCCGCGGAGAGCAGGATGCCGATTCCGACGCCTGCGAACAGTGTTGCCACTTCATGGGAAAGGCCGCGATCGTGAAGGAGCCACTGCGCCGCCGCGACCATGGCGATTGCGCTCGACACGCCTGCCAGGCCGCGAACCAGGATAACGAGCGGGGGAGACAAGGGCAGGCCGAGCAGGCCGAGCAAGGCGGCCGTCGTCAGCACCGCCAGCGCACACATCGCCCGGCTTGAGCGGGTCGGCCACAGGCTCAGCAGCAAGGCGCCGATCAGATAGCCGGCGTAGTTGGCCGAGGCGGCATATGAGCCTGCCTCGACGCTGATCTGCTGCTCGGCGACCATCAGGGGATAGAGGCCAGTGAATGCAAAGCGCCCGAAACCCATGCCGATCGCCAGCACCAGCGCACCGGCCAGGGCGGTTGTCCGGTCATTGCGAGACATCGATACTCTCCGTGATGGTCAGCTCCGCAAGTCGCCGCCCGGCGGCTCGGCCGTTCGATGCCGAGCCGCGCGGGTAGGGGGTGTTCAAGCCCCGGCAGGGCGAATTTGGCTCGCTGCGCGCCGCTTGCGGTATTCCGGGACAGGCAAGCCGCCCCAGCCCCAGTTGGCGAGCTCGACCTCCTCGATCACGACGAAGGTCGAGTCGAGCGGCTTGTTCAGTACGTCGAGCAGAAGCTGGCTGACGCCGGCGATGAGCTGCGCCTTCTCCTCGGCCGTGACAGAGGCGCGGCCGGGGCCGGAGCCTTCCTGCGTGACCTGTATGGTGACGATCGGCATGGCCGTCTCCCTCAGTGCCCGGCGCTCTGGCCGCCATCGACATGCAGGATCTCGCCTGTGACGAAGCCGGCGCCCTCCAGGAACAGCACGGCCTCGACGACGTCCCGAATGTCGCCCATCCGCTTCACTGGATGGAGGTTGGCCAGAAATTCATACGTCTGCGGCGCGTGCATCGGCGTCTTGATCACGCCCGGCGAAACCGCGTTCACGCGGATGCCCCTGCCGGCGTATTCGATCGCCAGCGCCTTCGTCGCCGCGTTGATCCCGCCCTTGGTCAGGTTGGCGAGCACGGTCGGGACGCCGGCGATCGCATGGTCGGTGAGGCTGGTGGTGATGCTGACGATATGGCCCGAGCCCTGCTTCAGCATGATGCCCGCGGCTTGCTGCGTGATGTGAAAGAAGCCGGCGAGATTGGTCGCGATCTTGCTGTCGAAATCCGCGAGCGTGTAGTCGGTGAAGGGCTTGGCGATGAAGAGGCCGGCATTGTTGACCAGCGTGTCGACGCGCCCGAAGCGGGCCAGCGCCTCGCGGATCACGGCCTCGGCCGTCGCGGAATCGGCGATATCTCCGGGGATGGCCAGGATATCCTCGTCGCCGCTTTGCTTGATCGAGCGCGACGTTGCGACGACGCGATAGTTGCGGTCACGAAATGCCTTGACCAGCCCGGCGCCGATGCCCTGCGAAGCACCGGTGACGATGGCGACTTTCCGTTCGTTGCTCATGATGATCCTCTGCTCTCCGCCTGTGAAGGAGATGGCTGGTGCCCAGCCCATCTCGTTCGGTGAGGATCATTTTGGAGCTTTCGCGGATCGTTTGAATGGCCGATGTTCGGCAGGCATTCTTCCCTGAAGTGGAAGAATGTCCGGGTCAGTCGTCCAGCGCGACCGCTTCTGCCGTGAGCCGGGCAAAATCCGCCCGCAGTCGCGGTACCGCGAAATCCAGGAACGCCCGGACTTTGGGAACCGTCGAGCGCCCCTGCGGGAGCAACAGGTTCACGGGTCTGGCTGGTGGTTCGGTCCCCCGCAGCAGGAGCTGCAACGAGCCGTCCTGAACGCGTTCGGCGACCTGATAGGTGAGGAGACGGGTGACACCCAGCCCGCCGACGGCGGCGCCGAGAGCCGCCCGCACGCTGTTGACGATCAAGCGTGGCTTGAACTGAACGGAACGCGCTATGGATCCGCCCTTGGGCGGCGAGAAGACCCAGCTATCTCGCCCGAAATCGGTGCAGGCGATGATGCTGTGCCGGGTCAGGTCACCCGGCTCGTCGATGCGGGGATGCTGACTCAGATAGCGCGGAGCGGCCACGATCACCGGCCTCACCTCACCGCCGATGCGGATGGCCGTCATCGAGGAATCCGGCAGTTCCAGCACGCGCAAGGCGATGTCGATGCCCTCCTCGATCAGGTTCGCGCTGCGCGCGAACAGGACGAGATTGACCGATACGGCCGGGTAAGCCTCGATATAGGCGTCGATCATCGGGCGCAGGATCTCCTCGCCGCTGACCGTAGG
Organism: Allobosea sp. P4_C6; assembly: GCF_056402015.1. Taxonomy (NCBI): domain Bacteria; kingdom Pseudomonadati; phylum Pseudomonadota; class Alphaproteobacteria; order Hyphomicrobiales; family Alloboseaceae; genus Allobosea; species Allobosea sp. P4_C6. The sequence continues at coordinate 141,782 of NZ_JBFUIF010000017.1, forward strand.
CGCCGTGATCGTCAAGGTTCCGCGCGGCGCGGCCCGTTCGCCRGCCCCTATGGCCTCGGCCTCCTGCAGATCGACGAGGATGCGGCGGCAGGCGGCGGCGTAGCGCTCGCCGATCTCGCTGAGCTTGATGGCGCGCGTGGTGCGGTGGAGCAGCGTCGCTCCCACCTGCCRCTCCAGAAAGGCGATCGCCCGGCTCACAGCCGCCGGCGACCTGCCGAGCTGACGCCCCGCACCGGCGAGGCTTCCCTCATCCAGGGCGGCAACGAAGACCTTCATCGCCTCTATGCGATCCATGCGGTGTCAGAAGCCTCGTGAGATCAAGCCGAGTCAATTTAGGCGATCGAAGACGCGCTGGGTATGAGCTCTGCTGCAGCCATCGGCAGCAAAGGCGGTGCAACTCCGAGGCGATGAGGAAGGCACGGTCGCCAGCAGCGCGTTGAGGCCTGCGAAACGCTGCCCGAGATCCACTCCACATCGATGTGCACCGGCTCCCCCAACGACCGTTGCAAAGGACCGCGATGGCCATCGCTGGAGCGCGCGGTCGCCTGAGCGATCATGGCAGCCGATCGGCGCGTGATTCCTGTCGACTGATGCGCGCGGCGGCGTCGAACATCTCTCTCATTCCGCGGACAACGGTGAGGAAGGCGGTAATGACCCGGCTGGCTTCCCGCTGCTTCAGCACGACGACATGCGCATAGGTGTAGACTTCGGCCCCCTCGATCGGGATCAGCCGCAAGTTCTCGTCGGGCACGAACTCCGCTTCCGAGACGTAGCTGATGCCAAGCCCGCGAATGACCGCCTCCCTCACCGCCTCGCGGCTGCCGATCTCCATCACGAGTCGTGGTTTCGTGTTCGTCCTGGCAAGGGCGTTCTCGAAGGCGCGGCGGGTCGTCGAACCCAGTTCCCGGACGATCATCGGCTCACTTTCCAGCTCCGTCAGTCGGATACTGCTGCGGTCGGCAAAGCGATGATCGCGCCTGACGAAGAGCGCCACCGGATGGCGCCGATACGGAATGGTCAGCAGCCGGTCGTCCTCGTCGATATAGGCGAGGACCGCGACGTCGCATCGGTAGCTGGCGAGGTCATCCAGGACTTCGGTCGAATTGCCGATCTTTACCGCAAGCTCGATGCCCGGATAGGCCTGATTGAAGGCGGCCAGCATCTCCGTGACGTGAAACGGGCCGACGGCGCTGATCGAGAGACGGCCCGTCCGGAGTTCGCGCGTTTCCGACAGGAAGGCGAGCGCCTCGGCCTCCTCGGCGAAGAGGCGGGTGGTGATGGCGAGAAGCTGGCGGCCGGTGTCGCTGAGTTCCCGCCGTCGGCCGCGCTTGACGAAGAGCTCGACGCCGAACTCATCCTCCAGCGCGCCGACCTGCGCGGTCAGGGTCGGCTGGCTGATGTTGAACGTCTCGGCTGCTGCATTGAAGCCTCCGGCGTTCGCGACATTGTGGAAGGAGCGCAGCTGGGTATAACGCATAGCAAATTTCTATCTATAGAGATCAAAAAATCAATTTGTTATGATGGATGAGCTCTGTGAGCATCCTCGAAACGGTGTCGGCAAGGCACCTGTAGCGAGGGCGGAAGGCATGAGCTGGGCGTACTGGAATCCCGTGAAGATCCGGTTCGGGTCTGGCCTCTTCGATGAGGTCGCGAAGCTTGTCGGCACCCGGCGCTGGGCGCTCGTTACCTATGACCAGCCGATCTTCCACGAATTGTCCGCCCGCCTCGCGAAGGCTGCCGGCGCTCCGGTGGTCACGATCAGCAACATCGAGACCAACCCGGACTGCGCGGATCTGGTCGAATCCTGCCGGCAATTCGGCGCGGCTTCGCAGGTGCCCGAGGTCATCGTCGCGCTCGGCGGCGGCTCGATGATCGATGCGGCCAAGGTGCTGGCCGCCAGCGGCGGCGACTTCGAAACGGTGCGGCGCCATCTCGTCGACAAGGTGCCCCTCGACGCCGACACGATCGTCCCGATCATCGCCGTGCCGACGACGGCGGGAACCGGAAGCGAGGTCACCTCCTGGGCGACCGTTTGGGATTCGGCCAACGGCAGCAAGTACTCGCTCGCCCATCCGCGGCTCTACCCCGAGACGGCGGTGCTCGATCCGGTCCTGACTGTCGGCGCACCCCGCGGCCTGACGCTGGCGACCGGGCTCGACGCCCTGTCGCATGCGCTCGAAAGCATCTGGAACGTCAACGGCAATCCGGTTTCAGCCAACTACGCGGTCGAGGCCGCGCGCGAGATCATCGATACCCTGCCGCGCCTGCTGGAGCGGCTCGACGACGTCGAGCTCAGGGCGCGACAGATGCGTGCCAGCCTGCTGGCGGGCCTCGCCTTCTCGAACACCAAGACGGCGCTCGCCCACAACATCTCCTACGACATTACGCTGAAGAGCGGCACGATCCACGGCATCGCCTGCTCCTTCTCGCTGCCGATCGTGATGCGCTGGGCGACCGGCGTGCAGCCGCAATGCGATGCGGCGCTGCGCCGTGTCTTCGGGGCCGATCTGGAGCAGGGCGCCGAGCGGCTCGATGCTTTCCTGCAAGGTCTGGGCGTCAGGACGGACCCCGCCGCCTACGGTGTCTCGCCGGCCGAATGGGACCGTCTGGTCGACAAGGCCATGCAAGGCGAGCGCGGGCGCAACTTCATCGGGAAACTGGCCGCCAAAGCAGCCTGACATTTCGCGGATCCGGGCAATCGCGCCCTTCGTTCACCGGCAAGGTCAAAGACCACCGGCTCATCTGGGAGGATGACATGAACATATCGCGTCGGAAGATCATCACGAGCGCTCTCGCCGGAGCAGGCGCTGCGCTGGCCATGCCGAACATCGGCCGTGCCCAGACGAAACTGATCAAGGTCGGCCTGATTCCCTCCGAGGATTCGCGCGCCATGCTCGAATCCAGCCAGCAGCTTCTGGACGCGCTGGAGAAGAATCTCGGCATCAAGGTCCAGGGCTTCGTCGCCTCGGACTATAACGGCGTCATCGAGGCGATGCGCTCGAGCCATGTCGACGTCGCCTATCTCGGACCGTTCTCCTATGTGCTCGGCACGACGGTGGCGCCGATCGAGGCTTTCGCCACGGCGGAAACGGCGAAATCCGGGCGGACCTTCTACCACAGCCAGATCATCACCCGGAAAGACAGCGGCATCAAAGAGGTCAAGGACCTGAAGGGCCGCACCTTCGCCTTCGTCGATCCGTCCTCGACCTCGGGGCACCTCTTCCCCAAGGCCGGGCTGATGAAGATCGGCTTCGATCCCGAGAAGGATTTCGGGCGCGTGCTCTTCACCGGTTCGCATGATGCGAATGCGCTCGCCGTCGCGAACAAGCGGGTCGACGCCGCGACGATCGCGGACCGCATCTTCGATGCGGCCGTACAGAAGAAGCTGGTCGATCCTGCCGACATCCACGTCGTCTGGCGTTCCGATCCGATTCCGGAGTCGCCGACCTGCTGGCGCAAGAACCTGCCCGATGATCTGAAGCAGCAGATCAAGGGCGCCTTCCTGAACATCCGGGACATCACCTGGGCCGATCAGGGCAAGCTCAACCGCTTCGTCGAGACCAACGACCAAGCCTACGACATCATTCGAGACACGGCCAAGGTGCTGAAGCTCGACCTGGTCAAGATGAAGTAGTCGCCCAGCGCGACCGGCGGAGGATCTCGGATGATCAAGATCGAAGGCCTGAAGAAGTCGTATGCCGGGCGCCCCGTTCTGCAGGGTATCGACCTCACCGTGAAGGCCGGGGAATTCCTCGTCGTTCTCGGCCCGAGCGGCGCCGGCAAATCGACGCTGCTGCGCTGTATCAACGGCCTCGCGCAGCCCGATGCGGGGCGAACCGTGATCGACGGCATGGTGTTCGATGCGAAGCGCCGCGCACGGGGCTCGCGCCCCGTCGCGATGATCTTTCAGCACCATAATCTGGTGAAGCGCCTGTCCGTGCTGAAGAACGTGCTGGTCGGCCGCATGGCCGGCCTGTCGTCCATCCTCACCATGCTGCAGCTCTTCCCCAAACGGGACGTCGAGATCGCGATGGAGGCGCTGGCGCGCGTCGAGCTGCCGCATAAGGCGAATTCGCGCGGCGACCAGCTCTCGGGCGGCGAGCAACAGCGCGTCGGCATCGCCCGCGCGCTGGCGCAGCAGCCGGCGGTGATCCTCTGCGACGAGCCCGTCGCCAGCCTCGATCCGAAGACCTCCCGCGTCGTCCTCGGTTACCTCAAGGCGATCTGCAAGGAGGAGGGCATCGCGGTGATCTGCAACCTCCATCAGGTCGATTACGCCGTCGAATTCGGCGAACGCATCGTCGGCCTGAGCGGCGGCAAGGTGATCTTCGACGACACGCCGGACCAGCTGACGACGGAGATCGTGCACAAGATCTACCCCGGGCTGGAGGATCCCGGCATCAGCCGCGTGCTGAAGCCGCGGCCCGCACCGCAGCCCGCCGTCATCACCCCCATGGTCGCCGTCGCGACGGCTTGAACGAGACAGGATCCGGCCATGTCATTCGGTAGCTTGCAACTCGTCATGCGTCCGCCCCAAGGCCGTTTCGGCTGGTGGGGCGTCGCGCTCGCATCCCTCGCGATCGTCGCCTTCCTCTGGTGGGCGGCGATCGGTTCGCAGATCAACGCGACCAATCTCTGGAACGGAATCCCCTATATGTGGGACTTCCTGGTCCGGATGACGCCGCCCAATCCCGAGTTCCTCGAACGGCTCTGGAAACCGGCCCTCGAAAGCCTGCAGGTCGCCGTCTGGGGCACCCTGCTCGGGGTCGTCCTGGCGCTGCCGATCTGCTTCTTCGCAGCGCGCAACCTGACCCCGAGCCCGGCCGTCTTCCATGCGACGCGGCAATTGCTCAACTGCATGCGCGGCATCAACGAGATCATCCTGGCGCTGATCTTCGTGGCGGCTATCGGATTGGGCCCCTTCGCCGGCGTGCTCGCGCTCGCCATCCACGGTGCCGGCATGCTCGGCAAGTTCTTCGCCGAGGCGATGGAGGATATCGACGAAGGGCCGCTGGAGGCCTTCCGCTCGGCCGGAGTCGGCCCGTTCCAGACCTTCTTCTTCGGCGTGTTGCCGCAGGTCCTGCCGACCTGGCTCGGCACCATCTTCTACCGGCTGGAGACCAATGTCCGGCAGTCGACGGTGCTCGGCATGGTCGGCGCCGGCGGCATCGGCTTCGAGCTGGTATCCTCGATGAAGCTCTTCAAGTACCAGGACACCGCCACCTGCATCCTCGTCATCCTCGCGATGGTGCTGGTGGCCGACCTGGTCTCGTCTCGCGTCCGGGCGCTGATCCGCTGACCGGCGCGGCAGGGATTTCGATCTGAGCCTGCATCCGAGGGTTGGGCGCAAGCGGGCGGACTTATGCCCGTCCGCAGTGCGACGGCCAGCCGCTGCTCGGGCCTCGTGATCGGAATGAGCGGCAGCTTGCCGATCATGGCGCAAACCCGCTGCCGCCGCAGCGGGTTTGAACGTCGCCTAGACCCCATCGATGATTTGCGGGACCGTCTCGAAGAAGCTCCGGACCAGCGGGAGCCGCCGCCGCTCCGCCCGGCAGGCGACATACTCCCCGACGCTGAAATCGGCGCCCGTCAGGATCAGCCGCTTCAGATTCGGCTCGGGCCTGAACTCGGCTTCGAAGACGACGCCGATGCCGAAGCCGGCGGCGACGGCCTCCCGGACGGCTTCGCGGGACTGCACTTCGAGCAGGTTCATCGGCTTGACCCCGGCCATCGAAAGCCGGTTCTCGAAAACCTCCCGGGTGATGGATCCCCGCTCGCGCAGGACGATATCCTGGCCGGCAAAGGCCTCGATCGGGATGCTGTCGTGCCGCGCCAGCTCGTTATCCGCCGCGATGAACGCGACCAGATGATCCGATCGCAGCTTGATGCTGTAGATGCGCGGGTCGGAGTTCGGGCGGGCCGTTATGGCGACATCGGCCGCGAAATCCATGATCTGGTCGACCACTTCGGACGAGTTGCCGATGGTGAGGGAAAAGGTCAGGCCGGGGTAATTCGCGCGCATCCTGGCCAGGGCCGGCATGACATGCGTCGCGCTATCGGCCGCGATGCGCAGGTGACCGCGCTGCAGGGTTCGCGTGCCCGCCAGGAGCGCCTGCGCCTCGTCCTGCGCGGTGAACAGCCGTGCGGTAATCACGAAGAGGCTTTGGCCGAGCGGCGTCAGCCTGACGTGCCGCCCCATCCGGTCGAAAAGGCGCACGCCATACGCATCCTCGAGCGCCTTCACCTGCGCCGACAGCGTCGGCTGGCTGAGATTGCGGGCCTTTGCCGCGCCGGTGAAGCTCTCGGCTTCGGCCACGGCATGGAACGCGGCAAGGCCGGAATAACTGACGATCATTGCTATAGATCCTGTCTATAGATGACATGCAAACGATGTATTGGACCTATGTCAAGGCGGCGTTCTAGCGTGGGCCATCCGCTGAAGAAACAAGAGCGAGACCGCGCCATGGCCCAAGTCCGACGCCCCGCAACCTCCGAGACCGGCGATCCGCTGCTCCTGACGCCGGGGCCGCTGACGACCAGCAAGGCCATCAAGGAGACGATGGTTCATGACTGGGGCTCCCGCGACGCCACATTCGTCGGAATCAACAAGGCGGTCATGGACGAGCTGCCCAAGGTCATCCACGGCGAAGCGGATTTCGTCACCGTGCCGATGCAGGGTTCGGGCACCTTCGCCGTCGAGGCGATGCTGACCACTTTCGTGCCCCGTGACGGCAAGATCCTGGTCCTGATCAACGGCGCCTATGGCCAGCGCGCCAAGCGCATCCTGGAGATCGCGGGTCGCTCGGTGGTCGCTCATGAGACGGCCGAGGACACGCCGCCGGATCTGGCGGAGATCGACCGCATGCTGGTCACCGATACCGGCATCACCCATCTCTTCGCGGTTCACTGCGAGACGACGAGCGGCATCCGAAACCCGATCGAGGCCATCGCGGCGCTGGCCAAGCGCCATGGCCGCCGGCTGCTGGTCGACTCGATGAGCGCCTTCGGAGCCCTGCCGCTCGACAGCCGCGAGATATATTTCGACGCGGTCGCGGCGTCGTCGAACAAGTGCATTCAGGGCGTGCCCGGGCTCGGCTTCGTCATCGCCCGCAAGAACGCCCTCGCCGAGACCCAGGGCAACGCCACCACGCTCGTGCTCGATCTTCACGACCAGCATGCCGGTTTCGAGCGCACCGGCCAGTACCGCTTCACCCCGCCGATCCACGTCATCGTCGCCTTCCACGCGGCGCTGCAGGAGTTCTGGGCCGAGGGCGGCGTTGCCGGGCGCGGCGAGCGCTATGCCGAGAACGCCCGCATCCTGATCGAAGGCATGGAGGGGCTCGGTTTCCGCACGCTGCTGCCGGCCGCGCGGCAGGCGCCGATCATCGTCACCTTCCACATGCCGGAGGACAAGCGCTTCGTCTTCCAGCGCTTCTACGACGCGCTGAAGGACGCCGGCTACGTGATCTATCCCGGCAAGCTCACTGTGGCCGACAGCTTCCGTATCGGCTGCATCGGGGCGCTCGGCGCTCAGGACATGCGGGCCTTCGTCGCCACCGTGTCGGATGTGCTCGCCGAGATGGGCGTCGGCCTGAAGTCGGCCGCTTGAGGGAGGTGATGATGAACATGCATTCGAAGGTCGGATCGGATGTCGTCGCGAACGGCCGGGGCTATGCCCGCCCGCAGCGTCCGACAGTGGTGATCTGCATGGACGGCTCGGAGCCGGCCTATATAGAGGCTGCCAGCGCGAAGGGGCTGACGCCCAACCTCGACCGGATCATGCGGACGGGCGCGAGCACGCATGCCTATTCGGTGATCCCGAGCTTCACCAACCCGAACAACCTCTCGATCATCACCGGCCGTCCGCCGGCGGTCCACGGCATCGCCGGCAACTTCTTCTACGACCGCGAGGCGAAGGAAGAGGTGATGATGAACGATGCCCGCTTCCTGCGCGCGCCGACCATCCTCGCCGAGTTCCAGAAGTCTGGCCTCAAGGTCGCGATGGTCACCGCCAAGGACAAGTTGCGCACCTTGCTCGGCAAGGGCCTCGACTTCACGACCGGCACCGCCATCGCCTTCTCCTCGGAGAAGGCCGACAAGGCCAACAAGGCCGAGAACGGCATCGAGAGCGTGCTCGACTTCGTCGGCATGCCCGTGCCGTCGGTCTATTCGGCCGATCTTTCCGAGTTCGTCTTCGCCGCCGGCGTCAAGCTGCTGGAGAGCTTCAAGCCGGACCTGATGTACCTCTCGACCACCGACTATGTGCAGCACAAGGCGGCGCCCGGTTCGGAGATGGCCGACAGCTTCTACGCCATGTTCGACGGTTATGTCGGCAGGCTCGACGCGCTCGGCTGCACTCTGGTCATCACCGCCGACCACGGCATGAACGACAAGCACCTCGCCAATGGCGAGCCAGATGTCGTCTATCTCCAGAGCCTGATGGATGAATGGTACGGCAAGGGCACGATGCGCGTGATCCTGCCGATCACCGATCCTTACGTGGTCCATCACGGCGCGCTCGGCTCCTTCGCCACGGTCTATCTGCCTGATGGCGCCGACCAGGTGGAGGTCGCAGCCCGCATCTCCGGCCTCGACGGCATCGCGCTGGCGGTCACTGCCGCCGAGGCTTGCGAGCGCTTCGAACTGCCGGCCGACCGGATCGGCGATGTCGTGGTCGTCTCGACGCGACAGAAGGTCATCGGCACCTCGCCCGACCGGCACGATCTCTCCGGCCTGACCGAGCCGCTGCGCTCGCATGGCGGCATCACCGAGCAGCGCGTGCCGATGATCGCCAACCGGCCGATCACCGTCCCCGAAGGACGGGTCCTGCGCAATTTCGACGTCTTCGACGTCGCCCTGAACCTGGTGAACTGAGATGAACGCGACGGTGAGGCCGCCGGTGCGGCGCGAGGCGATGCGCATCGCCGGCAAGCTGGTCACGACCGACGACATGCTCGAGGTCAAGAACCCCTATGACGACAGCGTGGTCGGGCTGATCCCGGCCGCCCGTCCCGAGCATGTGCGCGAGGCCTTCGCCCAGGCGAAGGCGTTCAAGCCGAAGCTGACCCGCTACGAGCGCCAGCAGATCCTGCAGAAGACGGCCGAACTGCTGCGCGACCGCAAGGAGCTGTTCGCGAAGCTGATCACGGCGGAAGCCGGCCTGTGCTGGAAGGATTCGCTCTATGAAGCGAGCCGCGCCTATGACGTCTGGTCCTTCGCGGCACAGCTCACCATCAAGGACGATGGCGAGATGTTCTCCTGCGACATCTCGCCGAACGGCAAGGCGCGCAAGATCTTCACCACGCGCCAGCCGCTGCTCGGCGTGATCTCGGCGATCACCCCGTTCAACCATCCGCTCAACATGGTCAGCCACAAGCTGGCCCCGGCGATCGCGACCAATAACCGGCTCGTCCTGAAGCCGACGGAGCTGACGCCGCTGACCGCACTGGCGCTGGCCGACGTGCTCTACGAGGCCGGGCTGCCGCCGGAGATGCTCTCGGTCGTCACCGGCAATCCCTCGACCATGGGCGATGCCATGATCACCGATCCCGACGCTGATCTGGTGACCTTCACCGGCTCGGTCAGGGTCGGCAAGCACATCGCCGCCCATGCCGGCTACAAGCGCATCGTGCTGGAACTTGGCGGCAACGATCCGCTGATCGTCATGGAGGATGCCGACCTCGACAAGGCGGCGGAGCTCGCCGTCACCGGCGCGACCAAGAACTCGGGCCAGCGCTGCACCGCGGTGAAGCGCATCCTCGTCGTCGAGAGCGTCGCCGACGCCTTCTCCAAGCTGGTGGTCGAGAAGGCCAGGAAGCTGAAATGCGGCGACCCGATGGACCCGGAGACCGATGTCGGCTGCGTCATCAACGCCCGCTCGGCCACGCTTTTCCAGGCTCGCGTCGACGATGCGGTGAGCAAGGGTGCCGAGGTGCTCCACGGCGAGCGGGCCCAGGGTGCGCTGTTCCATCCGACGGTGGTCGACCACATCCCTTATGACTGCGAGCTTGTGCACGAGGAGACCTTCGGCCCGGTGATCCCGATCGTCCGGGTGCCCGACGACATCGCTGAAGTCATCCGGATCTCGAACTCGACCGCCTACGGCCTGTCCTCCGGCGTCTGCACCAACCGCTTCGACTACATCCAGCGCTTCATCGCCGAGCTCGAGGTCGGCACGGTCAATATCTGGGAGGTGCCGGGCTACCGGATCGAGATGTCCCCCTTCGGCGGCATCAAGGATTCCGGCCTCGGCTACAAGGAAGGCGTCGTCGAAGCCATGAAGAGCTTCACCAACGTCAAGACCTGGTCCCAGCCCTGGACCGCCTGAAGGCGAAGAACGACCGAAGCCGGCGGCTCGACCCGCCGGCTTTTCCAAATCCAGGGGAATGAAGCGCCGGAAGAGTGCCCAAACTGAACGTAACGAGGGGATGAGAACAATGAAGAGCTGGCTTGCTTCCTGTGTTATCGGCGCTTTCGCACTCGCACTTCCGGGCGCTGCGCAGGCACAAAAGACGAAGGTGACGATCTACACCGCGCTGGAGAACGACCAGCTCGGGCCGTTCAAGGCTTCCATCGAGAAGGCCGTGCCCGACGCGGAAGTGGTCTGGGTCCGCGATTCCACCGGCGTGATCACGGCCCGTTTCCTGGCCGAGAAGGACAATCCGCGTTCCGACATGGTGATGGGCCTCGCCGCGTCGAGCCTGCTGATGTTCGAGAAGGCCGGCCTGCTCGAAACCTACAAGCCTGCCGGCGCCGATGCGCTGAAGCCGGTCTTCCGGGACGGCAACGCTCCCTACACGTGGACCGGCATGGACGCCTATCTCGGCGTCGTCTGCTACAACACCGCCGAAGCCAAGGGCGTCGCGGTACCGAGCTCGTGGAAGGACCTGCTCAACCCGGCATTCAAGGGCAAGATCGTGATGCCCCATCCGGCGTCCTCCGGCACCGGCTATCTGATGGTCGCGGGCTGGCTGCAGAGCATGGGCGAGGCCGAGGGCTGGAAGTTCATGGACGGGCTGCACGAGAACATCGCGGCCTATCTGCATTCGGGTTCGGCGCCCTGCGTCCAGGCGGCGCGCGGCGAGCGCACCATCGGCCTGGCTCTCGACATGCGCGGCGCCGCCGAGAAGACCAAGGGCGCGCCGATCGAGGTCGTGATCCCGAAAGAGGGCGTAGGCTGGGAGATGGAAGCGAGCGCCATCGTCAAGGGCTCGAAGAACCTCGCCGTCGCGAAGAAGATCGCCGACTGGTCGACGACCAAGCAAGCGAACGAGCTCTACTCGAAGACCTATGCCATCGTGGCTGCGCCGGGCGTCGAGAACAAGCCGACGAACTACCCCGCCAACGCCGAAGCCGGGATGATCAAGAACGACCTGTCCTGGATGGCGGATAATCGTGAGCGTGTGCTCGCCGAATGGTCCAAGCGCTACGAATCCAAGGCCGCGCCAAAGAACTGAAGGCTGCCAAACCGCCCCGACCCGCTGAAGCGGGCGGGGCGGTACGGCTTATGCAAGCGCGGGGGTGACGGACTCAAGCCCTTGCTGGCCCTCCAGGCATAGTGCCGGGCGTTCAGAGGAAGGTCTTTACGATGACCACGAACACGAACCCTTTTCTCTCGATCCGCAAGGTCGCGAAGAGCTTCGGCGCCTTCCAGGCCCTGCGCAGCATCGATCTCGACATTCGTCGTGGCGAATTCGTCTGCTTCCTCGGCCCTTCCGGCTGCGGCAAGACGACCCTGTTGCGGGCGATTGCCGGCCTCGATCTTCAGGACAGCGGCAGCATCCATATGGGCGGGCGCGATGTGTCCCGCGCGAGCCCGGCGGAACGCGATTTCGGGATCGTCTTCCAGTCCTACGCGCTGTTTCCCAATCTGACGGTCACGGACAATGTCGGCTACGGCCTCGTCAACCGCCGCCGTCCTGCGCGTGATATCGCCCGCCGCGTCGACGAGCTTCTGGAACTGGTCGGCCTCACGGATCAGGGGAAGAAATATCCCATCCAGCTTTCGGGCGGGCAGCAGCAGCGCGTGGCCCTCGCCCGCGCGCTCGCGACCTCGCCGGAGATTCTCCTGCTCGACGAGCCGCTCTCGGCGCTCGACGCCAAGGTCAGGGTGAGGCTCCGCGACGAGATGCGTTCGCTGCAGCAGCGTCTCGGCGTGACCACGATCATGGTCACGCACGACCAGGAGGAAGCGCTCGCTATGGCCGACCGCATTGTCGTGATGAGCAACGGCGCCGTCGAGCAGGTGGGCACCCCGGAGGAAATCTACCGCCGTCCGGCGACGCCCTTCGTCGCGGACTTCGTCGGCCACATGACCTTCCTCGATGCGATCGTTACCGGCCCGGGCCGTGTGCGTGTCGATGAGCTCGATCTTCTCGTCGCCAATGCCGCGCCCTTCGCGGTGGGCACGCCGGTGCGGCTCGCCATGCGCCCCGAGGAGGTCCGCACCCGCAGCATCACCGCCGACACGCCCAACAGCTTCGAGGCGCGCATTGGCGATCTCGCCTTCCTCGGTTCCTATTGCCGGGCGCATCTGGAACCGACCGGCTCCCGCACGACCCGCATCGCGGCCGATTTCTCGACCAATGCGATGCGCGATCTCGGCATCTCGCCCGGACAGGTGCGCGCGGTCGCCTTCCCGCCGGAAGCCCTGCACGTCTTTGCGGGGAGCGGACGATGAGCGACGCCGCTCGTCCGCTCGCCATGACCGCGCCGGCCGTGAAGGTGTCGCCGCCTCGCATCAGCGAGCGTCAGGTCGCCGGGGCGCTGATCCTGGCGCTCTGTGCCGTGCTCGTCCTCATCATCGCCCTGCCGCTCTGGGCGCTGCTCTCCAAGAGCCTCGAGGATGTCGACGGCCGCTTCGTCGGGCTGGCGAACTTCGTCAGCTATGCGACGACGCCGACGCTGCTCTCCTCGCTCACCAACAGCCTGTTCGTTGCTAGCATAACCACGGCGATCGTGGTCCCCGTCGCCTTCCTCTATGCCTATGCCCTGCGCCGGAGCTGCATCCCGGGCAAGGGCCTGTTCTATGCCGCGGCGATGATCCCGGTCTTCGCGCCCTCGCTGCTGTCGGGCCTGGCGCTGATCTACATCTTCGGCAACCAGGGCATCCTCAAATCCTGGATGATGGGCGCCTCGCTCTACGGACCCGTCGGCATCATCGCCGCGGAAGCGCTCTACAGCTTTCCCCACGCCATGCTGATCCTGGTCACGGCGCTCGCACTGTCCGACGGGCGTTTGCGCGAGGCGGCCGAGGCGATGGGCACCACGCGCTGGCGGATCTTCCGCACGATCACCCTGCCGGGTGCGCGCTACGGCGTGATCAGCGCCGCGTTCGTGGTGTTCACCCTCGTCATCACCGATTTCGGCATTCCCAAGGTGATCGGCGGGCAGTTCGGCGTGCTCGCGACGGACGCCTATCGGCAGGTCGTCGGCCAGCAGAACTTCCCGATGGGCGCCGTTGTCGGCATCATCCTGCTGGTCCCGGCCGTGCTCGCCTTCTTCGCAGACCGCGTGGTCCAGCGGCGGCAGAGCGCAATGCTCTCGGCCCGGGCCGTGCCCTATGCGCCGCGCCCGGACCGGCGCCGGGACCTCACCTTGCTCGGTTTCGTCGCGGTGATGGCGCTCGCCATCGTCGGGCCCTATGCGATCGCGTTCTGGGGCTCCTTCGTCAAATACTGGCCCTACAACCTCTCGCTGACGCTGGGCAATTACGACTTCGCGGCGGTGGAGCCCGACGGCTGGGCCACCTATGGCAACTCGCTGCTGCTCGCCTCGCTGACGGCGGTGATCGGCACGGCGCTGATCTTCACCGGCGCCTATCTGATCGAGAAGGTGAAGCTGTTTCCGCAATTGCGCGCCTTCGCCCAGTTCCTGGCGATGCTGCCGATGGCGGTGCCCGGCCTCGTGCTCGGCCTGGGCTATGTCTTCTTCTTCAACGCGAACTGGAACCCGCTCGGCTTCCTCTATGGGACGCTGACGATCCTCGTGATCAACACCGTCGCGCATTTCTACACGGTCGGGCACATCACGGCGCTGACGAGCCTGAAGCAGCTCGACGGCGAGTTCGAGTCGGTCTCCGCCTCGCTGAAGGTGCCGTTCTGGTCGACCTTTCGGCGGGTGACCGCGCCGATTTGCCTGCCGGCGATCCTCGACATCGCGGTCTATGTCTTCGTCAACGCCCTGACCACGGTCTCCGCCGTGATCTTCCTCTATGGCGCGGATACCAAGCTCGCCTCGATAGCGATCGTGCATATGGACGAAGCCGGGGCGATGGCCTCCGCCGCTGGCATGGCGAGCGTCATCATGCTCACCGCCATCGCCGTCAAGCTCGCCCATGCCGGCCTCGACCGGCTTGTCTTCGGCCGCCTGCAGCGCTGGCGCGACCGCTAGCGGTGCCGGCGTGACAGGGCGGACGGCGAGATAGATCCTTCGTTGTCTCGACTGTCCAGCTGAGGATCCAGACATGCGCCTTGGCGTCATCGCCGACATTCACGGAAACCTGCTGGCGCTTGAGGCCGTCCTTGCGAAGCTGGATGATCTCGGCGTCGACCGGATCGTCAATCTCGGCGACTGCGCCTCCGGCCCGCTCTGGCCTGCCGAGACCGTGGCGCTGCTCCGGTCGCGCGGGATGAGCCATGTCCGCGGCAATCATGATCGTGCCCTCGGTGCTCCATCGCCGGAGGGGCTCGGAGCGTCCGACGGTTTCGCATGGCGCGCGCTCGACGCCGATGCGCGCAGCTGGCTTGCTGGGCTGCCGGTCGAGCTCAGGCTCGGAGAGGCATTCTGCTTCCATGCCAGCCCGGGCTGCGACGACACCTATCTGATGGAGGAGGTCCGGGACGGCCGCCTCCTGCCGGCCCCGATCGCCACCATTGAGGAACGGCTGGCAGGGCAGGCGGCGCCCCTGATGCTCTGCGCCCACAGCCATCTCGCCCGCGCCGCGCGGCTGGGCTCGGGAACCATCGTCCTCAACCCCGGCAGCGTCGGAAACCCGGCCTACCACTCGCTGGGGCCGGCCCATGTCGCCGAGAGCGGCTTGCCCCACGCCCGCTGCGCCGTGGTCACGACCGGAGCCGGCATCGCGGCGGAACTGTATCTCGTCGACTATGATTGGGAGAGGGCGGCGCGCGAAGCGGAGGCGAACGGCCGCCGGGACTGGGCCTACGCCCTGCGGACGGGCCAGGCGCTGCCTGGGGGCTGAAACCGGCGCGGCGCCGTCAGGTCCGCGTCGCACGCGCCATGTCGAAGAACGCCTTGATGGTCTTGCTGTTGCGGCGCTCGTGCAGGCAGATCAACTTCTCCTGCATCGCGAGCGGAGGGCCGTCGAGCGGGAGCCGGACCAGCGCAGGATCGTCGTCGCCGAACTCGGCAGCCGACACGAAGCCTATGCCTCCACCCGCCGCGACGATCGCCCGCACGGCCTCCCGCCCTTCCGCTTCGACGGCGCAGTGCAATGCGACTCCGCGCTCCGCCGCGCGCTGCTCAAGCAGTTGGCGTGTGCGCGAGCCCGGCTCGCGCAGCACCAGCGGCCAGGCTTCGAGCTCTTCGAGCGAAAGGCTTTTCCGGCCGGCGGCCGGATGGCTGCGGGCGGCGAAGGCGATGATCGGCGAGACGTTGAGCGGCAGCACCTCGAACGGCCTGTCATCGGCCAGCTCTCCGAGGACGCCGACCTCGGCATCGTAGCCGATCAGCGTATCGACGACGCTGCCGGTATTGCCGCGCGAGATGCTGATCTGGATGCCCGGATGGCGCTCGCGGAACGCCGTCAGCACGTCGAGCACGTGATGGACGGAGTCGGCGACGATGCGCAGCGCGCCGGACCGCAGCGAGCGCTCTTCCTGCAACATGTCGAGCGCCTCGGCTTCCGCTCCGAACAGCCGGTGCGTCAGGGCCAGCAATCGCCGGCCGGCCGCCGTGAGCACGACCTGCCGGTGACTCCTGCTGAACAAGGCGACGTCGTACTCCTCCTCCAGCCGCCTGACCTGGTCGGAGATTGCCGGCTGCGTGAGGTGCAGGGCTTGCGCCGCCTTCGAGAAGCCGCCGGCCATCGCGACATGATGGAAGGCGCGGAGCTGGACGTAGCGCATGGAAAATGTCCGGAAGCGATGTATCGTCAAAATTTATAATAGCATCTGAATTAACGATTTTTCAGATCGAAGGGAAATCGGCCATCTTCACCCTCGACCGGCCGCGAGAGCCGCGACAAGGGACACGTCATGCAGGCCGGAACCGCCACGATCATCCATACCGAAGGCGAGTCGAATACCTCTGTTGCGCGCAGCGGCTGGACGGCGGCCATCACCGATACCGGAACGCGGGACCTGCTGGCGCGGGACGCGAACGCCTTCCTGCATCAGAGCCTGTCGAGCCCCTGCCTGACCGCCATCGCGAAGGCGGAGGGCATCTGGATCGAGGATACCAATGGCCGCCGCTACATGGATTTTCACGGCAACAGCGTCCACCATATCGGCTACGGGCATCCGCGCCTGAAAGAGGCGATCAAGGCGCAGCTCGATGCGCTGAGCTTCGCGCCGCGGCGCTTCACCTGCGAGCCGGCAGTCGAGCTCGCCGAGACGCTCGGGCGGCTGGCGCCGGGCAGTCTCGGCAAGGTGCTCTTCACCACCGGCGGCTCGGACGCGATCGAGGTGGCGCTGCGGCTCGCCCGCGCCGCGACCGGCCGGTTCAAGACGCTGTCCTTCTGGGATGCGTTCCACGGCGCCGGCTTCGGAGCTTCCAGCGTCGGTGGCGAGGCGACCTTCCGCTCCGGCATCGCCGGCCCCCTCCTGCCGGGCGCCGAGCATGTCGCGCCCTGGGGCAGCCGCAACTGCGCCTATGGTCATGACAGCCTGGAGGAATCGGCCCGCGCCTGCGCCCGGATGATCTCCTATGTGCTGGCAAAGGAGGGCGATATTGCCGCGGTCGTCGCCGAGCCGATGCGCGCCACGCCGTCGCCGCCGGCACCCGGCTTCTGGAAAAGCGTGCGCGAGGCCTGCGACCGGCACGGCACGCTGCTGATCTTCGACGAAATCCCCACCGGGCTCGGCAAGACCGGGCGCTTCTTCGCCCATGAACATGACGAGGCCGAGCCCGACATGGTCGTCCTCGGCAAGGCGCTGGGCGGCGGCATCCTGCCGATTGCCGCCGTCATCGCCCGGCGCGAGCTCGATGTCGCCGGAGGCTACGCCATCGGCCACTACACCCATGAGAAGAACCCGGTCACCACCCGCGCGGCCCTGACGACGATCAACATCATCCGTGAGGAGGGGCTGACGGAGCGGGCCGCGGAACTCGGCGCATATGCAATGGCGCGGCTGCGGGCTTTCGGTGAAGGCTGCCCGGCCGTCGGCGACGTTCGCGGGCGCGGGCTGCTGTTCGGCGTGGAACTCGTCTCCGACCGTAACGACTTCACGCCGGACAATGGCCTGGCCGAGCGCGCCTATTATCGCTGCCTCGAAGCCGGCCTGAGCTTCAAGATCAGCCAGGGCAACGTGCTGACCCTGTCCCCGCCGATGGTGATTACCCGCGCCGAGCTCGACTGGGCGCTCGGCATCGTCGAGCAGGCTATCCTGGCGGGCTGAGGAGCATGGCGATGAAGGCGGTCCGCACCGACCGGGAACTCGAATGCCCTGAGATCGACGAGGGCCTGCGCGCCCGCGGCGTCGAGCTCGTGACGCTGCCCGACGGCATATCCGAGGAGGCGTTGATCGCGGCGGTTGCCGACGCCGACCTGCTGCTGATGTGCTACACGCCGGTCACGGCCAGGGTGATCGCCGCGGCGAAGCGGCTGAAGGGAATCGTCAAATACGGCGTCGGCATCGACGCGATCGATATCCCCGCCGCGATCGCGCGGGGCATCCCCGTCGTCAACGTACCCGAATATGCCGAGGAGACGGTGGCCGAGGGCGCTTTCGCCCTGATGATCGCGCTGGCGAAGCGGATGCCGGCGATCAGCCGCGCCGTGCAGGAGGATGGCTGGGTCTGGCCGTCCGGGCGTTGGCTCGGCTGCGATCTCAGCGGCAAGACGCTTGGCATCGTAGGCGCAGGCAAGATCGGCAGCAGCATGGCCCGCATGGCGGGGCTGGGCTTCCGCGCCCGGGTACTCGGCTACGACCCGCACGTCGATGCGGCGGCCATGGCCATGCGGGGCATGGCGAAGGTCGACGATCTCCACACGATGCTGAGGCAATGCGATGTCGTTTCGCTGCATTGCGTCCTCAACGACGCGACGCGCCATCTTCTCGGCCGCGAAGAACTCGCCTGCCTCAGGCCCGGAGCTATTCTCGTCAATGTCTCGCGCGGCGGGCTGATCGACGAAGCCGCTCTGGTCGAAACCGTCCTCGCCGGCCGTCTCGGCGGGGTCGGGCTCGACGTCTACGGCCAGGAGCCGCTCGCCCGGGAGGGGCATCCGCTCAGCCCGCTGTTCGGGCGCGACGACGTGATCCTGTTCCCGCACCTGACCTTCTTCACCGCCGAGGCAATGCAGCGATTGACGGAAGATACGCTCGCGCGCTGCTTCGAGATTCTCGATGGGCGCACGGTGCGGGTCCGCTCACGCGATCCGCGCCTGCTGGCTCAGGCGGGCAATATTGTCTTTGCCTGAACCGTCGGCTGGCCGTCCGGGCATCGGGCGCGCAGCCGCGCTTGCTGCGATCCGCTCTGCCGCCGAGACCGTGTTGACCAGCAGCATGGTCACCGTCATCGGGCCGACGCCGCCGGGAACGGGCGTGATGTAGGACGCCTTGGCTCTGACGGCGTCGAAGTCGACATCGCCCTGCAGCTTGCCCTGCGGGTCGCGGTTGATGCCGACATCGATCACGACGGCTCCGGTGCGGACCATCTGCGCTCCGATCAGCCCGGCGACGCCGGCCGCCACGACCAATATGTCTGCCAGGATAGTGTACTGAGCGAGATCGCGCGTCTTGGCGTGGCACACCGAGACGGTAGCGTCGCGCGCCATCATCATCAGCGCCATCGGCTTGCCGACGATGTTGCTGGCTCCGACGATCGTGACGTTGCGGCCCTCGACCGGAATCGCAGCGTGATCGAGCATGCGCATCACGCCATAGGGCGTGCAGGGCGAGAAGACCGTCCTGCCGACGACGAGGCCGCCGACATTGTAGAGATGGAAGCCGTCCACATCCTTGTCGACCGAGATCGCCCGCAGCACGGCGTGGATATCGTGATGGGGTGGCAGAGGGAGCTGGACGAGGATGCCGTGAACATCGGCGGCAGCGTTCAGGCGCTCGATCTCGGCAATGAGCTCGTCGGCCGAAATTCCCGCATCGAATGCGACGAGCGTGGATTGGATGCCGATTTCGGCGCAGGCGCGGATCTTGTTCGCCACATAGACGCGCGAGGCGGCATTGTCGCCGACGAGGATCACCACCAGATGCGGGACGACGCCGGCTCTGGCGGCGAGCGCGGAGACCCGCGCGGCGGTTTCGGCACGGATGTCGCGCGCGATCTCGCGGCCGTCGAGGATCCTGGCGCTCAAGTGAACCTCCGATGGTGGATGGCACTGCGCTGCGGTCGGCGGCGAATTTCACCGGCACGCGCGGCTCCTAGCGGAAGATGACCGTGCGTCGGCCGGCCAGCATCACCCGCCGTTCGATGTGCAGGCGTAGCGCACGCGCTAGGACCACTGCCTCGATGTCACGCCCGACGCTGACGAGATCGTCAGGCGCGAGCGAATGATCGGCGCGGGCGACGTCCTGGTCGATGATCGGGCCTTCGTCGAGATCGGGCGTCACGTAATGCGCCGTCGCCCCGATCAGCTTCACGCCGCGCTCATAAGCCTGATGGTAGGGCTTGGCGCCCTTAAAGCTCGGCAGGAACGAATGGTGGATGTTGATCGCCCGCCCGTCGAGCGCGCGGCAGAGGTCGTTGGACAGCACCTGCATGTAGCGGGCGAGCACGACCAGCGACGCCTCGGTCTGCGCGACGATCTGCAGCAGCTTTGCCTCCTGCTCCGCCTTGGTCGCCGCCGTGACGGGCAGGTGGTGGAACGGGATGCCGTAGTTCTTCGCCAATGGCTCGAAATCGCGGTGGTTCGAGACGATCGCCGGAATCGTGATGTTGAGGTTCCCCGTCGCCTGGCGGAAGAGCAGGTCGTTCAGGCAATGGCCGAAGCGCGAGACCATCAGGACGACCCGCTGCGGGCGCGTTGCGTCGATGGCGTCCCAATTCATGCGGAAGGTGCCGGCGACGCCGTCGAATTCGCGCCGGAAGGCGGCCTCGTCGAAGCGCTCGCCCGCAGCAAAGGCGACGCGCATGAAGAAGCGGCCGTCGCGCGGATCGCTGAACTGCGCGCTCTCCAGGATGTTGCAGCCGTGCCGGTAGAGCACCCCGCTGACGGCGTGCACGATGCCGGGCCGGTCCTCGCAGGACAGGGTTAGGATACGGGCTGGCTTCTGCACGACGATGTCCCGGGGCATGGCGGGCGAGAGCGGCGTGAGATCGGTCATGCCCGCGCTCCGCGTGCCGGCTTGCGATCGAGCGGCGCCGCAAGACTGGCGGTGACGGGTATTGCCGTGCCCGCGAGGTCGATCGCCCATTTGCGCGCGTTGAGCCAGGCCTGGTCGATCGGCCCATCGCTCTCGGCCCAGCCGAGCGCAACGATACCGTCGAGGGTCGCGCCGAACGCCGCCGAGGTGATCTCGCCGACCGGCTTGCCATCGGCCAGGATCGCCTCGCCGCCCCAGGCCATCTGGCCGTCCGGACGAGGGCCGACGAGTGCAATCAGCCGCTTGGTACGCGGCGCGGCGCGGGCGGCGACGAGAGCATCGCGGCCAAGGAAATCGCCCTTGTCCAGCTTCACGGCGAAGCCGAGACCGGCCTCGTAGGGATTGACGTCCGGCGTCAGCTCGCGGCCCCAGGCACGGAAGCCCTTCTCGATGCGCAGCGAGTCGACGGCATAGTATCCGACATCGACCAGGCCGAGATCGGCGCCGGCCTCGTGCAGCGCATCGTAGATGGCGGGCGCGAATTCGATGGGAACATAAAGTTCGAAGCCATCCCCCAGATAGGAGCGGCGGCAGGCCCAGCTTGTGGCATAGCCGATCGTGATCTGCCGGATCGCGTTGGCCGGGAAATCGGCGAGGTCGAAGGAGGCCGGCGAGACGCGGCGGAGTATCTCCCCGACCTTGGGGCCGGCGAGCGACAGCACGGCATAGGCCGAGGTCACATCCGTCAGCGTCACGCCCTCCGGGAGCTGGCGCCTGATCCAGTGCGCGTCGCGGGTCGCCTGGGCCGTGCCGGTCAGAAGGAGATAGGTGTCGGGCCCGATGCGGGCGGCGGTGAGATCGCTCTCGAAGGTGCCGCGCGCGTTGAGCAGGGCGGTGTAGACCGAGGTGCCCACCGGCACGGCGACATCGTTGGCCGCCAGCCGCTGCAGCGCAGCTTCGGCCTGCGGCCCCTGCAGCAGGAACTTGGCGAAGCTGCTCATGTCGACGAGCCCGGCCGCCTCGCGGCAGGCGCGATGCTCGGCCGCGACCGTATCAAACCAGTTCTGCTGCCCGAAGGAATAGCGGATCGTGCGCTCGTCCTCGTCGCGGGCAAAATAGTTCGCGCGTTCCCAGCCCATCTTGGATCCGAAGACGGCCCGCTTGGCCGCGAGGCGCTCATAGAGCGGCGAGCGCCGGAAGGGCCGGGCGGTATCGAGCTCGCGGTTCGGCCAGGGCATGGCGTAGTGGAGGCCGAGCGTCTCCTTGATCCGGTCCTTCAGCCAGGCCGGGTTGTTGTTGAAATCGGCGAAGCGGCGGATGTCGACGGGCCAGAGATCGCTTGTCGCTTCGCCCTCGACGATCCATTCGGCGAGCGCCTTCCCGGCACCGCCGGCCGAGGCGATGCCCATCGAGTTGAAGCCGGCGCCGACATAGATGCCGGCGACCTCAGGGGCCTCGCCAAGAAGGAAGTTGTTGTCGGGCGTGAAGCTCTCGGGGCCGTTGAGGAACGTCTTGATCTCCGCCGTCTCCAGCGCCGGCACCCGCTGCAGCGCGTTCTCCATCAGGATCGAGAACTGGTCCCAGTCATCCGGCAGGAGCTGGAATTCGAACGGATAGGGAATGCCGTCCATGCCCCAGGGCTTCGCATCCGGCTCGAAGCCGCCCATGACGAGGCCGCCGACCTCCTCCTTGTAGTAGGTGTAGCCGTCGGGATCGCGCATCACCGGCAGGTCCGGCGTCACGCCCTCGATCTTGCCGGTGACGATGTACATGTGCTCGGCCGAGTGCAGCGGCACCGACACGCCGCACATCTGCCCGACCGCACGCGACCATTGCCCGGCGCAGATGGCGAGGACCTCGCATTCGACCCGGCCCTGGTCGGTGAGAACCGCCTTGACCCGCCCCTTCTCGGTCTCGACGCCAAGGACGCGCACGCCCTCCCGCACGATCGCGCCGCCTTTGCGCGCGCCGCGCGCCAGCGCCTGGGTGATGTCGGCCGGGTTCGCCTTGCCGTCGCCGGGGAGCCAGACGCCGCCGACGAGATCGTCGGTGCGCATCACAGGCCATTTGTCGCCGGCCTCCTTCGGGCTGAGCTCCTCGATGTCGACACCCTGCGCGCGCGCCGCCGAGATCGTCCGGCGCAATTGCGTCATGCGCTCGGGCGTGCGGGCGACGGAGACCGAGCCGCAGCGCTTCCAGCCGGTGGCGAGTTCGGTCTCCTGCTCCAGCGAGGCGTAGAGCTCGGTCGAGTAGCGGATCAGCCGCGTCATGCTCGACTGGCTGCGCAACTGCCCGACAAGACCGGCCGCATGCCAGGTGGTGCCCGAGGACAGGCGCCCCTGCTCGAGCAGCAGCACGTCGCGCCAGCCGAGCTTGGTCAGGTGATAGGCGACCGAACAGCCGATGATGCCGCCGCCGATGATGACGACGCGAGATTGGGTGGGAATGGACATGAGGGCCTCCACGATAGAGGCACGCTAATGCATCGAGTCACATAAAACAACAAAAACCACAAAAACGGGCAAATTATCCAGCGAGCACGCGGACCCCGTTTTCGGCGAGCTTCGCGGCGATGGAATCGGGCGGAAGCCGGTCGACCAGCAACCCCGCGCAAGCCTCCTCGCCGGCGATCCGGCTGGGCAGGACAAGCCCGAACTTGCTGCTGTCGGCCATCAGGAAGCCCTGTTCGGCGGCGTTCAGCAGGGCGCTTCGGGTAGCGGCTCCGGCGCGGGTGTAGTCGGTGAGCCGCCCTTCCGCATCGACGCCGCCGACGCTGACGAAAGAGAGATCGGCCGAGAGGCGGGCGATCGCGCGCAGGGCCTCGGCGCCCGAGGTTGCATCCTCGTTGCGGTCGAACTCGCCGCCGATCAGGAAGACCCGGGCGTCCGGCAAGCGGCTGATAAGGCGCGCATTCTCGAGCGACGTCGTGTGGACGATCAGCCGCTTGTGGTCCGAGCGCGCCAGCGCGCGCGCCACCGCTTCGGTCGTGGTGCCGGAATCGAGCAGGATCGTCATGCCGTCGCCCAGCATCGAGACCGCCACACTGGCGATCCGCTCCTTGCCCTCGCGGTTCACCGACCGGCGGCTGGCGAAGGATGCTTCCGAACGCTCGTTTCGAATGGCCCCGCCATGGACGACCGACAGCAGACCGTCCGCCGACAAGACCTTGAGGTCGCGCCGGATGGTCTCTCGCGAGACGTCGAGGGCCCGGGCCAGCTCCTCGACGGTGACGGATTCCAGCCTGTCGAGATTGTCGAGGATGGCGCGATGCCGTCGCGCTGCGATGTCGCGTGTCATGGAAACGAGACCAGGGATCTTAGCCGACGGGGGAAACCCCGACTGCCTTATGTCGTTGGCGGGCCCTTGGCAATCGAACGACCATGGCGGGTGCAACACTGGTCTGGCGTGCGAAACCCGCTTCGGCTTTCAAAAGCCGCTCGCATCCGGAAGATCGGATATTCGGAAACAAGATGCTGATGTTGGAGGCCGATGCGTCGCCCGTCCATCGAACGCACCGCCGGTTGCGCTGCGTTCGAGGATCGGTTGCGCGATGAAATGCGCCCGGCCACCTGTCCTTAGGCAGGACGCCGGACGACCCAATAGTGCGTCGCAGTCATCGTGAAGGATAGTGGCTCAGCCCTGTAGGAGACTTCCGATATTCCCTACCAGCTGGCCCTTGGCAGCGAATGCGTGTTCGGTCTGACGCAAAATATAACCTGACGCCGGAGCTGCGATCTCCACTGCAACTGCCGATTGCCCCGCGGTCCGGTGCAATCGAGCGACGCATTGGCCCTTCTCGACCCGGTCCCCGAGCGCCACGCAATGCTCCACAAGGGCGGCAAACGGCGCCAGATACTGCCCTTCGGCGCCCGCAGTGAAATGCACCCCGGTAAACGCGGTCGGCTCCAGCTGCGGCTTGATCGCGCCGAAATCGGCCAGAGCGCGCAAGAGCCCTTCCTCCATGATCGCCAATTCCGCGGACTTCATCCGCCCGCCGCCACCCTCGACCTCGATCGAGGCGAGGCCGGCGAGCTTGGCAGCGCCGCAAGCCGTCTCGTCGATGCCGTCGACATGCTGGACGAAACGATAGCCCCAGGCCTCCATCAGCCGATTGAGCCGGGCATCGTCGACCACGCTTTTATCCGTCGCGAACCCGAACACCATCGGCACAACCGAGACGTCGCCACCTCCGGCATGGACATCGATCAGCAGGTCGACGGCCGGAAAGAGGCGCTTCGTCACGAACGCGCAGAGCCGTTCCGTCGGCGTGCCGTCCTCCTTGCCGGGGAAGTAGCGGTTCATGTTCTGGCCGTCGAAGGGAGAGAGGCGCTTGCCCTTCTGCGCCGCCGGGAAGTTGAGCGAGGGAATGATGATGACGCGTCCGGTGACGTCGGCCGGCTCCAGACGCTCGGCCAGCCGGCGCAGCACGATCTGGGCCTCGTATTCATCGCCATGGATGCCGCCGAGAAGCAGGACCGAAGGCCCTTCGCCATTGTTGATGCAGCAGAGGATTTCACCCTCGATCCCATCCAACGAACCCGCGACCGGGCCGAGATCGTAAACGGATTTGCCGGGGCGGGCGGCGTCGAAGTCGGTGAGCATGAAGTCCAATTCCTGTCCTGCGGGAGATGCGGACAGCGCCGCATCTCCCGGTCTGACGTTGACGATGTGGGAAAGTTCAGGCCGCGGCGCGGCCGAGTGCGGCGGCCTTGAGCAGTTCGGCCGGCTTGTGGAAGCGCAACGGCGAGAACGGCTCAAGCGCTTCCGGCTTCTCGCCCGTCTTGATCCAATCGGCGAACAGCTTGGTGAAGCCGAGCGAGATCGCGAAACCATGGCCCGACCAGCCATAGCCATAGATCAGATTCGACACCGCCTCCGCCTGCCCGATCAGCGGAATCTGATCGACGGCGACGGTCTCCACCCGCGATGCATCGACACTCAGGAAACTGGAATTGTCGATGAAGGGCAGCGTGTGAAGCGCGTCGGTGACGTTCTGCGTCATCGAGCTCAGCGAGCCCTTCCACAGCCCTTCCGGCGTGTAGCCGACATGCGCTCCGCCCGAGAGCATGATCACGCCGTCGGGAAGCTGCTTCACGGCGAGCCGGCGATGCGCGTGGGAGAGCAGATGGTTGACCGTCTTGTTCAGCGGGTTCGAAACGAAATGCATCTGCGGCATGAGGTTCCAGACCGGGCCGAGTTCATGCGGCTTCAGAACCGGCTTCAGCAGGGCCTCGGCACCGGCATTGGCGACCACGACCAGCCGCGAGCCGACGGGAATCGTCTCCCCACTCGCGAGCTTCACGGCCGTTGCGATGCCGCG
This sequence comes from Allobosea sp. P4_C6, assembly GCF_056402015.1. Classification (NCBI taxonomy): domain Bacteria; kingdom Pseudomonadati; phylum Pseudomonadota; class Alphaproteobacteria; order Hyphomicrobiales; family Alloboseaceae; genus Allobosea; species Allobosea sp. P4_C6. The sequence goes on from NZ_JBFUIF010000017.1 coordinate 167,546, forward strand.
CGTCTGCACGATCTCGGCGACCTTGGCGCCCGTGCGGATGACGGCACCAGCCTTGGCGGCCTCCTTGGCGAACTGGCGCGTGGCAACGGTGTGGTCGCCGACGCCGTCATGGGGGCACCAGATCGCGCCCAGGATGCCGGGCGCGAGCTCTGGCTCGCGCGCCAGCGTCTCATCGCGCGAAAGAACTTCGGATGGCGAGCCCAGGCTCGACTGGGCAGCCGCCGTCGCCTCCATGCGCCCGCGCACCTCGTGCTCGCGATGGCCGTAGGACACGTCATAGATCTTGAGACCGCCGACGCGCCGATAGCCGACTCCGCCCTCGAACTTCGCCTGATAATCCGCCCAGAGCTGCTGGGCGATGGCGCAGACCGGCAACTCGCGCAGATCGCGACCATTGGCGCGCACGCCGCGCTCGCCAGGGCCGCCCGAGGCGCCACCGGCGATCTCGCCAGCCTCGAGCAGGGTGACGCTGCGGCCGGATTTCGCGAGCTGGTAGGCCAGGCTCGTCCCGTAGATGCCGCCGCCGACGATGACGACCTCGGAGGCGCTATGATGATCGGACATCGATCCTATCCTTCGTCTTTCAGCTATCTTGGATATGAGGGCGTTGATCCGCGAAATGGCAGCTCGCGGCACTGCGGCCCCCGGGCGCAGGGTGGAGGGCAGGGGTGTCTTCTACGCAGATGCGTGGCAGGAGTCCGTCCGGAGTAGCCACGCTCGGCAGCCCCTCGGCGGCACGCTGCCTGGCGAGCGGGCAGCGCGTGTGGAAACTGCAGCCGCTCGGGATGGCGAGTGGACTCGGGATCGAGCCTTCCAGCATGGCGAGCGATTGGCCCCGACCCGACGGCGTTGCGGGCGCGGCGATTGCCATGAGGCTGCGCGTGTAGGGATGACGCGGCGCGCCGCAGACCTCCTCGACATCGCCCTGTTCGACGAAGCGGCCGAGATACATGACCCCGACCGCATCGGCCATGTGGGCAACCAGGGCGAGGTCGTGAGTGATGACGATGTAGGTCAGGGCGAGCCGCGCCTGGAGCTCTGCGAGCAGGTTGATGATCTGCGCCTGGACCGAGACGTCGAGCGCGCTCACCGGTTCGTCCAGGACGAGGATGTCAGGCTCGCAGATGATGGCGCGGGCGATGGCGACGCGCTGACGCTGACCACCAGACAATTCATGCGGATAGCGGGCGAGATGCGCCGCATTCAGCCCCACCATCGCGATGACGGCGTTGATGCGTTCGGACCGGGCGACACGTTCGCGGTGCAGGCCATGCACGGTCAACGCCTCCGCAAGCGTGTCGGACACGGTCATCCGGGGATCGAGCGACGCGCGCGGGTCCTGCAGCACCAGTTGAACCTTGCGCCGAAGCGCGCGCAGGCCCGGCTTGTCGAGGCTCGAGAGACGCGTGCCATCGACGACGACCTCACCGGCGGTCGGCCTCAGCAATCCGACGATCAACCGAGCGAGCGAACTCTTGCCGGAACCCGATTCCCCCACGATGGCGAAACAGCTTCCCCGTCGGACGCTGAAAGACACGCCGTCGACAGCGCGCACCACCGGCGCCGCGACACGGCTCAGAATCGCCTTCCGGCCACCAAAATGCCGGCTGACGCCGTCGACAACGACGACGTCGTCGACCTCGGCGGCCGGGCGGCGCGGCGGGCGGACAGCCGCGTTCATTGCAGGCCCTCCTCGGCGAAAGCGCAAGCGACGATCCGGCCCGCCAATGGACGCGGCTCCGGCTCCTGGCCCGCGCATGCGGGCCGCCCCTGTGTGCGCGGGCAGCGCGGACGGAAGGTGCAGCCATCGGGAAAGCGGCCGACCAGCGGCGGCTCGCCGGGAATGCTGCGCAGGGGTTGGCCACGGCTCTCGCCGCTGCCCGGAGCAGAGGTGCGCAGCGCCACTGTGTAAGGGTGCAGCGGCCGCTCCAGCACGGTTGCGACTTCGCCGCTCTCGACGATGCGGCCGGCGTACATCACGGCCACGTCGTCGGCGAAGCGAGCGACGAGGCCAAGATCGTGCGTGACCAGCAGCACGGCCATCCCGCGTTGCGCCTGGATCTCGCGCAGCAGGACGAGAATCTGCTGCTGGATCGTGACGTCCAGCGCACTGGTGGGCTCGTCGGCGAGCAGAACCTGCGGGTCCTGGGCAAGCGCGATCGCGATAACGATGCGTTGCTTCATGCCGCCCGAGAACTGATGCGGGTACATGTCGAGACGCCGCTCGGGATCGGCGATCTTGACGTCCTTCAACAGCGCGATGCAGCGCTGCCTGACGGTTTGCTCATCGAGACGCGTTCCCGTGCGCACCGCTTCGGCGAGCTGGTCCCCGATCGTCAGCACCGGGTTCAGCGCGCTCGCCGCGTCCTGGAAGACGACACCGATCTTGAGTCGTCGCAATTCGCGCAACGCCTTGGCGGAAAGTCCGAGCGTCGGCTCGCCACCGAGGCTGATGCTGCCTTGGGTGATCGCGATCTCCTGCGGATTGGCGAGAGTGCCGATCGCACGCAGCAAAGTCGATTTGCCTGAGCCGGATTCGCCGACCAGCGCGAGCGTCCGGCCGGATTGGATCGCCAGGTCGACGCCGCGAACGACATCGAGCAACCCGTCGCCGGTCCGGAACGCCATGCGCAGGGCCTTGACGGAAACAGCGCTCTCATCCTCTGCAGGTTTATCGTCGATAATGCTGGGTGCCGCGGCAGGTCGGCGGCGCAGGAACGCGAACAGGGGCGCCCGGCGGCCGCTCCGCCGGCTGGTCGGGTCGTAGATCACGCGCAGCGCCTCGCCGAGCAGATTGAAGGCGAGCGCCGAGACGGCGAGGAATAGTCCCGGAAAAGTCGCCAGATAAGGGTGGCTGCGAATGTAGGAACGGCTTTCGCCGAGCATCGTGCCCCATTCCGGGAAGGGCGGCTGCGTGCCGAGCCCGAGAAATCCGAGGCCCGAGGCCGAGAGCAAGGTCGACGCGAAGAGCAGCGTCGAGAGCGTCAACAGCGTGCCGGCGATGTTCGGCAGCACATGGCGCAGAATGATGCGCATCGGACTCGCACCAAGGGCCGCGGAGCCCTCGATATAGGGCTCGGCCAGGATGCTGAGCGTCACGGCGCGGGCCGTACGCGCGAAGACGGGGATCGAGACCACGCCAACCGCGATGATCACGTTCTGCGTGTTGGCGCCGAGAATCGCCACGACCGCCAGCGCGAAGACGATGTCGGGAAAGCTCAGCATGATGTCTATGACGCGCATCAGCAGCGCCTCGATCCAGCCCCGCCGCCAGGCGGCGAGGATGCCGAGCGGCACGCCGATGAGGAACGCGACGGTAACGCCGCCGACGCCGATACCGAGCGTCGCGCGCGCTCCGATCAGCACACGGCTGAAGACGTCCCGCCCGAGCTGATCCGTGCCGAACCAATGCGCGGCAGAAGGCGGCCGAAGCGTCTGCGCGAAGTTCTGGCGGAAAGCATCCTGCGGAGCCAGCATGGGCCCAAAGATCGCGAGCAGCAGGTAAAGCACGACCAATGTCAGGCCGATCGCGCCCTTGGGCTGGGCGAGGATGCGCCGCAACAACGTCCAATGCGGGCGTGGCGCGAGCGCCGCAGGGGCCGGGGGACGGTGGAGGGCGGCAGGCGCCATGTCCTGGACCACGCTCATGCCGGCCTCTCTTGCTCACGCGTGCGCGGGTCGAGCCATTGCGTCAGCAGGTCGGTGACGAGGTTGATGAGGACGAAGAAGACCGCGAACATCAGGATCGCGTACTGTATGACCGGATAGTCCGCGCGCGACACCGCATCGACGAGCAGCCGCCCGACGCCGGGGATGCCGAAGACGGTTTCGGTCACGACCGAGCCGCCGAGCATGCCGCCGAACTGCACGCCGGCGACGCTGACCGCTGCGATCAGCGAATTGCGAAGCGCGTGGGCGAGCACGACACGGGTCTCGCTCAGCCCCTTGGCGCGGGCCGTATCGAGATAGTCCTTGCCCATCGCCTCGGTCAGGCTCGCCGCGACAAGGCGACTGAACATGGCGGCGGGGCGTGTGGCGATCACGAGGATCGGCAGGACGAAATGCGCGGGCGTCGAGGCGCCGGCTGCCGGCAGCCAGCCGAGATTGACCGCGAACAGCCAGATGCAGAGCAGCCCGAGCCAGTAGATCGGCATCGAGATGCCGGCGAGCGTCAGCACGGTGATCGCCGCATCCGCCGCCCCGCCCGGGCGCATGGCGCTGACGATGCCGGCGAGCGTGCCGACGAGGACACCGATCGCCAGGCCGCCGATCGAGACGATCAGCGTGTTGGGCAAACGCTCCGCCAGCTCGACGACGACGGGCCGATGCGTGCGGAAGGAGGTCGCGGCAGCCGGATCCCAGATGCCCCGGATGAAATGCCCGTAGCGCGCGAGCAGCGGTTCGTTGAGACCGAGGAACTTGCGAATGCTCTCGATCTCTTCGTTCGACGCGGTCGGCCCGGCGAGAATCTGCGCCGGGTCGCCCGGAATGAGGTCAACGAAGAAAAAGACGAGCAGCGAGACCGCAAACAGCGTCGGCAGCGCTCCGCCCAGGCGTCTGAGAACGAACATCGTTCCGCCTCCGCTTCCGGCGCTACTTGAGGGTGACCTTGTCGAAGACCAGCGTCTCGTTGGGCTGGACGGCGAAGCCCTGCACGCGGTTCGCCACGCCGATCGCCTGGGTTTGGTACCAGAGGAAGAGGAAGGGCTGATCCTTCCACACGATCTCCTGGATCTCCCCGTAAATCTCCTTCTGTTTGGCCGGGTCGGTCGCAGCGCGGCCTTCCTTCAGAAGCCCGTCCACGCGCGGATTGGAATAGCCCGTGCGGTTGGCGCCGACGCCGGTGAAGAAGAGCCGATAGAGCGTGTAGTCCATCCCCGCCGTGGCGCGCCCGACCATGCCCATGTTGTCCGTGCGCTGCGCGGGCTCCATGCCGACGACCTTGGTCCAGGTGCCGCGATCAACGACAAGCGGCGTCGCCTTGATGCCGACATTCTCTAAGGACCCCGCCAGCGCCTGGCAGACCTGGACGTCCTTGATGTAGCGCCCGGTCGGACAGGTGAAGCTGAGCGCGAGCTGGCCCGGCTTGTAGCCGGCCTCCGCCAGCAGCTTCTTTGCGCCTTCGGGATCGAACTGGAGCAAGGGGAAGGTCTTGCGCAATTCATCCTGCGTGCCCGGGCCGACCATGCCGACCGATGGCGTGCCCAGCCCGCCCAGAACGCCCTTGGCGATGCCGTCGCGATCAATCGCGAGGTTCAGAGCCTTCCGGACCTTCGCATCGGCGAGCGGACCGCGCAGGACCATCTCCATGTTCACGGAGAACATGCTCGGCGGCGTCACGACCTTCGCGCTCTTCAGAGCGTTGATCGCGTCGATCGACTCCGGCGGCACACGCTCGACGATGTCGGCCGCGCCGGTTTCCATCAAAGCCATGCGCGAGCCGTCTTCGGGCACGACGCTGAAGTCGATCGCTTTGAGCGTCGCGGGATAGTCGCCCGCATATTTCGGGTTCGGCACGAGCCTGAAACCTTCGCCGCCGACGAAGCGCTCCACCATGTACGGACCGGAGCCGACCGGCTTGCGGCCGTACTCGGCCCCCATCTCCTTGAGCGCCTTGACGTTGACGATGCTCGCTGCCGTGTTGGCGAGCAGCATCAGGATATGGCCGTTGGGTTCGGCGAGATGAAACTCGACGGTGTCTTCCCCGACGGCCTTGATCGTGCCGAGCGAAGCGTAAAGGCCGCGATAGATCGAGCCCGTCTTCTCGTCCAGCATGCGGTTGAAGCTGGCCGCGACGGCCTCGGCATTCAGCGGATCGCCGTTGCTGAAGGTCCTGCCGGGTTTGATCTTGACGGTGAACACCTTGCCGTCGGGCGAGAAGGACGAGTCCGTGGCCAGGCTCTTCTGGACGTTGTTCTGCGGGTCGAGGCGATAGAGCCCTTCGAGCACGGCCAGATCGACCGCGTTGCCCACGGGAAGATCGTTGAAGGCGGGATCGAAGGTCGCGGGATCGGCACCCACCGCCACGCGCAAGACGCCCGCGGGTTGGGCGAAGGCTTGCACGGCGGCCAGAGACAGACCGGCAACGAGTGCCGCCACGGTGGAGGAATGACGAAGGCTGCGCATGTTGTGCTGTTCCCCAAGCTGGCAATTTCGGCGGTCGCGCGAGTGTGGGCGAACGGCTAGGCGTCCACCGCTTTCACGATGCGAAGTCAGTCTTTGGTTTCTTGGTCGCTTTCCTGCTCATCCTGTCGAGATGCGGATGGCGGCGACGAAAGCCAGCAGATCACAGCTTTTGATCTATCTCAAATTCATAAATTTACGATCTATATGAATTGAGGTTATGCTATCCCATGCACTACCGTCAGGTCGAAGTCTTCAAGGCAATCATGGATTCCGGCTCGATCACCGAGGCGGCCAACATCCTCCACATCTCCCAGCCGGCGGTCAGCAAGGCTCTCAAGCTGCTGGAGGCCGAACTCGGCCTGCGCCTCTTCGCCCGCACCACCAAGGGCATCGCGGCTACGGAGGAGGCTCGCCTGCTCTATACCGAGGTCGAGCGAACCTATTTCGGCATGCAGAACCTGTCGCGCTTCGCCGCCAGCCTTGGAGATCGCAAGCAGGGCCGTATCGTCGTCAGCACGATCCCTGCGCTCGGCATCGGCTGGCTTCCGGCGATGGTCGCCCGTTTCTCGGCAGCGCATCCGGACGTGGCGATCACGCTGCATTCGAGCAATTCGGTCGATGCCGCGCGCCTGGTCGGAAGCGGCGAGATCGATCTCGGCATCGCCCAGCTCCGAAGCGAGGAATACAACCTCTCCCGGCGCAAGCTCTTCGATCTCGAAGGCATCATCGCGCTGCCCGAGGGACATCCGCTCGCGCGCAAGCCTGATATCGAGGCCCACGACCTCGATGGCGAGACGATCGTCGCCCTCGGTCCGGACGACGAATTCCGCCGCAAACTGACCCAGGCCCTCGAAACGGCGGGCCAGCACCCGCGGACCATCATCGATGCGAGTCTCGGCCTTACGGTCTGTGCACTTGTCGCCGCCGGATGCGGAGTCGGCATCGTCGACAGCGAGGCCGCCCGAGAACGCGACAATCGCGGCCTTGTATTTCGCAGCTTCCGGCCTGCTATACGCGTCCCGATCTTCCTTTTCCGCCAGCGCGGCCGGCCCACCAGCAGGCTCGTCGAGGCCTTCAGCGCCGGACTCAAGCCTCCGCCGCCTTTCTCCAATGCTCCGGTCTAGGTCATCGCATTGCGGGACGGTCGCGAATATTCACTGCGCCGAACCGCCTAATCCTGATCACAAATACGCGGCGGACGCATTCCTGCGAGGGGACGGATGGCGATAAATCTCAGGCACGTCGAACTCTTCCGCCACATCATGCGCTTCGGCACGCTGACCCAGGCAGCCGAGATGATGTCCGTTTCGCAGCCCGCCGCCAGCAAGATGCTGTACCAACTCGAACGCGGCACCGGCATCATCCTTTTCCAGCGCACGAAAGGACGGCTCAAGCCGACGCGGGATGRCGAATTGTATTTCGCCGAGGTTCAGCGGACCTGGGAAAGCGTCGAGCGTCTCGAGCGGATGACGAAGGACATCCGCGAGCTCCAATTCGGCCGTCTCAATCTCGGCGTCATGCCGATGCTGGCCGGGACGATCGTGCCGCCCTTGCTGACGCGCTTCTGCCGGAAGCACGAAAAGACGGCGGTCAAGCTGCATTCGCGCAGCTCCGATCGCATTATCGAATGGGCCATCGCCGGGCAGATCGATCTCGGTATCACCGAGCATTCCACCCCGCATCCGAACGTGATCTGCCGCATGATCGCGCGCATTCCCAATGCCTGTGTCTTCCCCGACGGCCACCATCTGGCGACCCGGCAGAGAATCCGGCCGGAGGACCTCGACGGCGAGAGTTTCGTATCGATCGGATCGGCCGACCGCCGCGCAGCCATCGAGAAGGTGTTCGAGCAAGCAGGCATCCTGCCGCGCATGTTCATTGATGCGCCGATGGCCAACGTCGCTTGCGCCATGGTCGCCAGCGGTGCCGGGATTGCTCTCGTCGACGAGGTCAATGCGCAGCAGTTCGTCGGCCGAGGCCTCGTCGTAAGGCCTTTCGCTCCGGAGATCTTTTCGCCCGTCTGGCATGTGCGCCCCAACAGCCTGATCAGCTCCTCGCTGGCCGAGGCGCTGATGCGGGACATCGAGGACGAATTCGAGCGGCTCGGCTATCGCGTCGATCCATGAGGCGCACGGCTGCCGGGCCGGTCGAGATCATAACCTCAGGGAATGAACTGGCAAAATCATATTCTTTGACGCCCTGATTTTGCGTCCATACGCTGACCTTCATTGACATAGATCAAACAAACCGACCCGGTTCTGGGCGTGCCGAACAGCATGTCTGGAACACAGGAGCTCTATGTCCAAAATAAACTGAGGGTGTTGTTCCGGATGCGAATCGCCGTCTTTCTAGCGAGAAGGCTGATCTTTGCGATTTTGCTGATGCTCGGAGTCAGCGCGGCGATCTTCTTCCTGGTCAATGCGATCGGTAATCCGATCGAGCTGATGATGGCCGAGACGCCGGGCATGACTGGCGAGGTGATCGAGCGGATGAAGGCCTATTACGGGCTCGACCATCCCCCGCTCACCCGCTACCTGCTCTGGCTCGGGCGACTGGCGCACCTCGATTTCGGCACCAGCATCGTCTACAACCAGCCCGTCGGATCGCTGATCCTGACCTGGGGCTGGGAAACGCTCAAGATCCAGCTGCCCGCGATCCTGATCGCTCTCGCTGTCGCAATTCTCTTCGGAATCACGGCCGCGCGCCGCCAGCATTCGCGCTCGGATTTCGCGGTGATGGGCACCGCGCTGCTCGGCCAATCACTGCCGGCCTTTTTCCTCGGCATCCTGCTGATCTTCGTCTTCTCGTACACGCTCGACTGGCTGCCTAGCTACGGCGCCTATTCGACGCGAAACCCGTTGTGGGGCAGCCCGGTGTTCGATGCGCTCTGGCACATGGTGCTGCCAGTTGCGATGCTGACATTCTTCAACACCGCGACGCTGACGCTGCTGATGCGTTCCAACATGGTGGACGTGTTGAAAAGCGACTTCATCGCGGCAATGCGCGCCAGCGGCATTCCCGAACGACGCGTCATCTTCGTTCATGCGCTGCGTGCGGCCTTCATCCCGATGCTGACCTATCTCGGTCTGCTGATCGGCCTGATGCTCGGCACGGCGCCGGTAACCGAATCCGTCTTCACCTGGCCSGGGCTCGGMTAYCTCTACATCTCSGCGATCCAYCAGCTCGACTAYCCCGTSATCATGGGCGCGAGCGCGGTCATCGCCTTCATGCTGATCTGCACGACGCTGCTGACGGACGTCATCTACGTCCTCATCGATCCCCGCATCAGCCTGGAGTGAGCTGCGTGACCGACCAGACGATCACGAGTCAGCCGCCTGTCGCGAAGCGCATCGCCAAGCCGGCCAAGGGCATCTGGCGACAGGGTTGGCAGCGCTTCAGCAGAAGTCGCACCGGCATGCTGGGGCTGGTTCTCGTGATGCTTGTCATCGCAACCGCCGTCGTCGGCCCGTTCCTCGCACCCTTCGATCCGCAGGACCAGAGCCCGATGATCGATCCCGGCGCCAAGGCACCGCCCAGCTGGACGCATCTGCTCGGGACCGATCGCATGGGCTACGATGTGCTGAGCCGCCTGATCTACGGCGCCCCGACAGCTCTCGCGGTCGGCCTCGGCGCCATGTCGATCGCCTCATTGATCGGCGTGCTGGTTGGTGGATTCGCCGGCTATCGTGGGGGCACGACGGATGAAGTGCTGATGCGCTTCACCGACTTCTTCCTGGTCATCCCGGTCTTCGTGGTCATTCTTGCGGTGGTGCGGCTGCTCGGGGTCACGGTCGTCAACACGCCGCTCGAGAGCGTGCCCTATCTCAACCTGAGCGTGATCATCCTGCTGATCGGCGTCTTTTCCTGGGCGCCGATCGCACGGATGACCCGCGCGGAATTCCTGCGGCTCAAGAACCWGGAGTTCGTCGAGGCGGCGCGATGCATCGGCGCGACATCCGGTGACATCCTGTTCCGCCATATCCTGCCCAATGCCTTGCCTTCGCTTGTCGTCATCATCGCGCTTGGCATCGGCGGCGCCGTGCTGTCGGAGGCGATGATCGGCTTCCTCGGCTTCGGGGACCCGGCTGCGGTGAGCTGGGGCCAGCTTCTCTACTTCAACTACGAGGCTTTGAAGGTCGCGCCCTGGGCCTCGCTCAGCCCCGGTGCGGCGATCTTCCTCACCGTCCTCGGATTCAATCTTCTGGCTGACGGCCTGACCGACGCCTTCAACCCGCGGGCGAAAAGCTGATGACGAGCCTCGCTGCCGAAAGACAGGCTGAAGCTGCTTCGCCAGGACGGTCCGAAGCTGCAAAAACACCCGCGCCGGTGCTGGTCTCCGTCGAGAACCTGCGTATCCAGTTCCCGCCCTGGAGCGCGCCGGTACGGATCGTCGACGACGTCAGCTACCAGGTTCGTGCCGGCGAAACGATGGGCATCGTCGGCGAATCCGGCAGCGGCAAGACGCTCTCCAGCCTGGCGATTCTCAACCTGCTTCCGCCTCCGGGGCGGATCGCGGGCGGGCGCATCGTCTTCGAAGGCGAGGATCTGGCGGCCAAGTCGCAGCGAGAGATGCAGAAGCTGCGTGGGCGCCGCCTGGCCATGATCTTCCAGAACCCCGGCTATTCGCTCAACCCGCTGTTGACGGTCGGCGCCCAGCTCGCGGAGATCTTGAAGGTCCACGAAAAGCTGCCGCGTTCTGTTGCACTCCAACGGGTGGAGCAGCTGTTCCGCCTCGTCGGAATCACCGATCCGGGCCCGCGCCTGTCGCAATATCCGCACGAGATGAGCGGAGGCATGAAGCAGCGGGTCTGCATCGCACGTGCGCTGCTGTGCAATCCGGCTCTGGTGTTGGCCGACGAGCCGACGACCGCCCTCGACGTCACCATCCAGGCGCAGATCCTCGATCTGCTCGAGGAGCTGAAGCAGCGCCTGGGCATGTCGATGATCTTCGTCACGCACGACATGGGCGTAGTCGCGCGCATCGCCGATCGCATCACCGTGATGTATGCGGGGCAGGTCTGCGAGACCGGCGACAAGCACGCCGTTTTCGCCCGCCCGTCCCACCCCTATACGCAGGCCTTGCTCGCCTCGACGCCGCGGATCGACAAGCGCTACGCCATCGACGCCGCGGGGCGCCGCGAAAGGTTACCGACAGTCGGCCTCGCTGCGACTCCGGGGCAAACGCTCAGCGGCGGCTGCCGTTTCGCCGGTCGCTGCCCGGAAGCGATGCCGGAATGCTCCCGTCTCGTGCCTCAGGCCGCGGCGATCGAGTCCGGCCGCGTCGTCCACTGCCTGAAGCGCGGCAGCACGGGGGTGCCCGGCCATGGTTGAGACCTTGATAGAATCGATGGCCGAAGCGCGTCAGCGGGTCGCGCAAAAGCCGCTTCTCAGCGTCGACGGGCTGGTGAAAAGCTACCCGCTGCATCGGCGAGGGCTCTTCCGCCAGAAGGTCACCGGCGAGATTCGTGCTGTCAACGACATCAGCTTCGACCTCGGCATCGGCGAGACGCTGAGCATCGTCGGTGAGAGCGGTTGCGGCAAGACGACAGCCGCACGCTCCATCCTGCACCTGGTCGCGCCGACATCCGGGTCGATCCGTCTCGGCGACACCGATGTATGCGAGACGTTCGGCCGGGATCGCCGGCCCGACATCCTCGCGCTGCGCCGGCAGATGCAATACGTTTTCCAGGATCCCTATCTCTCGCTCAATCCGCGCTGGAGCGTCCGGCAGATTCTCTCCGAGCCGCTGCGGGTCCATAGCCTTCTGCCGCAGTCGCAATGGGAGAGCGCGGTCGACGCCCTGCTGGAGCGCGTCGGCCTTCCGGCTGAGCATGCCGACCGCTATCCGCACGAATTTTCCGGCGGCCAGCGCCAGCGCATCGGCATCGCCCGCGCACTGGCGGTCGAGCCGCGTCTATTGATCTGCGACGAACCGGTGTCCTCGCTCGATGTCTCGGTGCGTGCCCAGATCCTCAACCTTCTGGCCGAGCTGCAGGAGGAGCTGAAGCTCTCCTATCTCTACATCTCTCACGATCTGAGCTCGGTACGGTTCCTGAGCAACCGCATTGCCGTGATGTATCTCGGCAATCTGGTCGAGGTCGGAGACGTCGACGAGATCTTCGCGCGTCCGCGCCATCACTATACCGCGGCCCTCATCTCGGCGATCCCGGTGCCGGATCCGGCACGGCAGAAGCCGCGCGACGCGATCAGCGGCGAGATCCCCAGTGTCGTGAAACGCCCGCCCGGCTGCGTCTTCCATACCCGCTGCCCGGCTGCCTTGCCGGTCTGCTCCCAGCAGGTTCCGCCGCTGTCCGCGCCGGACGGCACCCACGCCTTTGCTTGCCACAATCCGCGCTGAACGCGGACCACCACAGGACCATGCCATGATGAACGTCATCGTCGTCGGAGCCGGAATCGTCGGCAGCTCGGTTGCCTATCGCATCGCGCAAGGCGGCGCGAAGGTCACGGTGCTGGAGGCTGACCGCATCGGCGGCGGTACCTCCGGCGTCAGCTTCGCCTGGACGAATTCCAACAATAAGACGCCGCGTCCCTATCACGACCTCAACGTCGCCGGCATGCGTGCCCATGCCGCGCTGAAGGAGGAATTCGGTGCGACGCCGTGGTTCCATCAGAGCGGCAGTCTCGAATGGCGCGTCGATCCGGCAGATGTCGCGGCGCAAGCCGAAAAGGTCGTGCGGCTGCGCGAATGGGGCTACGACGTCCAGATTATCGACAAGAAGCGGCTCGGCGAGCTGGAGCCCGAGATTGCGCTGGACGCTGTCCCTGATGCCGCGCAGATCGTCTTCTGCCCGGAGGAGGGCTGGGTCGACCCGGTTCTCTATGCCGGCACGATGCTGCGAGCCGCACGCCAGCGCTACGGTGCCGCCATCAGGACAGGGGTCAGGATTACCGGCCTGGAGACGCGCAACGGTCGCGTGATCGGCGCGCGCGACGATAGCGGCGCGCTCCATGAAGCGGATCTGGTCATCAACTGCACCGGGCGCTGGTCGAACGAGACGGTCAACCAGACCGTGCCGAACATTCCGCTGGCGCCGACCGTCGGCTTCCTGGTCTTTACCCCACCGGTCGGCGTCGAGCTGCGCCGGCCGTTCCATGCCCCCGATGTCGATGTTCGTCCGGACGGCGCCGGCCGCCTGATGGTGCGCAAGGACTCGCTCGACGACCGCTTCGCGGCGCTCGAAAGCCGCACGCCGGACTGCGAGGAGGCCCGGATCGCCATGGAAAGCGCCGCTGAAATCCTGCCGGGCCTGAAAGGCGTCAAGGCAGAGGCGGTGCGGACGACGGTGCGGCCCATTCCGGCGGACGGGCTCTCGACCGTCGGGCCGGCACGCGGTGTCGATGGCTATTACGTGGTCGTGACCCATAGCGGCGTCACGCTTTCGCCCTTCCTCGCCCAGGCCGTGGCGGACGAGGTGCTGCATGGGCGCCAGAGAGCCGAACTCGAACAGTTCCGCCCGGCGCGCTTCCAGGCCTGAAGACACCGGGGCTCCGGTTTCCAATCACACAAAAGAAGGGGAAAGCGATGACTGAGAAATCGACGCGACGTGATGTTCTCAAATGGACCGGGGCCGGAGCGGCGGCGCTCGCGGCCGGCGGGCTTCCGGAGCCTGCCTTGGCCAAGCCGCCCTTCTTCAAGCTCTATCTGATGATCTTCAACAACCTGCAGTCGCGCATGATCTGGACCGACCTGATCGGCAAGCAGTTTGCGCGGCTCGGCATCGACGTCAACGCCAGCTACCAGCCTCCCTCCGTCGTGATCGCCAGGCGCGCAAACGACAGCGGCAAGACCCATGTCGAAGGCGGCTTCGACATGTATTCCGAGCGAATCTACTATAGCGGTCTGTCCCCGAGCCCGGAAACGCTGTTTCACAGCAAGAACATTCCGCCCAACGGACAGAATTATTACCGCGTCGCGGACAAGCAGATCGACGAGTCGATTGAGAGATATTCTCGCGCCGTGACGGCGGAAGACCGCAAGGCGGCGATGAATGCGTTCGTGAAGCGCTGGTACGAGATCGAGCCGCTTCATATGGTCTTCTATCCGGAGGAGGTGATCATCACCAACCCCAAGCTGAAGGGCCTGGAATCGACGACCTACAACCCGGTCTTCTATCCGCGCCCCGAGGACTGGACGATCGAGGGCGCCACCGGCGACGTCACCGCCACTTTCGCCTCCTGGCAGCCGCCGAGCCAGCTCATCCCGATGTATGGCAGCGGCTACAACGAGGCCAACATCTTCGGCCCCGCCTACAACGCGCTGATGGAATACGACAGCTGGGCCAACAAGAAGCTGGTTCCGGCACTGGCGGAATCGGTCAAGGGCTCGGAAGACGGCAAGACCTGGGTGCTGAGCCTGCGCAAGGGCGTGAAGTGGCATTCCGGCGAGGAGTTCACGGCCGAAGACGTGAAGTTCACCTGGGATACCATCATCGATAAGGCCTATGCGAGCCTGTTCCAGGCGCCGCTCAGCACGGTGATGGGCTCGTCGGACGCATACAAGATCACCGGCACCCACGAGATCACGGTCACGCTGCCGCAGCCGAACGCGATGTTCCTCGACTTCCTGATGCCGGTCATCGCGATCATGCCGAAGCATGCCTACAAGGGCCTGAAGCCGGAGGAGCTGCGTGGCCATGTAATCAGCACCTGGCTGGGCACCTTCCCGGTTAAGACCTCAGACGGCAAGGTCTTCGAAGCCAAAGGCGCCGTCGGCACCGGGCCGTGGATCCCGCAGGGTTTCGATCCTTCCCGCAAGGCCTACAAATACAGCAGGAACGAGAACTACTGGAAAAAGACCGAAGGCAACGTCAAGACCTTCTATGTCGTCAACATCCAGGGCGCGGATGCCCTGCTCAGCGCCATCAAATCCGGCGCCATCGATGCTCACGACCCGATGTATGACGTCGGCGGCCTGCTCGACACGGTCGATGCGTCCTGGGGCAAGGTCAATCGCTTCGACTCGTTCAAGTGGATGCAGACCTGCCTCAACATGGACCATCCGGTCTTCGGAACCGGTGTGGAGACGCCGCTCGGCAAGCAGGATCCCAGCCGCGCTGCCGAGGCCGCCGTGTATGTCCGCAAGGCGATGAGCCACATGATCCCGCGCGAGCAGATCATCAAAAACGTGGTCTCGGGGTTCGGCAAACCGGGCACGGTGCCAATGCCCTTCACCTCCGAATACTACGATCATGATGCGCTGAAGCCGATCTCCTACGATTTCAACCTGGCCAAGCAATATATGGAAAAGGCCGGCTACAAGTATTGACGCCAGCGGCGTCCAGCAGGCAGGCCGGACATTGATGCCCGGCCTGCTCCGAAACCACCAACAACTCCCAAGGATCAGGACGATGCGTGTCGCAGTGCTCGGTGCGGGCTCGATTGCCTATGGCAATGCCGCTCTTCTCTCTTCTCTCGGCCACGAGCCGGTTCTGTGGTCGCCGTCCGGCAAGAGCGGCCAGAGCATCGCCAAGGGCGAAGCGCTGACCGCGACGGGCAGCCTGTCCGGCAGCTTCAAGGTTGCCATGGCCGCGAGCGCCGCCGAAGCTGTAGCCGGTGCCGGCGCCGTGCTTTTCGCCCTGCCGGCGAACGGCCACCGCAAGGCCATGGACGCCGCGGCTGCCCATCTCGTCTCCGGGCAGGTCGTCATCATCAGCTCCCATACGTCGTTCAGTGGCCTCTACATCGCGCGCAGGATCGCCGAGCGCGGCCTGGATGTGCCCGTCGTCGTCTGGGGAACGACCGTGACCGCCGGCCGCAGAACCGGCGATGCCAGCGTCAACGTTTCGACGATCCGCTCCAAGGTCGACATCGCCACAATCCCCGTCTCGGCTTCCGAGCGCGGCATGAAAACCTGCCAGGAGCTGTTCGGAGATCGTTTCGTCCAACGCGACGACGCGCTTGCGATCTCGCTGTCGAATCTCAATCCTCAGAACCATCTCGGCATCGCGTTGTGCAACTTCACGCGCATGGAGCATGGCGAGACCTGGGGCCAGAACGAAAACAACACCGATTCCGTCGGCCGCCTCCTCGAAGCCCTCGACGCCGAGCGCCTCGCGATTGCGGAGGCCGCAGGCTACAAGGTGCGCACCATTCGCGAGCACTATAACCTCTCCTTCCATGTCGAGCCCGGTCCCGTGGGCGARATGGCCCGTCAGCTCGCCGCGCGCGGCAATGGCGGCAACGGACCCAGCAACATCGATACGCGCTATGTCCTGGAAGATGCACCCTTCGGCCTGCACCCGACAGTCCTTCTCGGCAAGATGGCTGGCCGCCCCGCGACGCTGCATCAAGCCGGCGTCGACATCTTCTCGGCGCTCTACGGCAGGGATTTCGCGGCGGAGAACGATCTGCTCGGCGATATCGGCCTGGAAGACATGTCGCTGGGCGATCTGAAATCGCTTGTCCGCGATGGCTGGACCAGCAGGCGCGCGGCCTGAGGGCCGACCGCGGCATTCTTGAACGGATAGGGATCATGACTGAGATCATTGTAGTCGGTGCCGGCGTCCTCGGGACGTCGGTCGCCTATCGGCTCGCGCGCGCCGGCGCCAAGGTCACCGTGCTCGAAGCGACCCGCGTCGGCGGGGGCACGTCGGGCATTTCCTTCGCGTGGACGAACTCCAGCAACAAGTCGCCGCGCGCCTATCACGACCTCAACGTCGCCGGCATGAAGGCGCACGCCGCCCTGAAAGACGAATTCGGCGCGACGCCCTGGTGGCATGGCGGTGGCCGTGTCGAATGGAGAGCTGAACCGGAGCAGGCTGCCCTTAAAGCCAAGGTCGAGCGTTTGCAGAGCTGGGATTATGCGGTCGAGTGGATCGATCGCAAGCAGTTGCTCGAACTGGAGCCGGACATCGCGCCCGAGGCGATCGGCGATGCGCCGATCGCCTGGTGCCCGAATGATGGCTGGCTCGATCCCGTGGTCTATGCCCACGCGATGATGAGCGCTGCCCGGCGGCACGGCGCAACCCTGCGCACCCAGACGAGGATTTCCGGTTTGATCGTCGAGAGCGGCAAGGTTAAGGGCGTGCGCAGCGAAGGTGGCGAAAGCTTTTATGCCGATCTCGTTGTGAACTGCACCGGCCGTTGGTCGAACGACACCATCGGCTCGGACCTCCCGAACATACCGCTGGCACCGACCGTTGGCTTTCTCGTTTTCACCCCGCCCGTACCAGCGAGCATCCAACGTGTCGTCGCATCACCGGTCTGCGATTTTCGCCCGGATGGAGCCGGTCGTTTGATGCTGCACTGGGGCGCTGCCGATGCGGCCGTCACGCCCGAGATCGGGGTCAACCCCGGAATGGAACAGGCCGCGGATCTCGTCGATCGCCTCACCCGCATCCTGCCGGGCATCGCACCCGTGAAGCCGGAAGCTGCGCGCGTTACTGTGAGGCCGATTCCGAAGGACGGCCTGTCAGCCATCGGACCCGTCCCGGGCGTGGAGAACTATTACGTCATGGTGACGCATAGCGGTGCGACGCTCTCCCCCGCGCTCGGCGCCATGGCCGCAGACGAAATCATCAACGCCACAGAGCGGCCCGAACTCGAGAGCTTCCGGCCTGCCCGCTTCTTTGCCTAGACCCGACGGGTTTTCGACAAGGCTGGCGTAGAGCGCGACGGTTGCGTGCGCTCTGCGCCAAACTTCTTTCGGGGAGACGCGGCCGGTGAAGAATGCCTTGCGACTGGCGGGCTCTGAACGCCGAGATGAGGAGCGGCCTGGCATCGGATTTGAGCAGGAGGTCGCGCCCCGCCTCCACGTCACGAGCCAGCATTGCAAGATGATGTGGATTTCGCCCCCGGAGGGTGCGCCGAATTTGCCTCCTGAGGCGGCTGCGTTCCTGCGGCCGGCTTTCGGGTGATGAGCCGGAGTCCGCTCATGGCGCGAGGTTGAACGATCGGCGGATTCGGGCCGATCGTCGCAACCGTACAAATGGGGTACCTCGTCAGTTCAACGCCTGCCCCGATGCGCGACTTCTAGACTTGGCCGATCTGCGCTCAGGTTTATCGGCAGGAGGCGGATTCGAACGCTCGTCGACTGGCCGGATGTAGATGCCGTTCCCCGACTCCTGGAGCACCAGCTTGCACCCGGCCCAGCGTGTCGCCGGGCAGTCCCCGGGGCCGCCGACCGAATAGGCACCCGTTAAATGCGCAATACGATCGACAGTGCACGAAACGTTGAGAAAGCAGTCGTCGTCGAGGGCACTGCAGGCTTGGCTGGCGGTGACGTGCACTGGGCTCGCGACTGGGTCGAGGACAACAGGCGGATAGCGCGCCATCAGGCCGAGGCTTCGGCGGGTAACAGCGCCCGACAGGCGGCGGGCGCTAGCCGCGGCTTCTCAAGCAAACACTCCCGTAAGGCCGGGCAGCCGGCGGGGTGGGGTCATGGCGTCGCCTTTCTCGGCGGTGCCGCTGCAGCAATGGTCGTGGCGGTGCTTCTTGCCCCGGGAGACATCGAAAGATCCGGCTCCGCGAAGGGCAGCGCACAACGCAGTACGAGCGCTATCCAGTTGCCGAGTCGCAGCTCCGATATCGCCATCGCGTCGAGCCTGCGAGCCGGCGCCGATCATGCGGACACGCCAGCGCAGGGAAGATCCACCGAACAGGTGCCGGAGATCGCGAAGCTGCCGCAGCCGGACGCGCAACAACTCTGGAACGCAGAGCGCGTCGGAATGGAGCAGGAACTGACCGAAGCCCGACGCACCATCGACATGCTGGACGCGCGCATGCGGACCGCGGCAGCAGACAGTGAACGGTCTCTGGCGCAGGAACGCGAGAAAGCGGCGGCTCTGATGCAAGAGGCGGCTGCCGCGCGACAGGGCCTGGCTGCACTGACGGGGCAACAGCAGCAGGCGAGCGCCGAGGAGCGCGGCCGTGGAGCCGGTCTGGCGAGCGAGCTGGCGGCCGCACGGCGAGACATCGAATTGAAGACGGCACAGCTGCGCAAAGCCAATGAAGAGGCGGAGCGATTCAAGCAGGCCGAAGCCGCAAAGGGCGCGGTGGCGCTCGAACAGGAGCGACAGAAGACGGCGGCGCTCGCCGACGTCGCAACCGCGCGCAAGGACCTGAACGCGACCAGGGAGCAGCAGCGCCAATCGCTTGAAGAGGAACGGGCGCGAAGCGCCGGATTGGCGAGCCAGCTGGCAACGGCGCAGCGTGCGATCGAGACGCAGACGGCACAGCTACGCAAAGCCGGCGACGAAACGGAGCGGTTCAAGCAAGCCGAAGCCGCAAAGGGCGCATCGGCGCTTGAACAGGAGCGACAGAAGACGGCAGCTCTCGCCGAGGTCGCGGCAGCGCGCAAGGACCTGAACACGGCGCGGGAGCAGCAGCGCCAGGCGCTCGAAGAGGAACGCGCGCGAAGCGCCGGACTGACGCAACAATTGGCGACGGCGCAGCGTGCGAGCGAAGCGCAGACGGCTCAGTCTCTTAGTGCCGGTGAGGAATCCGGCAAACTCAGGCAGGCGAGCGAGAGGACGATCGCGGAACTGCGGCAAGCCCTGCAGTCGGAACGCGAACGGATCGCCGTCATGGCCGTGGAACTCGCGGCCGCTGCACCCCTCATCGCTTTGGCTGAAGCGCCCGCAGCTGTCGCGCAAGTCAACCATGCTCCCGAACCGCCAATGGCGGCGCCGGCCGTCGTGGCGGTCGCGCCTGTGCAAGCGACTTCGGATGTGCAAGGCAACCCGGAAGCGACGCGATTGATCGCGCGGGCGAGCGCGTTGCTCGGTCAGGGCGATATCGGATCTGCGCGGGCCGTGCTCGAACGTGCGGCGGAAACGGGCAGCGCTCGGGCGAGCTTCATGCTCGCCGAGACATATGACCCCGGCATCCTGTCGGCCTGGGGCACCTATGGCACGCGCGGCGAAGTGACGAGGGCGCGTGAGCTTTATGCGAAGGCGCAGGCCGGGGGGATTCAAGAGGCCAAGCAACGCGCCGACGCACTGCTTCGATAGGCGCTCCCGCAGAGCGATGGACGCCGGCTGCGGGATTATTCGCGAATTTGGAAGGGAAGACGAGGATGAACCTGCTCCCGATACGGCGCCTGCTCCTGCTGATCGCATGCGCTGCGCTCGCTCCGGTCTTCGTGCCGACCCATTCGCAGGCGCAGCCATCACAGGTCAGCGCCCAGAGCACAGCCTCACCGCGCCGGACGCGTCCGCCCGAAACGGAGCAGGAGAAGACCAATGCCTGGACGGTCGGCCTCGCCGCAGGCCTGCTGGAGGGCGCGCCGCTTCGCCTGGGCGCCGAGATGGCTCGCGTCGTCGATGACGGGCCGAATCTGCATGTCCTGCCGATCGTCACGCGCGGTGCCACGGAAAACCTGAACTCGCTGCTGTATCTGCGCGGCATCGATACGGCGATCATCAACTCCGACGCGCTGGAAGAGTACAAGATTCAGGTCCCCCAGATCCGGCGCAAGATCACTTACCTGCTCAATCTGTTTCCGTCGGAGCTGCATGTTTTCGTTCGGCCCGAGATTCAAAGCCTGCAGGATCTCGCGGGGAAGAAAGTCAATTTCAACACCCGTGGAACCGCCGCCGCCTATTCGGGGCCGCTGATCTTCAGTCGCCTCGGCATCAATGCGGAGCAGACCTTCATTCCCCATCAGGTCGCGCTCGAGCAGATGCGCAAGGGCGAGATGGCGGCTGTCGTTTTCATCACATCCAAGCCGGTGGACGCGTTCGTGCGCGGGCGCTTCGAGCCCGGCTTCAAGTTTCTCCCCGTCAAATACGACAGCAAATTCGAGGATTACTACCTGCCGGCGGTGCTCGAAGCGGGCGAATACCCCGGCCTGATCAAGCCTGGAGAACGCGTGCCGACGATTGCGGTGCCGACTGCGCTCGTCGCGTTCAACTGGCCGGCGCAGACCAACCGCCATGATCGCGTGGCCCGCTTCGTCGATATCCTGTTCAGCCGCATCGGGAAGCTGCAGGAGCCGGGTTTCGACGAGAAATGGAAGTCGATCAATCTGGCCGCGACGGTTCCGGGGCTCGACCGGTTCGCGGCAGCTCAGGAATGGCTGGATCGCCAGGGATCTGCACCGCGAGTGTCTCGATGAAAGGGATTGCGCTGGTCGCCGCCTTCGAGATTGCGAGCCGGATCGCTCTGGCGCAGGGAGCGGCCGAGCTGGCGGGCGGTGGTGACTGGATCATCAGCGAAACCACATCACCAGTGAACTATACGCCGATGGTCACGGCGACGACATCGTCCAGCGTCGGTTCCGGGTCTCCGATGCAGCTTTCCATGTACTGCCGCGGGGGCCGAACGGAGATGGTCGTGACGGGACCAGCCATCTCCGGCAGCGGCGCCGATTACGTTTTGTCCTACGGCCTCAATGACGGTCAGCTCGTGCAGGTTGCGGCGGGGCCGCCATTGTTTGGAGCCGGGGCCGCATTCAAGGGCGACGTCGCAAGGCTGCTGCTCTCCCTTCCCGACGAGGGGGGCATGGCCATCCGCCTCTCGACACCTCAAGGGGCCGCCTATGACGGGCRCTTCTCTCTCAAAGGGCTGAAGGCGGCCAGAGACAGGGTCGCCACAGCCTGCAAATGGCCGAACGCTATGTCCGGATCACGTCGCGAATAGTCCTCGAACTCAAAGGCGGAATGCAATGACAACCAGGATTCGAGCCATTTTCGGAGCTGCTCTTGCGGGCGGACTGGGCCTCCTCGTCGCTGTGTCGCCGTCGGCGGCGCAAGACAAGAAGCCCATGCCGGTTCCGACAGCCAAGCTGCAGGCGGCCGACAAGAAGCCGCATCACCTCATCCTGCAGGTGAATACGAACGAAGCGGGGATGATGAATCTCGCGCTCAACAATGCGACCAATGTCGCGCAATATTACCAGGACCTCGGGGAGAAAGTGGAGATCGAAGTCGTCACCTTCGGGCCCGGTCTCCACATGCTGCGGGATGACACGTCACCGGTGAAAGCACGGATCAAGGCGATTGCGGCGAGCACATCMGCAATCTCCTTCAAAGCCTGCGGAAATACACAGGCTGGGATGAGCAAAGCCGAGAACAAGGACATCGCACTTATTCCGGAGGCAGCAGTGGTGAAATCCGGCGTCGTGCGCGTCATGGAGTTGCAGGAGAAAGGCTGGACCTATGTCAGGCCGTGACTGACACGGGTCCGCGACTTTCTGGCGCCAGGCGTGTTTCCCCTGCCGATCGCTTGAAGCCCACAGTCCTTCGGCCGGGGGTGGGCGTCGGCAGGTTCAGTGTTTCAGGCAAAACGAGCAGCTACAGTCGAGGAACCGCTTCGAGGAGGCGGCGCGTATAGGCGTGTTTGGGGGCGCTGAACACGTCTTCGGCCGGGCCGGTCTCGACGATGACGCCGTCCTTCATCACCGCGATGCGGTCGCTCATGTGGCGGATCACGCCGAGATCATGTGAAATGAAGAGCATCGCCAGCCCGAGCCGGTGCTGAAGCGAGATCAGCAGGTCGAGCACCTGCGCCTGCGTCGTGACATCGAGCGCGGAAACGGGTTCGTCGCAGATCAGCAGATCGGGCTCGCTGGCCAGCGCCTGCGCGATCGAGACACGCTGCCGCTGGCCGCCCGACAATGTGGTCGGCCGCCGGCCGAGGATATCCGGCGGGAGATTGACCAGCCGAACCAGCTCCTGCACGCGCTCCGCTCGCTCGGCCTTGCCGAGGCCGGTGTGAAGGCGAAGTGGCTGCTCGATGATCCGCTGGACGGTATAGCGCGGGTCGAAGGAATTCAGCGGGTCCTGGACGATCGTTTGGATGTGCCGGCGCAAAGGGCGCCGCAGGCGTTCGGATGGCTGGCTCCAAGGAAGCCCGCGAAAGAGGACTTCACCCTCATCCGGCCTGCGCAGCGCGAGCGCGACCTTGCCGATCGTCGTCTTGCCGGAGCCCGATTCCCCGACGATGCCGAGGGTTTCGCCCCGGTAGACTTCAAGCGAAACACCATTCGCGGCATGGGTCACGCCGCGATCCGGGCGGGCGAAGCGGACCGCGATGTCGCGCATGGCGAGGATGGGTTCCAGACGATCGGGCTGCGCCTTGACCGGCCGGAGGCCGGGCGCAGACAGCCAGCGGCCTCGCGTCGCCGCGCCCGGCACGGCCGACAACAGGCGTTGCGTGTATTCATGACGCGGGTTCCGGAGAACCTCGGCGGCCGGCCCGGTTTCGACCAGTTCGCCGTTCTGCATGACGGCGATCCTGCCGGCGAGCTGTGCCGCCACGGCCAGATCGTGCGTGATGAGCAGGATGCCGTGCCCGGCCTTGGCGAGCCCGCCGAACACCGTCAGAATCTGCTGCTGGACAGTGACATCCAGCGCGGTTGTCGGCTCGTCCGCGATCAGCAGGCGCGGCCGGGCGGCCAATGCGGAGGCGATGAGCGCTCGCTGCCGCAGCCCACCGGAGAGCTCGTGCGGATACTGCGCGGCACGCATCGCCGGATCGGGGACGCCGACGCGAGCAAGCAGGGTTTCGACCTCCTTGCCGACCTCGCTTCGCGGGAACAGCGCGTGGGTCAGGATCGGCTCGCCGACCTCTCGCCCGACCGTGCGAAGGGGATCCAGCGAGACGAGCGCGTCCTGCAGCACGAAACCGATCTCCCGGCCGCGAATCCTGGACCACTGCCGGTCTGTGAGACCGATCAGCTCGACGGATTCGCCGCCATGGCCCGAGAGGCGCATGGCCTTGGCGCTCACCTGCGCTCCCGGTCCCACCAGGCCGACGAGCGCGCGTGCGGTCACCGACTTTCCCGAGCCGGATTCGCCGACGATGGCAAGGATTTCGCCTGAGCCGACGGCAAAGGAGATGCCCCGCACGACCTCCGTCGGTCCGTTCCTGCCGGGGAAGGCTATGCGCAGGCCCTCGACCTCGATGATGGTTGGTCGAGAAGCCGGCGCTGCCGCGGTCAAGTCTTGCCGCCCTACGAGTTGGACGTTCACGGCACGTCTCCCTGTGACAGCAGGAGCTGCAGGCGACGCCCCAGGATCGTGATCGCGATGACCGAGGCGGCGACGGCGGTTGCCGGGAGGAAGCTGACCCAGGGAGCGATGTCGAGGAAGTTGCGGCCATCGGCCAGAAGCGCCCCCCACTCGGCGGCCGGAGGCACCACGCCGAGGCCGATGAAGCTCAGGGCCGAGGCCGACAGCACGGCGTTGCCGACGCCGATGGTCGCGAGGACGACGAGCGGCCTGACGGCGTTGGGAACGACATGACGGGCGATGATCGCCTGCGTCGGTTCGCCGAGCGCCACGGCATGCTCGATATAGCCGGATTGCCAGACGCGGAGCACCTGCGAGCGCACCAGCCTCGCATAGCCCGCGATGCTGGAAAGCCCTACGGCGAGCAGGGTGTTCGTGGGGCCTCGGCCGAGCACAGCGATGATCAGCAGGGCGAGCAGGATTTCCGGAAAGGCGAGCAGGATGTCGATCAGCCGCACCAGTAGGCGCTGCAGTCCGGGCGGTGCGAGACCCGCCGCCGTCCCCAGCAGCACGCCCCCCGCGCAGCCGATGAGCGTCGCGCCGATGCCGATGCCCAGGGACTGCGAGGTGCCGTAGACCACGCGGGTGAAGACGTCGCGGCCGAGCTGGTCGGTTCCGAACCAGTGCGAGAGGCTGGGCGGCAGCAGGATCGCGTCGGTATCGACCGCATCGGGCGCCAGCGACGTGAACCAGTGCGGCGCGCCGGCGGCGGCCAGAAGAAGCAGGACGAAGGCGAGCGGGACGAGCAGCCCCGGCGCGCGCCACGGATTCCCGGCACGCCTGCCGCTGCGGGTGCGGGCGATGATATCGAGAACCTCGCTCATCGCGTCGCCCTCCGCAGGCGCGGATCGATCAGCAGATAGAGCGCATCCACGAGCAGATTGATCAGCACCGAGACGAGAGCCGACAGCATCACCAGCCCGAGCAGGAGCGGCATGTCGCGCGTCTTGATCGCCTGCAAGGTGATCTGGCCGATGCCGGACCGTCCGAACACCGTCTCGGTCAGGATCGAGCCGGCCAGAACGCCGGCGAAGAGCGTGCCGGTGAGCGTCGAGACCGCGAGCGCGGCATGCCGCAGAGCATGACGCAGGCGCAGCTGCGTTTCGCTGACACCGCGTGTTCGGACGGTCAAGGCGAAGGGTTGCAGGAGCGCTTCCTCCAGCCCGTCCCGCAAGACCTGGCTCAGCAGCGCCGCGAGCGGCAGACTCAGCGCGACGGCGGGCAGAACCAGGGCATGGATGCCCTCTCCGCCGATGATCGGGAACCAGCCGAGATAGAAGCTGAAGACCGTCAACAGCAGAAGGCCGACCCAATAGACCGGCGTGCTCAGCACGGCGAGCTCCAGTCCGGCGAGAAGAGTCCGCAGGCCCTTGCGCCGCCCGGCTGTAGCCAGTGCGTTGACGAAGGCGAGGCCGAGAGCCAGCGCCATCGCGGTTCCAGCGAGCTGAAGCGTCGGCCCGGCCGCCTCGCTGACGACGTCCACGACGGGCTGCCGGTATTGATAGCTCTGGCCGAAATCGCCGAGCAGCGCATGGCCGATATAGCGCGCATATTGCACCGCCAATGGCTGATCGAGCCCGAATTGTTGGATCAGCGCCTCGCGCTCGGCCGCGTCGACGATGTTCTCGCCTCCGGTGAGAACCGCGACGGGATCGCCGGGGATCGCCTTGACCGCCACGAAGGTGATCGTGGCCGCGCCCCAGAGCACGGCGACGACCACCCCAAGGCGCCTCAGCCCGACGGGCAAGGCCTTACGGAGCCAGCCAGGCATCGTAGAAGTTCGGCTTCGCGTTCGTTGCCCAGCTGATGCCTTGCAGCTTCTTCGAGGCGCCGAGCTGGTAGGCGGCGACATAGAGCGGCACGGCATAGGCCTGGCCGATGATCTCGGCCTGCGCCTGGCCGTAGAGGCGCCGGCGCTCGTCGCCGGTGGCGCCGATCGCCTTGGTCAGGATGTCGTCGAGGCTCTTCACGCGGGCGTTGTTGGAGCCATTCGGAGGAATATAGGCCGAATGGAAGACGGTCCGCAGGATGTCCGGCTCGGCGCGCACATAGTATAGCGAGGTGAGATCATAGTCGTTCGCCCCCGTGCGGGCCGTGTAGCCGCCGGCATCGACCGGATCGAGCTGCAGGTCGAAGCCCGCCTTCTTCACCGAGAACTGGACGGCCTGGGCCAGCGTGAGGTCCGAGGCGCCCCAGGCGGCTGCGTCATAGACGAAACGGACAGCAAGCCGTTCTCCGCCCTTCGCGCGAATGCCTTCGGCATCCCTGGCGCTCCAGCCGGCCTCGTCGAGCAGCCTTGCGGCCTTCTGCGGATCGAAGCCCCAGCCCGATGCGATCTTCGGGTCGTGGTAGAGCGTCGAAGGGCCGAGGATATTGTCGGCCGCTTTCAGGCTGCCGAAGAAGGCGGCCTTGACCGCGGATGGCGCATCGACGGCGCTCTGGAAGGCCTGGCGGACGCGGGCATCGGCGAAAGGCCCCCGGCTCGTGTTGAGGAAAAGCGCGCGGTTCACGCCGGGGTTCTCCCGCGTCACGACCTGAAGGCGATTATCCGCCTGGACCGTTCGGAAACTGGCCGGCGGCACCTCGTCGATCGCTTGTGCCTGCCCGCTGCTGAGCGCGCCTAGGCGAACGGAGGATTCGGGCAGATATCGGAACACGATGGCGTCGAGATGGGCCGGCCCCTGATGCGCCGCATAGCCGGGGCTCCAGTTGTAGTCGCCACGCTTTGTCAGCCGGCTGCCGCTGCCCTTGGTGAAGCTTTCGAGCAGGAACGGGCCTGAGCCGATGACGGTATTGGTCGTGCTTTTGGCATTGCGCAGATAGGTCGGCGACTGGATGCCGAGATAGGGCAGGCTGAGCCCCTGCAGGAGCGGCGCGAAGGACTGCTTGTAGGAAATGACGAGGGTTCCGGAATCTGGGGCCGCGATGCTGTCGACCGGCCCAAGCAACGATTTCGCGTAGCTCGACGTGGTCTTGGGGTCGAGGATGCGGTCGAAGTTGAACTTCACCGCTTCGGCATCGAGCGGAGTGCCGTCGCTGAAGGTCACGCCGCGTCGCAGATGGAAGGTGTAGACGGTGTTGTCGGCGTTCACCTCCCAGCGTTCCGCCAGCCAGGGCGCGAAGCGATTATCCTCGGCCTGGCCGACAAGGGAGTCGACGAGATTGCGCGTGATGAGCGCCGTGATGGAGTTGCCCGTGATCGAGGGGTCGATGATCGCGGTGTCGCTCGCCAGGCCCACAGTCAGCGTACCACCAGCGACCGGCTTGCCTGCGGGCTGGTTGTCGGCGGCGAATGCCGGGTTGCCCATCGCAAGCAAGGAAACGGCAACTGCCGCCGCGAGCAGGCGATGTCCACGAGCAGGAGCGGCGTTATGAGCGGATGGGCGCCACGCGCGGCGGACAATGTGGAGTTCGGCCTGGTTCATTGAGAAACCTTCAGATGAAAAGCAGCATCGGCGCAGGCCTGCGATGGCCGCGACCTTGAGCCTCTGGCGCGTTGGAAATCGGTGTTCGGTCGAAGCTGTGCCGGTGAGATCGGCGGTCTACTTCCCGCCACGGCGAGGCGTTTCGCCGGTGCGTGTCCAGTGCAGAAAAGCAGACAGGCGCAGCAGAGCGTGGACGATGAAATTGAAGGGCACAATCATGGGCTTTCCTCAAAATAAAAGGAGCCCACGGCTATGCTCGTGGTGCTTTTAGCATTGGTGACGCGGTGCAAGCTGCTCCAACAAMKCCCGCGATCGTCATGGTCGGAACCGCGACGATGTCAGTAATAATCGTGTGACACTGGCACTGCGTCAATCGAATGGCTTTTCAAATACATTCGATCGCAAGCAAAAATCCGCTTCGGCCGGGCTCCGCGACGGAATGTTCAACCTGCGCGGCTTTACCGGGAGCAATTC